>NZ_CP012697.1:3600000-3933015 GCF_001314225.1 Microbacterium sp. No. 7
ACGAAGCGCCCCTGATTGAACGACGAGTACCCGAGGCCGAGCGAGTTGACGAAGCTCTCGCCCTCCAGGATCACTGTCTGCCCCGTGTAGGTGAACCCGCCGCCGATGCCGACCGACAGCAGCACGCCCACGAGCGAGGCGTGGAAGACGAGGTTGCCCGTCTCGCGCAGGTACCCGCGCTCCGCCGAGACGGAGGCGGACACCGATCCCGCACGCGTCGCGTCGTAGCGCTCGACGCGGTAGCCCAGCCTGCGCAGCTGCCCCTCGGCGACGTCGATCGCGTGCACGGCGGCGGCCCCGGCATCCTCCCCGTCGCGCAGCGGCACGATGTTCTCGGCGTGGTCGTCGAGCCTCGAGAGGCGCGCGGGCGTGCGCGGCGGACGCGAGCGCAGCGCCTTCCAGTGGTGCTTCGTGCGCGGGATGACGCAGCCGATGAGCGACACGAACAGCAGGATGTAGATCGCCGAGAACCACACCGACGTGTACACGTCGAACAGCTGCAGCGCGTCGAGCACGGGGAACAGGTCGGGGTTGTCGCTGCGGTACTGGGCGACGCCGTTGGGGTCGGCGCCGCGCTGCGGCACGATCGACCCCGGGATCGCGGCGATCGCGAGCGCGAGCAGCAGCACGAGCGCCGTGCGCATGCTCGTGAGCTGCCGCCACCCCCAGCGCAGCCAGCCGACGAGGCCCAGCTGCGGCTGCGAGATCGCACGCTCGTCGTCCACGTCAGAGGGGGAGCTCGACACCGGCGATCACCCCCGTGAGCCGCGACATGAGCGTGCCCCACAGGCCGGTGGCCATGAGCACGCCGAGCGCGATCAGCAGCACGCCGCCGACGACGTTGATGACGCGCACGTGCCGGCGGAAGAACGCGAGCGAGCGCGACGCCCAGCCGAAGCCGAGCGCGATGAGCACGAAGGGGATGCCGAGGCCCAGCGAGTAGGCGACGGTGAGCAGCACGGCGCGGCCGACGTCGGCCTGCGCGTAGGCGATCGTGAGGATCGCGGTGTAGGTGGGGCCGATGCACGGCGCCCAGCCGATGCCCATCGCGACGCCGAGCAGCGGCGCCCCGACGAGCCCGAGGCCCGAGCGCACCTGCGGCTTGAGGGTGCGCTGCGCGAAGCCGAACACGCCGATGAAGACCAGGCCGAGGGCGATCACGACGACGCCGAGCACGCGCGTGATGACGTCCTGGTACTGCGTGAGCACGCGGCCGAGCGTGCCGACGAGCACGCCCATCGCGACGAACACGACCGTGAACCCCGCGATGAACAGCAGCACGCCGCCGAGCAGCCGCGCGCGGCCCGACGAGCCGCCGTCCGCGCCCCCGGCTGACGGCCGCTGACCCACCGCTCCCCCGAGGAACCCGAGGTATCCCGGAACGAGCGGCAGCACGCATGGCGACAGGAAGGAGATGAGACCCGCGAGGATCGCGACGGGCACGGCGAGCCACAGCGCTCCGTCGAGCACGACGGGGTTGGGGTTCACGACGGCTCCGCGATGAGGTCCTGCACGACCGTGCGCAGGCTGTAGTCCTCGCGCACGGCGCCCAGATAGCGGGCGGCGACACGGCCCTGCTTGTCGAGCACGAGCGTGGTGGGCGCCGCGTTGACCTGCGTCCAGGTGATGAAGGAGAGCTTGAGCTCGGCGTCCTTCACCATGAGCAGCGACGGGTACTCGATGCCGAACTCGGTCTCGAACGCGCGCGCCTGCTCGGGCCCGTCGTAGATGTTGACGCCGAGGAAGGCGGCGTCGGGCGACGTCTCCTCGTGGACCTGGCGCAGGATGGGCGCCTCGGTGCGGCACGGTGCGCAGCCCGCGAACCAGAAGTTGAGCACGAGCACCTGGCCCTCGTAGTCGGCGCTGCTGATCGTCTCGCCGTCGATGCCCGTGCCGGTGAACGCGACGGGCTCGCCCCGGTCGGCGGCCGCGATCTCCTGGAAGGTGCCGTCGCCCGCGACGAACCCCTTGTCGTTCGTCTCGGTGTACGCGCCCGCGATGCCGTCGTCGGCCGAGCACGCGCTGAGCGTGACGGCGAGCGCCAGCGCGGCGACGGATGCCAGAACGCGGGCGGCCCGAGAGGTCCTGCGCCGCGCGGTCATGGGCCTCGGCGTCGTGGGCCGCGGGGTCGTGGGCACGGTCACACCGCCCCCACGTCGATCGCGCCCGAGGTCGCGGCCGGCTCGGCGTAGGCGACCTCGCGCCAGCGGCCGCCGCCCGCGCCGCCGTCCTCGAGCACGAAGCTCGTGACGCTCGACAGCGCGCAGCGGCGCTTGCGGGGGTCGTGCCGCAGCGGCTCGCCCGCGACGGCGAGGTGCGTGATCCAGATCGGCAGCTGGTGCGACACGATCACCACGTCGCCGCCCGGGGCGGCGTTCCAGGCGTCGCGCATGGCGGCGTCCATCCGTGCGACGACCTGCGCGTACGGCTCGCCCCAGCTGGGGCGCGACGGGGCGCGCAGGTGCCACCAGTTGAGGGGGTTGCGCAGGGCGCGGCTCATGCGCCGGCCCTCGAACACGTTGGTCGGCTCGATGACGCGCTCGTCGATGCGGGGCTCGAGGCCGAAGAGCTCGGTGAACGGCTCGGCCGACTCGCGGGTGCGCTGCAGCGGCGAGGCGACGAGCGTCGTGACGGGGCGGTCGAGGCCGCGCACGTGCTCGGCGGCGGCGCGCGCCATGCCGCGGCCCGCGTCGCTCAGCCGGTAGTGCGGCAGTCGCCCGTACAGCACGCGCTCGGGGTTGTGGACCTCCCCGTGGCGCACGAGATGGAGGCGATCGGCGGGCACCCGACCATCCTATGTGTGCGTCGTTATGGATGAGCCGGGAGCGCTCGCGTCCGCCGCGACCCCGTCCGTCGCGGCCTCCGCCGCGGGCTCGGCCTGCTGCTCGGCCAGCTGCTCGGCCGGGGACGTGGATGCCGGCTCCGCCGCCTCTGCCGGGCCCGGGACGCCGCCCGGTCGAGCGCCCTTCCTCGCCGCCTTCGCGGCCCACAGCCCCCGCACGCGCGCGATCACGAACCACGCGACGGCGGCGCCCGCGACGACGATGACGATGTACTGCAGGACGTCGGTGTACTGCTCGACGACGGGCCACGCCTCGCCGAGGAAGAAGCCCGCGAGCACGAACACGGTGTTCCACACGAGCGATCCGATGCCCGTGAGCAGCGTGAACCGCCAGAGCGGCATGCGCGTGATGCCGGCGGGGATCGAGATGAGGCTGCGGAAGATCGGAATCATCCGGCCGAAGAGCACGGCCTTGCCGCCGTGCTTGGCGAACCAGGCGACCGTGCGGTCGATGTCCTCCGGATGCAGCAGCGGCACGCGCGCGGCGATAGCGCGCAGGCGGTCGAGACCGAGCAGGGCGCCGAGGCCGTAGAGCAGCAGGGCGCCGACGATCGATCCCGCGGTGGTCCACGCGATCGCCTCGACGAGCGTGAACGATCCGCGCGACGCGGCGAGGCCCGCCATCGGCAGGATCACCTCGCTCGGCAGCGGCGGGAAGATGTTCTCCAGCGCGATCGCGAGGGCCGCGCCGGGAGCGCCGATGACGTCCATCAGGCCCACCGACCACTCGGCCAGCATGCCCAGCCAGGAGCCGTCGTTCGTCGTGTCGCTCATCGGGTGTCTCCAGGGGTCGGGGAGGGCGCTCGGTGATCGCCGCGACCAGGGTGCGGACACGACGTGTCCCACCTTACGAGACGTTCCTTGCGGATTCCCTGGGTGCCGCGTCGGATCCGCCGGCCCGGCTGCGCCAGCGCGCGCGGGCCGACCGGAACCTCGCGAGCACCGGGTCGAACCGTCGCTGCACGAGCATGACGCTCAGCACGACGACGACCGCGCCGGCCGGCTCGTGCCATCCGAGACGCTCGTTCAGGAGCACGGCGCCGAGCACCACCCCCACGAGCGGCGTCAGATAGGTCACGGTCGCCGCGGCGAGCGAGCCCCACGCGACGATCACGCGCGTGTTCCACACGTAGGCGAGCCCGGTGCCGAGCACGCCGAGGGCGAGCAGGCTCAGCACGGGCACCGCGTCGAGGACCACCGGCGTCACCGCGACGAACGGCACGAGCACGACGGCGATCCCGGCCGCGGCCACCAGCTGCACGGAGGCGACGGCGAGCGGGTCGTGCCGGTGCCTGCCGGTGACGAAGCGCTGCATCCAGGCGAAGGCGAGGCCGTACGACGCCGTCGCGGCGAGGCAGGCGGCCTGGGCGGGCAACGAGGAGAGGAACACCGGGTCGGTGACCACGCGCCACACGCCCATGGTCAGCGCCACGCCGGCGACGCCGAGAGCGACGCCGAGTGCCTGCCACGCCGTGAGCCGCGCGCCGCGCACGGCGACGGTCGTCGCGATCGCGGTCCAGATGGGTGTCGTCGCGTTGAGGATCGCGCTCAGCCCGGACGGGAGGAACATCCCCGCCCACGCGAACAGCAGGAAGGGCACGACGCACAGCAGGCCGGCGACGACGGTCAGATGCGCCCAGAGCCGGCGTTCCCGCGGCCAGGCCCGCCGGGTCACGAGCATCAGCGCCGTCAGGGTCGCCGCACCGATGAGGATGCGCCCGAGAGCCACCTGCGCGGGCGTGAAGGCCCCCAGCGCGACCTTCATCAGCAGGAAGCTGGAGCCCCAGACGAGCGCCAGCGCCAGGTAGGCGGCGAGCGTCGCCGCGTGCCGGTCGTTCGTCGTGGGCATGCCCGCCATCCTGCCGTCCGCCCCTGGCACGATGCTGGCGGGAATCGGCCATCGTGCCGCGGCCCACGGGCTCGGGAGGCACCGGCATCCGCCCCCGCGTAAGCTTGACCCTCGTGAGTGAACGCGTTCTCGTCAAGCAACTGCAGGCCCGCGAAGACGGCCCCGTCTCGGTATCGGGATGGGTCGAGACCGTCCGCGATCAGAAGAAGGTGCAGTTCGTCATCCTGCGCGACGAGAGCGGCGCCGTGCAGCTCGTCAACCCGGCGACGCGGCCCGACCCCGACGGCGCGGAGCAGGACGTGGCAGCACTCGCGCTCACCGACACGATCTCGAACCTCGCGACGGGCACCTTCCTCACCGTGACGGGCGAGCTCAAGCACGACGAGCGCGTCAAGCTCGGCGGCGTGGAGATCAGGATCGGCGCGCTCGACATCGCCGCCGCGGCGCTGCCGGAGACGCCCATCGCAGCCGACAGCAGCCTCGACAAGCGCATGGACTGGCGCTTCCTCGACCTGCGCCAGCGCCGCAACAACCTGGTCTTCCGGGTGCAGACGACGCTCGAGCACGCGATGCGCACGTACTGGATCGAGCGCGACTACATCGAGATCCACTCCCCCAAGCTCATGGCCTCGGCGTCGGAGTCGAACGCCGAGCTGTTCGAGGTGCCCTACTTCGAGGAGAAGACGGCCTACCTCGCGCAGAGCCCGCAGTTCTTCAAGCAGATGGCCCAGTCGGCCGGCTTCGGCAAGATCTTCGAGATCGGCGACGTCTACCGCGCCGACCCGAGCTTCACCTCGCGCCACGCCACCGAGTTCACGTCGATCGACGCGGAGATCAGCTGGATCGACTCGCACGAGGACGTCGCGGCCATGCAGGAGGAGCTGCTGCAGACCGCGATCCAGGCGGTCAAGGACAAGCACGGCGACGAGATCGCGGAGCTCTTCGACATCGACGTCGTCGTGCCCGCCCTCCCGTTCCCGCGCATCCCGCTCGCGGAGGCCCGTGAGATCGTGAAGGCGCGCGGCTACGAGATCCCCCGCACCGACGGCGACCTCGACCCCGAGGGCGAGCGCCAGATCTCCGCGCACGTGCGGGAGACCTACGGTCACGAGTTCGTGTTCATCACCGACTACCACCCCGAGATCCGCGCGTTCTACCACATGCGCGACCCGGAGACGGGGCTCACGAAGTCGTACGACCTGCTCTACAAGGGCGTCGAGATCACGACGGGCGCGCAGCGCGAGCACCGCGTCGACGTGCTCGAGGCGCAGGCGCGCGAGAAGGGCCTCGACCCGGAGCACCTCGGCTTCTACCTCGACTTCTTCCGGTACGGCGCCCCGCCGCACGGCGGCTTCGGCATGGGCCTCGCGCGCGTGCTCATGCTGCTGCTGGGCGAGTCGTCGATCCGCGAGGTGACCTACCTGTTCCGCGGGCCGACGCGCCTCGCGCCCTGAGCCCGCGCCCCGCCGGGGACCCCGCGACGCCGACCGCCACAGCCTGAACCACACCACCGACGGGACGGATGCCATGATCGACGGCCTCGTGAACTTTCGCGACACGGGCGGCACGCCGCTCGCCTCCGGCGGCGTGACGCGCCACGGCGTGCTCTTCCGCTCCGAGGCGCTCGGCCGGGCGACGCCCGCGGGCCTGCAGGCGTTCGCCGAGAGCCCCATCGGCGTGGTCGTCGACTTCCGTACCGACCGCGAGCGCGCGCACACGCCCGACCTGCTGCCCGACACGCGGGCGTTCCGGATCGTCGAGCTCTCGCTGCTCGAGGGCGCCGTGAGCGAGCTCGCGAAGGATGCCGTGGGCGCCGCCGGCCCCGACGTCAGCCGCGACGCCGCGGCGATCCTGCTCGAGCGCCTGCCCGCCCTCGGCGAGCTGTACGTCGCGATGCTGTCGCACGCCGCCGAGTCGTTCGCGCACGTCGCGCGCCTGGTCGCCGCGAGCCGCGACGAGGAGCCCTCGGCCGTGCTCGTGCACTGCACCGCGGGCAAAGACCGCACGGGCATCGCGACGGCGCTGCTGCTCGACGCCGTCGGCGCGACCCGCGAGGCGATCGTCGCCGACTACACCGCGAGCGGGCGCAACCTCGCCGGGCCGTGGGCCGACGCCGTGCTCGCCTCGATCGAGCGTCACAACATGCCGGTCACGCCGCGGCTGCGCGAGCTGGCGACCGAGACGCCCGCCGAGGCGATCGAGCACGCCCTCGCGTGGGTCGAGTCGCAGCACGACTCGGTCGCGGGATACCTGCGCTCGGGCGGCCTCTCCGACGCCGAGCTGACGACGCTGCGGTCGCGGCTCGCGGGCTGAGCGCACCCGCCCCCGCCGCCGGCGACTTTGACGACCTTCGAAGAAGTGCTATAAAAGAGGCCACATATTGTTGATTCGGGGGGATCATTCATGGCTTCCAAGAGCACGAGCACCACAGGAGTTCAGCACGGCCGCGGCCGGCGAGCGTCCGGGCGAATCGCGGCGGCAGTGCTGTCGCTCGGCATCGTCGTCGCCAGCGCTCCGGCAGTTCATGCGGGGGTGATGTACAACGTCGGCTCCTGGTGGGGCGAGGCGTACGCCTCCGGATACTCCAACACGGGCGCCGACGGATTCCTGCAAGGGCACGCACGGCTGGGTGACAAGGTCGACTGGGGGAAGTACTCCAAGGTCGAGACGAGAGCATACGTGTCGGGCTTCAACTTCTCGCACCAGGCGATCCTCTACAGGAACGGCGCGATCTACGCACGTGCCCAGTGAGTCCCGCCGCTCGGCTCACAGCCACGCTCGGGTCGGTGATCCCGTGATCGGCGGGAGGCGGTCGCGGTGGTTCTGCGGACTTGCGGCCGTCTCGTCGCTGATGCTCCTGACGGGATGCGGCTCACCGGGCACGGGGCCACGGGAGGGCAAGATCGCGAGCTCGATGGGCGCTCTCATCGAAGAGGCACTGTCGGGTGAGATGTCGGACTGGGATCGCGCCGTCCTGGAGCGGGCGCGGGAAACCGGGCAGATCAGTCATGCCGACTATCTGGAAGGGGTCGGACTGTACGAGGACTGCATGGCGGCGGCGGGCATTCCGCTGGTACGGACCGACCACCCCAACGGTCTCGTCGAGCTCCAGCCCGGCGCCGTGCCCGCCGGCGACGACGGAGACGAGCAGCTCCTGCGAACGAACCACGAGTGCATGTCGGAGACGTACGGCACCACGCAGGATCTGTACGGCTTTCAGCGCGGGAACCCGGACTTGCTGCGCGATTCGGCCGAGGTCGTCGTCCGGTGTCTCGCCGACGCCGGGGTCATCGACGATCAGTTCGACCGCGACGATTTCCAAGCCCGCGTCCTCGACGACTTCTCGCCCGAGAGGCTGCCGTTCGACATCATGGACGCGCAGGTTCAGAGCTGCTTGTACGGGGCGGGGATGTCATTCCTGGTCGTAGAATAGCCGGCGCCGTCACTCGCGGGTCGCCGGCGCCGTGCTCGGGTCGGTGATCCCGTGATCGGCGGGAGGCGGTCACGGTGGTTCTGCGCACTTGCGGCCGTCTCGTCGCTGATGCTCCTGACGGGATGCGGCTCACCGGGCACGGGGCCACGGGAGGGCAAGATCGCGAGCTCGATGGGCGCCCTCATCGAGCAGACGCTGTCCGATGAGATGTCGGACTGGGACCGTGCCGTCCTGGAGCGGGCGCGGGAAACCGGGCAGATCAGTCATGCCGACTATCTGGAAGGGGTCGGGCTGTACGAGGACTGCATGTCAGTGGCCGGCATCCCACTGGTACGGACAGACCACCCCAACGGTCTCGTCGAGCTCCAGCCCGGTGCTGCGCCTGCCGATGAAGAAGGGCTCGATATACTCATGCGCACCAATCACGAGTGCATGTCGGACACGTACGGCGCGATTCAAGAGCTGTACCGCTATCAGCAGGGCAACCCTGACCTGCTGCGCGACTCGTCCGAGGTCGTCGTCCGGTGTCTCGCCGACGCCGGGGTCATCGACGACCGCTTCGATCGCGACGACTTCCAAGCCCAGGTGCTCGACGACTTCACACCCGAGAGGCTGCCGTTCGACATCATGGACCCCCAGGTTCAGAGCTGCTTGCACGTGGCGGGGATCGCCTTCCTTGTCGACGAATGATGACGCACCCGCTCACACGGTCGTCGGTGCCGATCTCGATTCCGCGCACACTGGCGCCTCGGCGGCCGCGGGCGCTAGCGTGAGCGCAGAGCACCGGCACGGACGCCGGTGGATGCATGGGAGGGCCACATCATGGCGGGAAAGTTCGAGCTCTGGGTCGACAAGGGCGGCGACTGGCGTTTCAACCTCAAGGCGACCAACGGCCAGGTGATCGCCACCAGCCAGGGCTACTCCTCGAAGGCGAGCGCCCTGAACGGCATCCAGTCAGTCAAGAACAACGCCCCCAACGCCGAGGTCGTCGAGATCGAGAAGTGATCGGGAGATAACGGTCACCGGAGCGTCGCCGCTCGTTCATCGGCGGCGCTCCGGCCGTTCGTCCGGGGTCAATAGGGTCTCGTCTCGTCCCGGGTGCGCGCGTCTCACGCGTGCGCATCCCCGTGCATCGAGAGGAACCCCATGTCCCGCTTCTCCCCGCGCCGCGCAGGCCTGGTCGCGCTGACGGCGGCCGTCGCGCTCGCCCTCACGGCGTGCGGCTCGTCGGCCGACACGGATGCCGCGACCGCGACGAGCCTCGCCGACATCGGCACGTTCGAAGACCTGGAGGCCGCGGCGAAGGCCGAGGGCCGGCTCAACGTCATCGCGCTGCCGCGGGACTGGGCCAACTACGGCGAGATCATCGACCTGTTCAAGAGCCGCTACCCGGAGATCACGGTCGAGGAGCAGTCGCCCGATGTCTCCAGCGCCGAGGAGATCCAGGCCGCGAAGACCAACGAGGGCCTCGACACCGCCCCCGACGTGTTCGACCTGGGCCTGGCCGTCGCGCTCGCGAACACCGACCAGTTCGCACCGTACAAGGTGCAGACGTGGGACGACATCCCCGACGCGCTCAAGGAGCCCAGCGGCCTGTTCGTGGGCGACTACGGCGGGTACATGTCGGTCGGCTACGACTCGGCGAAGGTCCCCGCGCCGACGAGCCTCGACGACCTGCTCGGCGCCGACTACAAGGCCTCGGTCGCGCTCAACGGCGACCCCACGCAGGCCGGTGCCGCGTTCGCGGGCGTGGGCCTGGCGACCGTGCAGAGCGGCGGCACGCTCGACGACTTCACCCCCGGCATCGACTTCTTCGCCGCGCTCAACGCCGCGGGCAACTTCCTGAAGGTGGATGCCACGACCGCGACGGTCACCAGCGGCGAGACCCCGGTCGTCTTCAACTGGGACTACCTCAACGCGACGCACGTGAACGACGTGCCGACGTGGGAGGTCGTCGTGTTCCCCGGCACCGGATACGCCGGCTACTACAACCAGGCGATCAACAAGGACGCCCCGCACCCTGCCGCGGCACGTCTGTGGCAGGAGTTCCTCTACAGCGACGAGGTGCAGAACCTCTGGCTGAAGGGCGGCGCCCGCCCCGTGCGCATGGCCGCGATGGTCGAGGCCGGCACGATCGACGCCACGCTCGCGGCCGCTCTGCCGGAGGCGCCGGCCGACACCGTGGTGCCGACTGAGGAGCAGTCCACCGCCGCGGGCACCCTGCTCGGGGAGAAATGGGCCGCGGCGATCCAGTGACCACCGTCACCCCCACGGCCGCACACGATGCGGCCACCTCGTCCGCCGGGCCGGAGACCACCTCTCCGGCCCGGCGGACGGCCGCGCTTCTGCCGTGGCTCGGCCTCCTGCCGTTCGCCGTCTTCGCGGCGCTCTTCCTGCTGCTGCCCACGCTGCTGGCGGTGGGGTCCGGCTTCGTCGACGGCGACGGCGCGCTGACGTTCCACAACATCGCGGCCCTCGCCGACCCGGTGATCCTGCTGACGTTCTGGAACACGGTGTGGGTCTCGGCGCTCACCGCGATCATCGGCGCCCTCGTCGGGGCGCTCGTCTGCTACGCCATGCTCGGCCTGCGCGAAGACGGCGCGACGCGCCGGACGGTGGATGCCGCCTCCGGCGTGCTCGCCCAGTTCGGCGGCGTCATGCTCGCGTTCGCCTTCATCGCGACGATCGGCAACCAGGGCGTCGTGACCGTGCTGCTGCGCGAGACGATCGGCTTCGACCTGTACGCCGACGGCCCCTGGATCTACGACCTGCCCGGTCTGATCATGCCCTACGTCTACTTCCAGGTGCCGCTCATGGTCATCACCTTCATGCCGGCCCTCGCGGCGCTCAAGCCGCAGTGGGCGGAGGCGAACCTCACGCTCGGCGGCACGCGCGGCTCGTTCTGGGCGCACGTCGGGTTCCCCGTGCTCGCGCCGTCGTTCGCCGCGTGCCTCCTCCTCCTGTTCGCCAACGCGTTCTCCTCCTACGCGACGGCCGCGGCACTCGTCAGCCAGGGCGCGCCGATCGTGCCGCTGCAGATCCGCGCGGCGCTGACGAGCGAGACGGTGCTGGGCCGTGAGAACCTCGCGGGAGCGCTCGCGCTCGGCATGATCGTCGTCGTGGCGATCGTGATGTGGGGGTACTCGGCGATCCAGAAGCGCACGGCGAGGTGGCAGCGATGATCGCCCCCTCGCGCGCCACGCGCACCGTCATCGGACTCGTCGTCGGCATCCTGTTCGCCATCCCGCTGGCGAGCACCCTGCTCTACACCCTCCGCGACGGCGAGGGGTTCTCCGCCAAGAACTGGGCCGGCATGTTCGACCCCGCCCGTGCCTCGACGTTCAGCCCGATCTGGACGGGACTGGCCAACTCGCTCGTCCTCGCGGTCGTCACGGTCGCGATCGTGCTGCTGCTGGTCGCGCCCACGATCATCCTCGTGAACCTGCGGTTCCCGCGCCTCAAGCCCGCGTTCGAGTTCGTCGCGCTGCTGCCCATCTCGATCCCCGCGATCGTGCTCGTCGTGGGCCTCGCGCCGATCTACCTGCAGATCGGGCGCAGCCTGGGCACGGGCGCCTGGACGCTCGCGTTCGCCTACGGCGTCACGGTGCTGCCCTTCGCCTACCGCGCGATCCAGGCGTCCGTCGACGCCGTCGACATGCGCACGCTCGCCGAGGCGGCGCGCTCGCTCGGGTCGGGCTGGCCCACCGTCGTCGTGCGCGTGCTCGCGCCGAACCTGCGCCAGGGGCTGCTCGCGGCGTCTCTCATCTCCGTGGCCGTCGTGCTCGGCGAGTTCACGATCGCGTCCCTCCTGAACCGCCAGGTGCTGCAGACCGCGATCGTCGTCGTCAGCAAGCAGGACGCCTATGCGCCCGCGATGATCACGCTGCTCGCCCTCGCGTTCTGCTTCCTCCTGCTCCTCATCATCGGCGGCGCGGGCCGCATCGGCGCCGCCGGTGGCGGCCGCGTCGGAAAGGCGTCCAGATGACCTCCTCCAGCCCCCTCCCCCGCACCGCCGACAACGTCCTGCTCGCCGCGGCGGGCGAGGGCACGCGCGTGGAGTTCCGCGGCATCGTGAAGGACTACGGGACGACGCGGGTGCTGCACGGCATCGACCTCGACATCGCGCCCGGCGAGTTCGTGTCGCTGCTCGGCCCCTCGGGCTGCGGCAAGACCACGCTGCTGCGGGTGCTCGCCGGCCTCGAGCTCGCGACCGAGGGGCACGTGCGCCTGGGTGGCAGCGACGTGTCACGCGTGCCGACGAACCGACGCGACATCGGCATGGTGTTCCAGTCGTACTCGCTCTTCCCGCACCTGCGCGTCGAGGCCAACGTCGCCTTCGGGCTGCGCCGACGGCGCGTCGCGAAGGCGCCGGCCGCCGCGCGCGCCCGCGACGCCCTCGACCTCGTGGGGCTCGGCCACCTGGGCGACCGCTTTCCGCACCAGCTCTCCGGCGGCCAGCAGCAGCGCGTCGCGCTCGCCCGCGCCCTCGTCACCGAGCCGCGCGTGCTGCTGCTCGACGAGCCGCTCTCCGCGCTCGACGCGAAGGTGCGGGTGCAGCTGCGCGACGAGATCCGCCGCATCCAGCTGCGCCTGGGCATCACGACGGTCTTCGTGACGCACGACCAGGAGGAGGCGCTCGCCGTCTCCGACCGCATCGCCGTGATGGACGCCGGGCGCATCGACCAGATCGGCTCGCCGGAAGACCTCTACCTCCGGCCGACGACCGCGACGGTCGCCGCCTTCGTGGGACTCTCCAGCCCCGTCGAGGGGGTCGTGCAGGGCGGCACGGTGCTCGTGTGGGGCCAGCGCCTCCCCGTGCTCGGCGAGGCGCTCCCCGGCGCGGTGCACGCCCTCATCCGCCCGGAGAACGTGCGATTCGTCGCGGAGGGCGAGGGCATCGCGGCATCCGTCGAGGAGAGCACGTTCCTCGGCAGCATCCGCCGCACACTCGTGCGCACCGACGACGGCACGATGCTGCGCGTGCAGCACGGCGCGAACGAGCGCGTCGACTACCAGCAGCGCGTCTGGGTCGCGGTCGCGCCCGAGCCGGTCGCCGTGCGTCCGTTCGCCTGAGCGCGGCGCGGGCGCGGCGCCTCAGACCTCGAAGTCGACCGCGGAACGCTCGCTCATCACACTGCGCACGTAGGCGATGACCTCCTTGTGCGCGGGGTGCACCTGATACTCCTCGAGGCCCTGCAGGTCGTCGAAGTCGACGATCAGGCCCACGTCGGCGTTGACGTCGGGGAACGCGGAGTTGACGCCGACCGACAGCGAGCGGATGGTCGGCACGACGCCGTCGAGCGCCTGGATCCGCCGCGCGACCTCGGCGGCGTGCTCGGCACGCGTCTCGGCATCGGGGGCGGCCATCTTCAGGGTGAGGACGTGGCGGATGGTCATGGGCTCTCCTTCGGGCTCACGGGGGGCTGGGGTCAGGGGGCGGGGTCAGGGCGTCGTGACGGATGCCGCGAGGGCTGCCCGCAGGCGATCCGCAGCCACGCGCCAGTGCGCGTGCAGCTCGTCGTCGATGAGCACGACGGGGATCTTCTCCCACCAGCGCTCGTAGAGCGCCGGATCGTCGAGGATCGACAGCTCGCGCACCTCCACGGCGTCCTCGTCGAGCTCCGCGACGACGGCATCGACGATCTCGCGGGCGACGTCGCAGAGGTGGCAGTCGGGCTTGGAGATGAGGGTCAGCGTCGTCACCCCTCCATCCTGGCATCCGGCCGCACCGGATGCGGCCGCGGGCACGGCCGACCACCGGGAAACACGAAGCGCCCGTCCTCGGGACAGGCGCTCGGTGTGCGTGCCGCAGCTTACTTCTTGTTGCGGCGCTGGTGGCGAGTCTTGCGAAGCAGCTTGCGGTGCTTCTTCTTCGCCATGCGCTTGCGGCGCTTCTTGATGACAGAACCCACGGAAAACCTCACTACGTCAGGGGTCTGGACGCGGTTGTCCGCGTCCGGGATCGGGCAGATCGAAAAAATGCCTCGGGCTATTCTAGCCGACGTCGGCGGCTGGTCGTTCCAAAGCGGCCGTCACGGCGGTCTCGGGCACGCGGTAGCTGCGTCCGAACCGCACGGCGGGCAGCTCTCCGGAGTGCACGAGACGGTACACCGTCATCTTCGACACACGCATGAGCGCCGCCACCTCCGCGACGGTCAGAAACCGCACGTCCGACAGCTCTGGCATCCCTGGCTCCCTTGATCTTGCTAGGCACAGCGTAGGGGAGACCCGCGATCCGTGTAAATTCCCGGGGCCTCAGCGGCCGGGAATCTTGCGGAATGCGTTCTCCAGCGCGTGCTTCGCCGCCGCCGCGGCCCGTCCGATGCTGTCCGCCGCGTGCGCCGCCGACTCGGGCAGCGTCGACGACACCGCGTCGAAGTCGTCGATGAGGAACGGCATGAGCCAGTCGTCGACGGCGTCGAGCGGCTTCGGCGACAGCGTGTAGTACCGGTGCTGCCCCTCTTCGCGCACCGACACGAGCTCGGCCTCGCGCAGCACCTTGAGGTGCTTCGACACGGTGGGCTGGCTCACCCCGAGCTCGGCGACGATCTGCGACACGCTCGTGCCGTCCTCCCCCGCGTCGCCGCGCTCGCGCAACAGCTGCAGAATGTCCCGACGGGTGCCGTCGGCAATCACATCGAAGATGTCGCCCATGGCATAAGGGTAGTCCCCGCGCACACGCGAGTACCATGACATGCGCCCCATCCGGGAATACCTTCGTCAGCGAGGAGGCGCCAGATGACGGAGACCTCCGTCATGGCCCGCGGCATCCGTGCCGCTCTGCGCTTCGCGCGTCGGGTCATGCATGCCGTGCGCGTGATGGGCACCGCCTCCCCCTCGCGCTTCGCGGTGCTCGTGTTCTCGGCCCTCATCCTCGTGTTCACGACGCTGTTCTCACTGCCCATCGCGTCGGCCAGCGGCACGCGCACGCCGTTCGCCGACGCCCTGTTCACGGCCGTCTCGACGATCTGCGTGACGGGCCTGTCGACCGTCGACATGGGCACGCACTGGTCGCCGTTCGGGCATGTGCTCGTCTACGTCGGCGTCAACGTCGGCGCCCTGGGCGTGCTGACCCTGGCATCCATCCTCGGCCTCGTCATCTCGCGCAAGCTGGGGCTGCGCGCCAAGCTCATGGCGGCGGGCGACAGCAATCCGCTGCGCGCGCACGGCGGGCCCGTCAACGAGGGCCAGACGGTGCGCCTCGGCGAGGTCGGACAGCTGCTGGCGACCGTGGCGCTGTCGACCCTCGTGATCGAGGCCGTGCTCGCGGTGGGCCTCTATCCGGCCCTGCTGCTGGGCGGCGTCGACCCGCTCACGGCGCTGTGGGAGGCGCCGTACTACGCCGCGATGTCGTTCACGAACACGGGTTTCACGCCCAACGCGGGCGGCCTCGCCCCGTTCGCCGACAACTACCTCATGCTGACGATGCTCATGGCGGGCGTCTTCCTCGGGTCCATCGGCTTTCCGGTCATCTTCACCCTCTGGCGGCACCACCTGCGGGTGCGGCACTGGTCGCTGCACGCCAAGCTCACCCTCATCACGACGGTCGTGCTGTTCTTCGCGGGCGCCGTCGTCTTCCTCGCGCTCGAGTACGACAACCCCCGGACCTTCGGATCGATGGATGCCTGGGACACGACGTTCCAGTCGTTCTTCATTTCGGCGATGACCCGATCGGGCGGCTTCTCGGTCGTGGACATGAGCGAGTTCAACGGCTCGTCGCTCGTCGCCGCCTCGATGCTCATGTTCGTCGGCGGCGGCTCGGCGTCGACGGCGGGCGGCATCAAGGTGACGACGCTCGCCGTGCTCGCCCTCGCCGTGTGGTCGGAGGCGAAGGGCCGCCAGAGCGTCGAGGCGTTCGGCCGCCGCATCCCGAGCGACGTGCAGCGGGTGGCCCTCTCGGTCGTCGCGTGGGGCGCCACGATCGTCGCCGTGTCGACGATCACGATCGCCCAGCTCACCAAGGCGCCCATCGAGCACGTGATGTTCGACGTCATCTCGGGCTTCGCGACGGTCGGCCTGTCGACGGGGCTCACGGCCGAGCTGCCCGATCCCGCCGTCTACGCGCTCGCGCTCACCATGTTCATGGGCCGCGTTGGTACAGTGACACTCGCCGCCGCGGTGGCCGCGACGACTCGATCGCAGCACTACTCGCTGCCGGTGGAAAGGCCGATCGTTGGTTGAGCTGTTTCACGATCCGCGCTCTCGCGCGGTGGGCAGTTAGGGGCACGCAATGGTGGAACGCTTCCGGGGCGATGCGCCCGTCCTGGTGATCGGCCTGGGCCGCTTCGGCGCGGCGTGCGCGGGCGAGCTCGACCGCCTCGATCGCGAGGTGCTCGCGATCGACGACAACCTCGAGCTCGTGCAGAAGTGGTCCGACCGGGTGACGCACACCGTGCAGGCCGACGCGCGCAACATCGACGCGCTCACGCAGGTGGGCGCGCAGGACTTCCAGGTCGCCGTCGTGGCCGTCGGCTCGTCGATCGAGGCATCCGTGCTGATCACGGCGAACCTCGTCGACCTGAAGGTGCCGCAGATCTGGGCGAAGGCGGTGTCGCAGTCGCACGGCAAGATCCTCAAGCGCGTCGGCGCGAACCACGTCATCTACCCCGAGCGCGAGGCCGGCGAGCGCACGGCGCACCTCGTGAACGGACGGATGCTCGACTTCATCCGCTTCGACGACGACTTCGTGCTCGCCAAGATGTACCCGCCCAAGCTCATCCGCGGCCTCTCCCTCGCGGAGTCGGTCGTGCGGTCGCGGTACAACGTCACGATCGTGGGCGTCAAGAGCCCCGGCAAGCCCTTCAGCTACGCCGGCATGGACACGGTCGTCTCCAACCACGACCTCATCATCGCCGCCGGCACCAACGCCGACATCGAGCGCTTCGCCGCCCTCGACCGCTGACCCCCCGGGGTCCACCCCCCTCGCGCCCCCGCGCCCCTCGCGTCCCTCGCGTCCCGCAATTCCCCGCGAGAGTGCATCTGCTGGCCGAGACTGCAGCCGTGGAGTGCACTCTCGTCCGGCAGATGCACTCTCGCGGTCTCGGCGAGGGCGTTTCGTGGAGGCGGATGCTGGGGGGCGGATGCTGGGGGCGGGGCTGCGAGCTACTCGGCGGCGAGTTGGCGGGCGCGGGCGAGGGCGGCGTCGGTCGCCTCGGCGAAGAGGCCCTCGAGGTTGGCGCTGCGCAGCACGGCGACGGCGCGCTCGGTGGTGCCCTTCGGGCTCGTGACCCGTCGCCGCAGCTCGGCGGGGTCGCCGCCGCTCGACTTCAGCAGCGCCGTCGCGCCGATGAAGGTCTGCTCGGCCATGAGACGCGCCTCCTCGTCGGTGAAGCCCTTGCCGCGGGCCGCTTCGGTGAGCGCCTCGATCAGCAGGTAGACGTAGGCCGGGCCCGATCCCGAGATCGTCGAGAGGGCGTCGATCTGCTCCTCCGCGATCTCGATGACCGAGCCGCACGTCGCGAACAGCTCGTGCACGAGGGCGCGCTGCTCCGCGGTCACCGTCTCCCCCGCCGCGAGGCCCGTGACCGCCTCGCCGACGAGCGCCGGGGTGTTCGGCATGGCGCGCACGACCGCGGCCTCGTCGCCGAGCACCGCCGCGAACCGCGTGGTCGTGAGCCCGGCGGCCAGGCTCACGACCACGGCGCGCGGCCGCAGCACGGGAGCGATCTCGCGCAGCAGGTCGACGACCATGTCGGGCTTGACGCCGATCATGACGACGTCGGCCGCGGCCACGGCATCCGCGTTCCCCGTCGGGGTCTCCTCCAGGGCGATGCTCCGCACCCCGGGCAGGTCGGCGAGCGCGTCGGCGCTGCGACGCGAGCGGTTCGTGACGATCACGTCGCTCGCGCGTCCCGAGCGGACGATGCCGCGCGCGACCGCACCGCCCATCGAGCCGGCTCCGAGAATGGCGATCGGGGGGAAGTGCGCACTCATGGCGCCCATCATAGGAGCGGCGCCGCCGACACGTCGCGGGAGCCGTTCAGTTTCCCGCGCACCCGGGATATCGTCGTAGACGGCGGGGAGATCCGACCCCGCGGCGAGATCGAAGGAACGCTCCCATGACTCTGCTCGACGGCATCACGTCGCGAACGATCGAGACCGATCGGCTGAACGTCTCCCTTCTCGAGCGGGCCGGCGACGACCCGGGCGCAGCGGCCGAGCGCACCGTCGTGCTCGTGCACGGCAACGTGTCGTCGAGCCTGTTCTGGCAGGAGATCATGCAGGACCTCCCCCGCGATCTGCGGGTCATCGCGATCGACCTGCGCGGCTTCGGCGGCACCGACCGCCTGCCGATCGACGCGACGCGCGGCGTGCGCGACTTCAGCGACGACGTGCACGCCGCACTGCAGGCGCTCGGCATCCCGGCGGCGCACCTCGTCGGCTGGTCGATGGGCGGCGGCGTCGTGATGCAGTACGCGCTCGACCACCCGGTGCTCTCGCTCACGCTGCAGGCGCCTGTGTCGCCGTACGGCTTCGGCGGCACGCGCCGCGACGGCACGCCGCTCACGGCCGACGACGCCGGATGCGGCGGCGGGGGCGCGAACCCCGACTTCGTGCAGCGCCTCGCGGCGGGCGATGAGAGCGCCGACGCGCCGACGTCGCCGCGCAGCGTCTTCCGCTCGTCCTATGTGGCCGAGGGCTACACGAGCGACCACGAGGACATCTGGGTCGCGTCGATGCTGACGACCTCGACCGCCGAAGGCAACTACCCGGGCGACGCGACGGCGAGCGAGAACTGGCCCGGCTTCGCAGCGGGCACGACGGGCGTGCTCAACACCATGGTGCCGAAGCACTTCGACGTCTCGGGCATCGTGGATCTCGACGCCAAGCCGCCGATCCTGTGGGTGCACGGCACGGCGGATGCCATCGTCTCCGACGCCTCGTTCTTCGACCTCAACCACCTGGGCGCCGTCGGCGTCATCCCCGGCTGGCCGGGCGAAGACGTCGCACCGGCGCAGCAGATGGTGTCGCAGACGCGCGATGTGCTCGACGCGTACCGCGCGGCGGGCGGCCAGGTCACCGAGCTGGAACTGGAGGGCGTCGGCCACGCGCCGCACCTGGAGCGTCCCGCCGAGTTCCGGCGCGCGCTGCTGGAGGTCATCGGCTACATCGGCCACCCCGCCGACCCCGCCCCGCCCACCGAGGCCATCATCATCAGCTCGTCGGACTAAGCCGGTCGACACGCCACCCGCACCCGCGGGAGGGGCTTCGACACGCCATCCACCCCGCTGATCGAGTGCCCGCGCCGCAGGCGCGGGCGTATCGAGATCCGTGTATCGGACCGTGGGAGAGGTTTCGATACGCCGCCGCTCCGCGACGGCTACTCAACCAGCGGGGGCTGAACGAACCAACCGGCGAGGGTGGATCGGACGGCAGGGGGTGGATCGGCCGGCGGGAAACAGGTGCGACGGCAACGGCGCGGCGGGATGCGCGCGCGGCGGAACACGCGCGCGGCGGCATGCGCGCAGCGGGACACGCGCGCGGCGGAGACGCCGCGCACCCCGCTGATCGAGTGCCCGCGCCGCAGGCGCGGGCGTATCGAGATCCGTGTATCGGACCGTGGGACGGGTTTCGATACGCCGCCGCTCCGCGACGGCTACTAAACCAGCGGGGGCTGAACGAACCGGCCGGCGGGGGTGGGCGAGGCCGTCACGGGGCGCGGCGGGGCTCGAAAAAGGCCCGCAGCAGTGCGGAGGACTCGTCCTCGCGCACGCCGCCGACGACCTCGGCGCGGTGCGGCAGCCGCCGGTCGCGCAGCACGTCGTAGAGCGAGCCGGCGGCGCCGGCCTTGGCATCCCAGGCCCCGAACACGACGCGTCCGACGCGGGCCTGCAGGATCGCGCCCGCGCACATGATGCACGGCTCCAGCGTGACGACGAGCGTGCAGTGCTCGAGGTTCCAGGAGCCGAGGGCCTGTGCGGCCTCACGCAGCGCGATGATCTCGGCGTGCGCGAACGGGTCGCGATCGACCTCGCGCAGATTGCGTCCCTCGCCGACGATCTCACCCGCGAGGTCGGCGACGACCGCGCCGACGGGGATGTCGCCGTGCCCGGCTGCGTCGGCGGCGAGCTCGAGGGCACGGCGCATCGCGGCGAGGTCGGTGCTGCGCGCGGGGAGGCTCATGATGTCACCCTACGCGCGGGATGCTCCGACGCGTAGGCTGTGCGCATGCGTGTGCACGTGGCCGATCACCCCCTCATCACTCACAAGCTCACGGTGCTGCGCGACGAGCGCACTCCCTCGCCGCAGTTCCGTCAGCTGACGGCCGAGCTCGTGACGCTGCTGGCCTACGAGGCGACCCGCAACGTGCGCGTGGAGGAGGTCGAGATCGTCACGCCCGTGACGACGACGGTCGGCCTGCGCATCTCCGACCCGCGGCCGCTCGTCGTGCCCATCCTGCGTGCCGGCCTGGGCATGCTCGACGGCATGGTCACGCTGCTGCCGAGCGCCGAGGTGGGCTTCCTCGGCATGGCGCGCAACGAGGAGACGCTCGAGCCGACGACGTACGCCGAGCGCCTGCCCCACGATCTGAGCGGCCGCCAGTGCTTCGTGCTCGACCCCATGCTCGCGACGGGCGGCTCGCTCGGCGCCGCGATCGACTTCCTGTTCGCCCGCGGCGCGGACGACGTGACGGCGGTGTGCATCCTCGCGGCCCCCGAGGGGCTCGCAACGATCGAGCGCCAGGTGGGCGACCGCAACGTCACGCTCGTGCTGGGCGCCCTCGACGAGCGGCTCAACGAGAAGGGCTACATCGTGCCCGGTCTCGGCGACGCCGGCGACCGTCTGTACGGCACGGTGTGACGCCGACCGGACGGCCTCTCACCGACCCCTTCCCTTCTCGCGAGGGTGCCAGTTATCTCGCCGAGAGTGCCACTTCTCCTCGCGAGGGTGCTTTCATCAGCGACACCAAAGCACCCTCGCGAAAACAACAGGCACCCTCGCGAGGAGAAGTGGCACCCTCGCGAGCGCTGCGGGCGGGGTACCGCGGTGCGCCGCAGAACGCTGCGGCCTTCTACGCGTGGCCCACGAGACGGGCGAAGGCGCTGAGACGCGCGACGCCCTCCGGCGTGTAGGGCAGGTCGTCGAGCAGGCCGGTGCCGTAGACGACGTAGGCGGTGTGCATCGCTCGCGAGATCGCGACGTTGAGCCGGTTCTGCAGCAGCAGGAAGTCGAGCCCGCGGGGCGCGTCCCGGCCGCTCGACGCCGCGAGCGACACGATCGCGACGACGGCCTCCTGCCCCTGGAATCTGTCGACCGTGCCGACCGGCACCTCCGCGAAGCCCGCGGCGGCGAGGGCGTTCTCGACGACGACCTGCTGCGCGTTGTAGGGCGTGACGACGATGATGTCGGCGGCGGTGAGGGGACGGGCCGGGGCGTCGCCCGGCATCCACTCGCGCCCGACCAGGTCGCGCACGATCGCGACGACGGCATCCGCCTCTTCGGGCGCCTCGGTCGCATTGCCGACGTGGTCGAGCGGCACGGGCACGAGGCCGGCGGGCACGCCGTCGAGGCGGCGCGCAGACGTGGACGGGTGCGCGTCGAGGCGGCCGTCGTACGACAGTCGCGAGACGGGCGCGGCGACCTCGGGACGCATGCGCCACGTCCGCGCGAGGAAGTATCCGCGGTCGTCGCCGATCACGGGCTCACCGTCCATGAGCCACCCCAGCGCCGCGGTGTCGACGGGCTCGGGGTGGGTGCCCTGGCTCACCTGCGGCAGCTGCTGCGGGTCGCCGAGCAGCAGCAGCCGCTGGGCCGCGACCGAGACGGCGATCGTGGATGCCAGGGAGAACTGTCCCGCCTCGTCGATCACGAGCAGGTCGAGGCCGCCGCGCGCGACCCGGGTCGTGTTGCTGAAGTCCCACGCGGTGCCGCCGACGACGAACCCCGAGGGCCGGCCCTCGATGAAGGCGGCCATGCCGTTCTTCGGGATGGGGGTGAAAGGGAGGTCGGCATCCGCTCCCCCGCTCTTCGGTGCCTTGGCGACCTGCGTCGCGGGCACGCCCGCGTCGACGATGCGCGCGAGCATGTGCTCGACCGTCGCGTGCGACTGCGCGACGACCCCCACGCGGTAGCCGTGCTCCCGCACGAGCCGGGCGACGACGTGCGACCCGACGTAGGTCTTGCCCGTGCCCGGCGGCCCCTGCACCGCGAGGTAGCTGCGGTCGAGGGCGACGATCGAGCGCACGATGTCGGAGACGTCGTCGCCCGTGCCCCGGACGAGGCCATCGCCCCGCAACCGCGGCGGGCGGCGCAGCAGCAGGTCGGTCGCGGGATCGGCGGGGAACGACGGCGCGGCGGAGATCAGGCTGTCGGCCCACGCGTCGATCGCGTCCTGCTGCGCTCCGGCAGAGGGCGGCGCCGCCGGCGTGAGCGCGATCGGCAGCTCCTGCCAGGTGATGCCGTCGACGGCGAGCTCGTCGACCACGACGCCGTTGTCGAGCACCTCGCGCACGGAGACGATGCGGGGCGCGTGGATCGCACGCGGGTGCGGCGGCGCGGGGAACGGCGCCGGCAGCTCGTACACCGCGTACGGCGCACCGCCCTCGCTGAGCCGCGTGCCCGGGGCGAGCTCGCCGCACAGCTCGACGGTGCGGCGGAGCGTGCGCGCGCGCGTGCCCTCCGGCAGATGCCAGTCGGCGAGCACGCGACAGCGCTCCCGGTCGAGCACGACGACGTCCTCGGCCCAGATCGACACGGGCTCGCGCAGGCGCAGGAAGTGCGCCGCCCAGAACGTCTTGCGCTCGCGCGGGTAGTAGTCGATCGCGGCCGCCCCGAGCCGCAGCGCCAGCTGCTCCTCGTCGGACGAGGCGGCCTCGGCGAGCCGCGCGAGCGCCCCGGCGCGCGGCGACGGCTCGTACACGTTCTCGGCGGCCTCGACGTCGGCCGACGGCACGAGACCGGCCTCGCGCGCACGGTCGACGAGCCAGTCGCGCAGCCGCAGCGTCGACACGCAGTCGTAGCGGTTGTAGTCGGCGAGGTCGTCGAGGATCGCCGCGGCCTCGGCATCCCTCCCGTCGTCGGCGAGGGCCCGCGCCTCGACGTATCTGACGATCGAGTCGTCGCCGCGCTGCACGTCGCTCGTGCGCACCTGGTCGCCCATGTAGAGCGGCTCGAGCTTCTTGATCGAGTACGACCGGGAGCCCACGCGCAGCGCGCGGCGCACGATCGGGTAGAGGTCGACGAACACCCCGTCGCTCAGCAGCCGGTCGACGTCGGCCTCGCGCGTGCCGTGGCGCGCCGCCATGGCGAGCAGATGCGTGGGCTCGTAGGGCGCGTAGTGGTAGATGTGCATGCCCGGATGCTGCTGCCGGCGCAGGGCGACGATGTCGAGGAACGTCTCCAGCGCGCGGCGCTCGTCGGCCAGCGTGTGCGCCCACAGGGCCGTGTACCGCTCGCGCGTGTCGACCCAGCCGAACAGGTAGTCGATGCCCCACGGCACCGGCGCGCCCGGCGCCGTCGCGGACTCCGTGTAGAGCGGATCGCCCTCGAAGTCGAAGAAGAGGTCGCCGTGATCGGGCCGCGGCAGCGCGCCGAGCGCCCGCGGCAGCACGACCTCGAACGTCGGGACCGGCGGGGCGACCGTGACGAGGGAGGCCGGCGTCGCCGTGTCCGCGCCGAGTCCTCCCGCCGGGCTCGTCAGCTGCAGGCGCGCCTGCGTGCGCAGCCCCGCGAACACGTCGCCCGACATGCGCGGCGGCGCCGTGGTCGCTGCCGCGAGCTCGTCGACCGTGCGGATGCCGGCGGCCGCGAGCCGCTCGCGCTGCGACGGCCGCATGCCCGCCACCAGCAGCACATCACGGTGTCGCGTCGCCTCGAGATCGCACGTCGCGCAGCGCCCGCACGCGACGACGCGCAGCGCGCCGCGGCCATCGCCCCAGGCGATCGGGGAGCCCGCGGCGCCGGAGGCGAGATCGCGGTCGGCGATGAGGGCGCGAAGCCGGGCACGGCGCAGGTCGAAGACCGGCAGGATGTCGGGCACGGCATGCGCGCTCGTCGTGCCGTCGCCGAGCAGCAGCTCGACCCGGTCGGACCTCGGCACGCCGAGCAGGTCGAGCTGGTCGACGTATGCCGCGAGCTGCATGAGCGCCGTCACGCGGGCGCGCCGCGCGAGCTTCGTGTCCTGCACGAGCCAGCGGCCGGCCTCATCCCGCACGAGGAAGTCGGCGAACCCGACGAACTCGTCCGTCGAGAACGCCGCCTGGTAGACCACGGCCGCGTCGGAGGCCAGCGCGTCGCGCGTCTGCGCGACCGCGGCGGCGAGCGCCACGGCATCCGACGATCTCGTCTCGGGGATCTCGACGACGCGCCCCGGGAAGTCGTCACGATAGCGGTCGAGCACGCGCAGCTCGTGCTGCGTTCCGAGCCGGCCGGCGCGGGCGAGCGTGAGGTCCTCGGGCTCGTCGACGGCGTCGACGCGTCCGAGCTTCGCGTCGATGAGCCGCAGCCATGCGAACTCGCACTCCGCGGCCGCCTTCAGATCGCTCGCACTCCAGACGACCCGCCCGGTCACCTCGTCGTATCGCATAGTCCCCCTTCGCACCCCCGACCCTAGCCGCAGGCTCCGACACGCCCCTCTCGGGCGTCCCGTCGGCTCGTCGCCGCGGTCACGGCGCGACACGCGTACGCCATATAGAGTTGTCATCGGCACCCGCGCCGGACCGGCACCGCTTCGCCCGGACGCGCGGCCGACGACGAATCCGGGGGGATCGCATCATGGCGAACGGAGCACGACGCGGGACGGACAGACCGGGCGATGGGCGCCGTGATCGACGTCACGACGACGCCGACGGGATGCGCGCAGACGTCGCTCGGCGATCGCCCGTCCCGATGCGCATCACACGCCGGCCGCTCGCGGCTCTCCTGCCCGCGCTTCTCGCCGTGACGGCATGCGGGGCCGACACGCCGGCCGCAGAAACGGGAACCTACGCGAGCTCGCTGGAGGCCATGATCGAGCAGGAGCTAGGGCGCAGCGAGCTCTCCGACTGGGACCGGGCGGTCTTAGAGAAGGCCCTGGAAACCGGTCAGGTCAGTCGCGCCGACTATCTCGAGGGCGCCGAGATGTACGAACAGTGCATGGCCGCTGCCGGCTTCGCAATGAAACGCACCGATCATCCCAACGGGCTCGTCGAGCATCAGCCCGCAACGGTCTCCGCCGACGACGCCGAACGCGACGCGAAAATGCTCGCCGACTACGAATGCATGCTGTCGGGCTACGCCAGCACTCAGGAGATATACCGCTTTCAAACGGCGAACCCCGACCTTCTCAGGGACTCCTCCGAGGTCGTCGTCCGCTGTCTCTTCGACGCCGGCATCATCGACGAGGACTTCACACGGGACGACTTCCAGGCCCACGTCCGCGACGACTACACACCCGAGAAGCTCCCCTTCGACATCATGGACGCCACCGTGCAGTCCTGCCTCTGGGGCGCCGGCATCGTCTTCCGGGACTACGGATGAGGCGGTCGATCCGCCTCGGCTGCGGACCGGCGGCCGCGCGGGAGATCCCACGAGACGGCCGCCGCCCTCGCACCCCGCTCGTCCGAGCACCGGACGTCATTCATGGCCATATAAAGTTGACACTTCTGATGCTGCTGTCTATGGTCGAACCGGCGCCGCATCCATTCGAGGACGCGACCCGACAACGAATCCGGGGGGATCACATCATGGAGAACACGACAAGAAGCACGGCACGAACGGGAACCCTGCGCCGACGCATCGTCCTCGGCGTTGGCAGTGCCATCGCGGCTGTGGGGCTCGTGTTCGGCACGGCTACGGCGGCGAGTGCCACGTCCCTCTACTACGTCCACTCCAGTTGGTGGGCAGCAAACGCGTGGGCAGTCTCGGACAATGGACTGAACGGCGAGTTTCTGGCCTATGCCCGCCTCGGCGACACGGAGGACTGGGGTCGTCGTTCATACTTCAAGACAGAGGCCGAAGCGTCCGGATTCGACTTCACACATCAGGCGATCGTCTACCGCGACGGCAAGACCTGGAAGAAGGCCCAGTGACCGACGTCCCGGCGGCACCGCCGGGGCACATGCATGTGTTCGACGTTGCGATGCGCGCATCACTGGGCAGTCACTCGCACTCATGCGCATGAGACGGTGGCCGCTCTCGGCTCTCCTGCCCGCGCTTCTCGCCGTCACGGCCTGCGGAGCAGGCACGCCGGCCGCAGAGACGGGAACCTACGCGAGCTCGCTGGAAGCCATGATCGAGCAGGAGCTCGAGCGCAACGAACTCTCCGACTGGGACCGGGCGGTGCTCGAAAAGGCCCTGGAAACCGGTCAGATCAGCCGCGCCGACTACCTTGAGGGCGCCGACATGTACGAACAGTGCATGGCCGCGGCCAGCGTCGCGATGAAACGCACCGATCACCCCAACGGACTCATCGAGCACCAGCCCGCAACGGTCTCCGCCGACGACGCCGAACGCGACGCGAAAATCAGCGCCGATCACGAGTGCATGCGCGCCGGCTGGGGGCGCACGCAGGAGCTGTACAGCTTCCAGACGGCGAACCCCGACCTCCTCAGGGACTCCTCCGAGGTCGTCGTCCGCTGCCTCTTCGACGCCGGCATCATCGACGAGGACTTCACGCGGGACGACTTCCAGGCCTACGTCCGCGACGACTACACACCCGAGAAGCTCCCCTTCGACATCATGGACGCCACCGTGCAGTCCTGCCTCTGGGGCGCCGGCATCGTCTTCCGGGACTACCGGTGAGGCGATCGATCGCGGTCGCGAGCGCCTTCGCCCTGGGATGCGGGATCGTCGCGAGCGCGACCGTCGCGGCTTTCCTGCTCCCGCGGCCCGCCGGCGTGCTGGCCGCGGCGGAGCCGGAGACGACGTATCCCGTCACCCTGAACGAGCACGCAGACAGGCGTCCCGTCGCACTGGTGCCGACCTTCACCGAGGGCTTCGCGCTGACCGCGCACGCCGGCGGCATGGTGACGGCGTCGGCGTGCGTCCCGGGAGGCGCGCTGGCCAGCGGGGAGATCGCGCTCGTCCTGGATGCCGCGCCCGTCGTGGCCCTCGCCGCTCCGCGACCGTTCCACCGCGACCTCGCCTTCGGCGACGAGGGCGACGACGTCGTCGCGCTGCGAGGCGCGCTCAACGCCCTCGGCGCGGAGCTCCCCGCCGACGGCGCGTTCGACGGAGACGTCGCCGACGCGCTGCGCGAACTGCAGGACAGAACCGGCACGACATCCGACGACGGCGTGTTCCGCCTGCGCGACATCCTCTGGCTCCCCCGCGACGGCGTGCGCCTGGCCAGTTGCGACGCCCGGCTCGGCCAGGCGTTCGGCCCGGGCTCGACCTTCGCGGTCACGGAACGCACGCTGGCATCACTCGCCGTCGCGAGCGAGGCCAGGGAGCAGCGCGAGCAGCCCGTGCCCGGCGAGCGCACGCTGACCCTGCTCGGCGTCGAGGTCGTGCTCCCCGCCGACGGCGTCATCGACGATCCCGATGAGGTGGCCGCGATCGCCGCGAACCCCCAGTTCGCCGCGATCGCCGCGGGCGCGCCGGGATCGGGCGGAACCCAGCCGGCGATCCCCGCCCAGTCACAGCTCGTGCAGCCGGTGCACGTCGCCGCGGTGCCGCCGTCCAGCGTCTTCGCCCTCGACGGCGCTCGCGGATGCGTCTCGTCCGACGACGCCGCGCACCCGGTCACCGTCGTCGGCTCGAACCTCGGCATGTCGCTCGTGGCCTTCGAGGGCGACGCACCGGCATCGGTTCTGATCGACGGAGACATCGCCGAAGCGGAGGGATGCCGTGACGGCGACGCCGCGGATTGAGCTCTGCGCCGTGTCGCACCGCTGGAACGAACGGTCTCCGATGCTCTTCGAGAACGTGACGGTCACCGTTCGGGCGGGGCAGATGGTCGCCGTGACCGGACCGTCGGGCGCGGGCAAGTCCACCCTGCTGTCCATCGTCGCAGGCTGGCTGCCGCCGCTCGCGGGCACCGTGCGCCGCGAGCACGTCGCGCGCACGCACTGGGTGTTCCAGAACCCCTACGGACTGCCGCGTCGCACGGCACTCGACCACGTGGCGTTCCCCTTTCTCGCGCGTGGCGAACGACGACCGGATGCCGCGTCGGCCGCGACCCGGCTGATGCGGAGGTTCGGTCTGGGCGACCGCACACGGTCCGCTTTCGCCGATCTGTCGGGCGGGGAGGCCCAGCGGCTCATGCTCGCGCGCGCCGTCGCGGCACAGCCGCAGCTCCTGCTCGTCGACGAGCCCACGGCGCAGCTCGACCGGGCGTCGGCGCGAACGGTCAACGAGGTGCTCGCCGGCCTCGCCGGCGAGGGGACGATCGTGCTGGTCGCGTCGCACGATCCGGAGACCGTCGCCGCGTGCCCCGACGCCATCGAGCTCGGCGGCGGCTCCGTCACGAGGCCCGCTCCATGAGGCCCGCTCCATGAGACTCAGGGAGGCGCTGGGCGAGGCGGCGCGCAACCTCATGACCGGCACGAGTCGCGGCGGCGTTCTCGTGATCGTGGCATGGGCCCTGGCGACCGCGCTTCTGGCGTCGGACGCCGCGGCGATCGCGAGTCTGCAGGCTCGCGCCCTCGAGCTGCGCGCGCAGGCCGGGAACGTGCGCGTCGTCGTCGCAGAGGATGCCATCGACCCGCGCGCGTGCGCCCGGCTCGAGGAGCTGAACGGCGTCACCTCGGCGGGCGCCGTCTGGGCGCTCGACGCCGTCGCGCTGTCGGCGCTCCCCGGCATCAGCACGCCCGCGTTCCGGGTGTCGCCGGGCGTCGCCGAGATGCTCGGGTTCCCCGGCTTCCAGGTCGGCGGTCTCTACCTGCCCCAGCCGCTCGTCGAGCGCTGGCACGCGCCGACCGGCACGACGCTGAGCGCCGACGGCGGGGGTCTGCACGTCGCGGGGACCTTCGACTACACCGAGGAGGACGGCCGCGATCCGCGTCTCGCGAGCGCCGTCGTGATCGCCGGCGACTCCCCCGAGCGGGCGTCGGAGTGCTGGTTCTCGGTGTGGCATCCCACGCGGGCGATGGACCGGTTCGCGCTCGGCACCGTGGTCGCCTCGACGTCGAACGACAGCGGAGCCCAGGTGGTCGCACTGAACTCGAGCGTCGGAGACAAGCACGATCTCGCTCGCGAGTTCACGGATCGCGTGACCCGCGCGCTGGCGCCGTTCGTGGTCGTGCTGTTCGGCGCGCTGGGGTTCGGCGGGATGCATCTGCGCCGCATCGAGATCGCGAGCGGACTGCACGCGGGGGCGCGTCGCCGCGACATCGCGCTCATCGTGGGGGCCGAGACGGGGGCGTGGGCGCTCACCGCCGGCGTCGCCACGTTCGCGTGCGTGCGCTTCATCGCGGCGGCGGTCATGCCCGAACCGCTCCCGTCGTACGAGCCGTCGCTCGCCGCCGTCGTGTGCGCCGCGGTCGCCGGCGCCGTCTTCGGCGCGCTCCTCGTCGTGGCCGTCGCCCGCGAGGACCGCCTGTTCACGATCTTCAAGGCGCGGTCCTGAGCGCGGCCGACGGAGCGCCGGGCGCGGCGGCGGGGCACGTGTCGGCGGCACCTGACAGACTGAGACCGTGACCGTCACTTTGCCGTTCGAGAACATCTACCGGCACGGGTTCGCGCGCGTCGCGGCGTGCACGATCCCCGTGCAGCTCGCCGACCCGGCGTCGAACGCCCGCGCCGTGCTCGAGGCCGCGCGCGAGTGCCACGAGCGCGGCGTCGCGGTCGCGGTCTTCCCCGAGCTGTGCCTCACCGGCTACGCGATCGAAGACCTCGTGATGCAGGACGTCGTGCTCGACGCCGTGCGCCGCGCGCTGGCCGATCTCGTGTCGGCGTCGGCGCGGCTGCGCCCCCTGCTGCTCGTCGGCGCGCCCCTGCGGCTGGGCGCGCGTCTGTACAACTGTGCGATCGCGGTGCACCGCGGCCGGATCCTGGGCATCGTCCCCAAGAGCCACCTGCCGACCTACCGGGAGTTCTACGAGGCCCGCTGGTACGCCGGCGGCGCCGAGGCGCCCGCCGAGACGGAGATCGACGGCGTCGTCGTGCCCGTCGGCGCCGACCTGCTGTTCGAGGCGGCCGACGTGCCCGGTCTCGTCGTGCACACCGAGGTCTGCGAAGACGTGTGGGTGCCGGTCCCGCCGTCGTCTCTCGCGGCGCTCGCGGGCGCGACCGTGCTCACCAACCTGTCCGGCAGCCCCATCACGATCGCGCGCGCCGACGACCGGCACGCCCTCGCGCAGTCGCAGTCGCTGCGCTGCCTCGCCGCGTACGTCTATGCGGCGGCCGGTCAGGGCGAGTCGACCAACGACGTGTCGTGGGACGGTCAGACGATGATCTACGAGGCGGGCGTGCGCCTCGCCGAGGGCGAGCGCTTCGCCGACGGCGCGCGCGTCACGGTCGCCGACGTCGACCTCGACCGGCTGCGGCAGGACCGCCTGCGGCAGGGCACCTTCGACGACAACCGCATCGGCATCGGCGCCGGCTCGCAGGCCCGGCGCGTGCCGTTCACGGTCGATCCCCCGGCATCCGACATCGGTCTCGTGCGCGTGCTCGACCGCTTCCCGTTCGTGCCCGACGACGCCGCACGGCTCGACCAGGACTGCTACGAGGCGTTCAACATCCAGGTGTCGGGACTCGAGCAGCGCATGCGCGCGATCGGATCGCCGAAGCCCGTCATCGGGGTGTCCGGCGGTCTCGACTCGACGCACGCCCTGCTCGTCGTCGCACGCGCCATGGACCGCATGGGCCGGCCGCGCAGCGACATCCTCGCGTACACGATGCCGGGCTTCGCGACGAGCGACCACACGAAGTCGAACGCGATCGCCCTCGCCGAGGCGATCGGCGCGTCGATCGAGACGATCGACATCCGGCCGATGGCCACCGAGATCCTGCAGGGCATCGGGCACCCCTACGCCGACGGCGAGCCCGTGTACGACGTGACCTTCGAGAACGTGCAGGCGGGCGCCCGCACCGACTTCCTCTTCCGGCTCGCGAACCAGAACAGCGGCTTCGTCGTGGGCACCTCGGATCTGTCGGAGCTCGCGCTCGGCTGGGCGACCTACGGCGTCGGCGACCACATGAGCCACTACGCCGTCAACGCGGGCGTGCCCAAGACGCTCATGCAGCACCTCATCCGCTGGGTCATCGCGCACCGCGAGGGCGTCTCCGACGAGGCCATCGCGGTGCTGCAGTCGGTGCTCGACACCGAGATCAGCCCCGAGCTCGTACCGGCCGGCCAAGACGGGAAGGTGCAGTCGACGGAGGACAGCATCGGCCCCTACGCGCTGCACGACTTCGCCCTCTACCACGTGCTGCGCTACGGGCTGCGGCCCTCGAAGATCGCCTTCCTCGCGGAGCACGCCTGGCGCGATGCGGATGCCGGGGCCTGGCCTCCCGGCTTCCCCGCCGACGAGCGCTACGCCTACGACCTGCCTACGATCGCGAGATGGCTGCGGGTGTTCTTGCAGCGCTACTTCGCGTTCGCGCAGTTCAAGCGCTCCGCGATCCCGAACGGCCCCAAGGTCACGGCGGCGGGCTCCCTGTCACCGCGGGGCGACTGGCGCGCACCCTCCGATGGAAACGCCCGCGTATGGCTCGCGGAACTGGAGTCGGCGCTGCCGCACCGGCTCTCGTAGCGCGGGTCCCGCGGCGCGGGGGCCTCGACGCGTCGGGGCGAGGCCCGTGCCCGCGGCGGGACCCAGGGGCGGCGCTGACCTCAGCCGACGTCGGGCAGCGCCTTCGCGATCGCGATGATCCAGCCGTCGCGCGAGGCGTGCACGAGCTCGTACTGCGCCTTGCGGTCGAGGAGCCATCCGCGGCTGCGCTTCGCGTTGAGCCTGACCTTGTCGGCGACGGGCCGCACGGGCCTGCCGTCGGCGTCGAGCACGGCCTGCACGCTCACCCAGTGGTGCAGCAGGTCGGTGCTGCTCGCCTCCTCGAGAAGGTGCGAATGGCGCATCATGGTGCGCAGATCGGAGGGCTCCGGATGCAGGTCCCGGATGTCGAGGCCCATGCGCACGGCGGGCTCGCCGACCGCGACGACCGTCGCCGTGCGGTAGCTGGCGGTCGCGATCACGAGGTCGAGCTCGCGCCCGTCCCGCGACGCGACCAGCCGCGGATGATGACCGAAACCGCGCGCCTCCTCGCGCTCGATCACGATCTCGTCGGGGGTGCAGTCGAGCCGCTCGGCGATGAGCCGCTGCGCGAGATGCCGCCGTCGATCGTGCACGCCCGTGCCCGGGTCCCACCCGAGCGCGGCTGCGATTCCGTCTGGGGCCGTCAGTTGCGTCGCTGTGAGGGTCATGTGGCCATCTTGGCCCGGTTGCGGCGGCGCGTCGAGGGGTCTCGCCGCGCCGTCGGGGCCGTCAGCCGACGTCGGGCGAGGTCTGCGGCATCCTGTCGCGGTCGTAGGTGATCGAGCTGTAGCCGTGCGGCGTGGGCACGCCGTCCTCGTCGAGGCTCACGAAGACGATCTTCTCGATGCTGAGGATCGGCCGGCGCGTGATCATGTTGCGCACGTGCGCCCGCATCGTGAGCGAGGTGCGGCCGAACGCCGTCGCCAGCAGCCCCATCTCGATGAGGTCGCCCGTGCGCGCCGACGACTCGAAGCTGATCTCCGAGATGAACTTCGTGACGCAGCGGTGGTTGCCGAGCTGGATGATCGCGTAGATCGCGGCCTCCTCGTCGATCCAGCGCAGCAGGCTGCCGCCGAACAGCGTGCCGTTGGGGTTGAGGTCTTCGGGCTTCACCCACTTGCGCGTGTAGAAGTTCATCCCCGTGACGTGCCGGGCGGTGTCGTGCTGGTCGTTCGCCATGCGGCGAGCGTATCGAGGACGTGTGACGGGCGGATCACCGCACGGCGACCATGCTCGGCCCCTCGGGCGTCGCGGTCACGGCGAGCTGCGCCGGGATCTGCTCCTTCATGGCCTCGACGTGGCTGATGAGCCCGACCGTGCGGCCGCCCGAGCGCAGCTCGTCGAGCGTGCGCATCGCGAGCTCGAGGGTCTCGGGGTCGAGGGAGCCGAACCCCTCGTCGACGAACAGCGTGTCGAGGCGGATGCCGCCCGCGCGGCTCGTGACGACGTCGGCGAGCCCGAGGGCGAGGGCGAGGGATGCCAGGAACGTCTCGCCGCCCGACAGCGAGTGCGGCGAGCGCAGCCGGCCGGTGTGCGCGTCGAGCACCTCGATCGAGAGGCCGGAGGCGCCGCGCGACACGCGCGCGTCGGTGTGGTGCAGCGTGTAGCGCCCCGCCGACATGTCGGAGAGGCGCAGGTTCGCCGCGCCCACGATCTCTTCGAGCTCGGCCGCGAGCACGAACGTCTCCAGGTCCATGCCGAGCGTGTTGGGCGCGCGCCCCGCGACGGTGTCGGCGAGCCGGCCGACGGCCGCGGCGTCGTCCATCAGCGCGGCGGCGGCCGCGTGCTCCTCGTCGAAGCGGCCGAGCAGGTCGTGCAGTCGCTCGGTCGCCGAGGTGAGATCGGTTTCGGCGATGATGGCGCCCGCGCGCGCGGCATCCGCCTCGCGCGCGGCCCTCTCGGCGGCGTCGAGGTCGATCAGCGCGGGGTCGATCGCCGCCGCGGCGAGCTCCAGCTCGCTCGAGCGCGCCGCAGCGGCCGCGCGCTCGGCGTCGTGCGCGGCGATGCGCGCAGCGAGCCCATCGCCCGCGTCCGGGTCGAGCAGCGCAGACGTCGCGTCGTCGACGTCGGCGAAGACGGATGCCGCGATGCGCGCGTCGCGGTCTTCCGCCGCCCGGGCGTGCGCGCGCTCGCTCTCGTCGACGCGTGCCCGGGCGTCTCGGAAGGCACGGGCGGCGTCGCGACGCGTCCGGGCGTCGACGATGCGCTCCGCCACCGAGGCGAACGCGCCCCGCGCCTCGTCGACCTCGGCCCGCAGGCGCGCCGCGAGCGACTCCAGCCGCGCGATCTCGGTGCGGTCGTCGGCGAGCTGCGCCGCAAGCTGCTCGAGGGCCTGCCGCAGCTGCTCGGCGGCGGCCTCGTGCTCGGCACGACGGGCCTCGAGGCCGGCGACCTCGCCGGACGCCGCCTCCGCGTCGGCGAGGGCCCGTTCGACGTCGTCGAGCTCGGTGCGCGCCTCGTCGGGCGTCCGTCCGCCGCTGCGCGCCGCGGCGTCGGCGAGCGCGGCGCGGGCGTCGGCGAGACGGTCGGCCGCCTCGCGCGCGAACCGCTCGGCGTCGTCGCGCGCATCCTGCGCGTGCGAGAGGTCGTCATCGGTCACCGGCTCGGCCGAGAGCCGCGCGGGCGTCGGGTGCTCGATCGAGCCGCAGACCTCGCACGGCTCGCCGTCGGTCAGGCGCGCGGCGAGCTCGCCCGCCATGCCCGCCAGCCGCCGGCGCATGAGCCCGGCGGCATGCTCGCCCGCCCTGACGGCCTCGGCCTGCCGTGCCGCGGCCTCATCGGCAGAGCGCGCCGCCTCTTCGCCCAGCGACCGTGCGCGCACCGCCGCGTCGTGCCGAACGACGGCCTCGACGCGCTGCGCATGCAGCTCGTCGCGCCGGCCGGCGCGTTCGCGTGCCGCCGCGAGCGCGGCGTCGAGACCCGCGATCTCGGCGGGCACATCATCGAGCCGGGTCTGGAGCGCGACGTGCCGCGCGGCGCGCTCCGTCGTCTCCTCACCCACGCGGTCGAGCCGCTCGAGCGTCGCGGTCAGTTCCGTCTCGCTGCGCTCGGCCGCCTCCCAGCGTGCGAGATCGCCCGTGATCGCATCGACGATGCGCGCGATCTCGACGGCGGAGACGTCGGCGTCGGGGACGTCGGCGGTCGGGGCGCCGACGTCCTCGGCTCCCCCCGTGCCCCCGGCTCCCCCCGCGTCTCCGGCGCCGGCATCCTGGTCGGGCGACGCCGCACCGCCGCGCACCCGGAGCCAGGCATCGAGCGCCGCCGCCTGCGCGGTGCGGGCCTCGTGCGACGACGACGCCGCTCGCGCCGCCGCCTCGATCGGAGCGCGCAGCGCCTCGGCCGCGCGGGCGCGCTCGAGGCGGCGCCGGTCGTCGTCGACGCCGGGCCTCTCCCGATCGAGCCGCGCGAGCCGGACCTGCACGGCCGCGGCCTCCTCGAGCACCGCGGCGTCGGCGCGCATGCGGTGCAGCGCGGTCGTGGCACCGACGGCCGCGGCATCCGCCCGCTCGCGCGCGCGCCGCCGGTCTGCGAGCCGGTCTCCGAGCTGACGCCGTGCCTCGCCCGCCCGGGCGCGCCGGCCGCTCAGGTCGTCGTCGCCGACGGCGTCGACCTCGCAGCCCTGCGCGGCGATGAGCTCGTCGATGTCGTCGAGCCGGGTCACGGCACGCGTGCGCGCGTCGGCGACGGCCTGCGCCGCCGCCTTCGCACGCTCCTTCAGCCGCTCGCGATAGTCCTCGAACCGCCGGGTGCCGAACAGCGTGCGCAGCAGCTCCTGCCGGTCTCTGACGCCCGCGAGCAGGAAGCGCGAGAAGCGGTTCTGCGCCAGCAGGATCACCTGCTGGAACTGCTCGGCAGAGAGCCCGAGCACCTCGCTCAGCAGGTGCCCCGCCTCCCGCGGCTTCGCGGCGCGCCCCACCCAGACGCCGTCGAAGCGCTCCTCGACCTCCGCGCGGGCCGGGGCGACGGTCATGCCGCCGCCGCGCTTGGCGGGTCGCTCGTACTCGGGTGCGCGCGTCACGCGCCAGCGGGTGTCGCCGACCGTGAACTCCAGCCGCACCTCGGTGGGATCGGCCGGAGCGCAGTGGTCGCTGCGCAGCCGACGCTCGCCGCCGTCGAACCGGGGCACCGAGCCGAAGAGCGCGAAGCTCACGCCGTCGAGGATGCTCGACTTGCCCGCCCCCGTGCGTCCCGAGATGAGGAACAGCCCGTCGCGGTCGAAGGCGTCGAAGTCGATCTCCTGCCGCTCTCGGAAGGGCCCGAAGCCCGTCACCTCGAGGCGGTGCAGCTTCACGGGCGTGTCCCTCTCGCCGTCGCGCGCGTCATCGTGCCGCCTCGCGCGCCGTACGGGCGTCGAGCAGGTCGGCGATCAGCTCTTCCTCGCGCGGCGACGCGCCCTCGCCCGCCCGCACGTGCGGCAGGAACAGCGCGATGAGCTCGCGATCGCTGCGCGCGGCGCGCACCCGCTCGGCGTACCGCACGCGCTCCTGCGGCGCGGCGTCGGCGGGCCGGTGCACGACGCGCGCGCAGTGCGGGAACCTTTCCTGCAGGCGGCGCAGCGGGTCGGGCTGCGGCAGCGTGTCGGTGTACTCCGCGCACACCCAGTCGCCGGCGTGCGCCGCGAACCGCTCGTGCGTCAGCAGCTCGTCGAGCGGCGCCGTGAGCGTGACGACGGCGCGCGGCACCGGCAGGTCGAGCCATCGCGCATCCGCGAAGCCGTCGGCGTCGAGGTCGACGAGCCACGACCCGCGCGGCTTGCCGCCCTCGCCGAAGCCGTAGTGCAGGGGCGCCCCGCTGTAGCGGATGTGCGGCGCCAGCTCGCTGCGCCCGTGGATGTGCCCGAGCGCCGCGTAGTCGACGCCCGCGAACGTCGCGAGCGGCACGACGTCGAGCCCGCCCTGCTGGATGTCGCGTTCGAGCTGCGGCGTCGACTCGACGCCGGCCGCGAAGCAGTGCGCGACCACGACGGAACGGCCGCCGCGCTCCGCGAGGTCGCCGCGCACGAGGTCCATCGCGCGGGCGAGCACGTCGGCCTGCGTGCGGGCGCCCTCCCAGACGTGCCGCAGCAGCGCCGGCTCGAGGAACGGCAGCGCGTAGAAGTGCACGGGCCCGTGCGCGTCGTCGATCGTGATCGGCCTGCCCGCCGTCGCCGGATCGGTGACGACGTGCAGACCCGGCCGCAGCAGCCCCGACTGGAAGCCGAGCCGCGCGGCCGAGTCGTGGTTGCCGCTCGTGACGACGACCTGCGCCCCCGCATCGGCGAGCGCCCCGAGCACGTCGGTGAGCAGCGTGTAGCAGGCGGCCGCCGGCGTCGCGGAGTCGAACACGTCGCCCGCGACGATCACGACGTCGACGTCGTGATCGCGCACCTGCCCGACGAGCGCATCGAGCACGCCGCGCAGCGCGTCGAGCGTCGCGTGGCCGTGGAACGTGCGCCCGATGTGCCAGTCGGACGTGTGCAGGATCCGCATGCCCCTCACGTTATGTCTGGGCTCCGACATCGCTCACGCGGCGCCGAGCTCGGCGGCCACGAGCGCGGCGGCGGGCACGTCGGCCGGCGTCCATTCCAGCATCCGCAGCTCGGCGGGCACGACCCACCGCACCTCGTCGTGCTCGAGCGCGCGGGGCTCGCCGTGCACCAGCTCGCACCAGTACGTCGTGAGCACGATCGTCCGGTGCGGCGTCGTCGTGACCTCGGAGCCCACCCGCACCCCGCAGCCGAGCTCCTCGTCGATCTCCCGCACGAGCGCCCCGGTGTGCGACTCGCCCGGCTCGACCTTGCCGCCAGGGAACTCCCACAGGCCCGCGAGGGGCCCGGTGCCGCCGCGCCGCGCGCACAGCACGGCCCCGCCGCGCACGATGACGGCGCCGACGACATGGATGCCGGGAGCGCGGATGCCAGGGGTCATGGCATCCATCCTCCCCCGGCGCACGGCCGTCGGCGCACCGCCGTCAGTCGAACGGGTCGAACGTCGGGACGCCGAGATCGGCGAAGTCCCTCGCATCGCGGGTGGCGACGGTGAGGCCGTGTGCGAGGCCCGTCGCTGCGATCAGGCTGTCGACCACCGGCAGGGTGCGCGCCGTGGGCAGCGCAGCCCACCGGTCGATCACCGCCTGATCGACCGGGAGGACGCGGTCGGGACTTCGTGAACTCGGAGATGACGGTGGTGTCGATGAGATAGGCCGTCACTCGTCCGCCTCGTCGAACAGACCGATCGTGCGATCCGGATCGACCGTCCGCGCAGGAATCTCGAGTCCAAATCCCTCGCCTACCCTCGAGGGATGGATGCCGAACCCCTCGAACGGGCCGCCCAGGCCGTGACGGATGCCGCCTCCACCGCCGCCGAGGCGATCGATCGGGCCATCGACGACGCCACCGGCATGCCCGATCCGGGCGACGTCGAGTCCTTCACGCACGACGGCGCATGCCTCGTCGCCGAGACGTACGGCGACCGCGCGGCGCCGCGCACGTTTGTGCTCGTGCACGGCATCGGCATGGGCCGGAAGGTCTTCGGCGACCTCGTGACGCACCTCGAGCCGCACGGGCTCGTCGTCGCGATCGACCAGCCCGGCTACGGCGAGGCGCCCGAGCCGCCGCGCACGCCCACGATGGAGCGCACGGCCGACCTCGTCGCCGCGTACCTCCGCCATCTCGACCGCGGACCGGTCGTGCTGCTCGGGCACTCCATGGGCACGCAGGTCGTGACGGAGGTCGCAGTGCGGCATCCCGCGGCCGTCGACCGGCTCGTGCTCGTCGCCCCGACCGTCGACCGCCGGCACCGCCACGCGCTGTCGCAGCTCGCGCGGCTGGGCGTGGACCTGCTGGGCGAGTCGCCGAAGGTGCTGCTGCTCGGCGCGCGCGAGTACCTGCGGGCGAGCCCGAACCTGCGCCGCAAGATGCGGGCGATGCTCACGCACACGCCCGAGAGGTCGTACCCGCGCGTACCGGCGCCGACGCTCGTCGTCCGCGGCGAGACCGACCGCGTATCGCCGCGCGCGTGGTGCGAGGAGGTCGCCGCGGCGATCCCGCGCTCCGAGACGTTCGAGGTCGCCGGCCACGGCCACGAGACCCTCATCCGCGACGCCGCCCCCACCGCCGACGCCCTCCTCCGCTGGCTCTCCACCCCCGCCTGACGGACCCCTCTCTGTCGCGATGCCCCCGTCGCGATGCGCGCCGACGCGATGCCGACGTTCGACCGCGGCATTGTGCGGGTACGGCGCGGCATGACCCGCACAATGCCGCGGTCGAACGGGACCGGACCGTTACGTCACGGCGACATCAGGAAGGAGACGATGCGGTCGAAGCGTCTGGCGTGGAGGTCGGAGCGGCGCATCCACACTTGCAGCCTGCCCTCGTCGCCGAACGCGTCCTCCAGCGCCTGCACTCCGGCAAGCTCGATGAGCAGCACGTGCTCGTCGAGCGCGTCCTCCAGCGGAAGCTCTTGTCGGAGCACCGCGGTGTCGTAGTCGTCCAGCGCGAAATCCACGGCTACAGCGCCGAGCAGATGGCTCACGGGTCGTGCGCGCATGCGCGGGGCGTCGATGCCGCTGGCCTCATCGGGAAATCCGCCGTACCACCCTGTCGGGTCTGGGCAGCCCATCCGGGCCGCCGAGTAAGCCTCTTCCTCCACCCAGCGGGCGAGCTCACTCACCGACGAGCTCCACACCTTGATCTCAGTCGTCACACCCGGCGAGAACTTAAGACCTCGCCACGGATAGTCGCCGTCTTCGTCGGAGTGCGACCACCGCGCCGCAACGACGTCGTTCTCCGCGATGTACCGGACGATCACCCCGCCTCCGGGGAGGTCCGGCGCCGTGCGGCTGTCGCTGTCGGCGGTCGCGAAGACCTGCAGCATCCCCTCCGTCGGAACCCCGCCCTCGCGCAGGATCCGGGTCTCGGTACGAGAGATCGACGCGTACGGAAGATACCCGAAGTCGACCTGCACAAGAAGCGGGGAGTCGGGCGCCCTCTCGCTGTGCCCCAGCAGCGGAAGCCCACCGAAGTGCGACAGCTTCCGCGCATCCGGAAAGCCGTGATCTGTGCCATCGCGCTCGGCAAGCGGGTCTTCGACGAGGTATACCGCACGCGCGATGTCCAAACTGGTCGTCCCCACGCGGGGGTCCGCCAGAAGCGCAGCGGGATCGTCCCACAACTCATCGACCGGTGGCCGCAAGAGGTCTTCCCATGCGGGTCGTTCGTCGTCGGGGAGAGCGTCGCGCGGCAACGCCTTAAGGCGTTCCAAGAGGACGGGGTTCGCACGCACAGCGTCCGCCGCCGCGAGCATGCTGTCGATCGCCTTGTTCCACTTGCGGACAGGAACGTTGGGAGCCCCCATCGCGTCATGCTCGATGACGAGAGCGCGGGCCTGCACAAAACGAATGCCCTCAGGGAAAGATGCGAGAACGTCCCACAGCGTCACTCGATCCCCGATTCCGTTAGTTGAGCGGGACATCGATCCCGCAATAGTTCAGGAGCTCATGGTGGGTTTCTCGCCGAGACCGTGGGCACCATGTCGGCGAGGAACCCACCATCTCGGCAGAGAGCCCACAGCCTCGGCGCAGAACCGACCGTCTCGGGGGGTGAGGACCGGCGGCTACCGGGGCTTGAGGATGGCGGCGCGCTCGGGGTGGGCCTCGAACCAGTCGGCGACGTACCAGCACACGGGGCTGACCTGCCGGTCGCCGCGCTCCTCGAGCTCGGCGACGGCGCGCTCGGTGATGACCGCGGCGTAGCCCTGGCCGCGGAAGGTCGGGATCGTGAACGCGCGGGTCAGCGCGACCGTCGTCCCGTCGTCGCGATAGTCGAGCACCGCCACGAGGTCGTCGCCGCGGTGCAGCGTGTAGCGGGAGGCATCCGTCTGATTGGCGAAGGTGAGGTCGGTCATGGTCTCACGCTACGCCGCGGCAGCGTGTCGAGCCAGGCCTCCACGGCGCGCTGCCCGCGCAGGCGCAGCACGGGCTCGCCCTCCGCGATGCGCCGCAGCATCCGCTCGCGCATCACGGGGAACTGCACCCACGACCAGCGCACGATGTTCTCCTCGGGCTTCCACCGCAGCCACGTCGCGGGCCGCTCGCGGTTGCCGTGCCACAGCTCCTCGCGGGTGAGCCCGCGGCGCAGCGTGCGCGCGATCACCCGCCGCATCACGACCGCGCGCGGATGGTCGAGCCAGACGACGACGTCGGCGCCGCCCGGTTCGCCCGGGTCGAGCAGCCCCTGCATGCGGCTCGACCAGTTGCCGTCGACGACCCATGCGTCGGGATGCGCGTCGGCGAACCCCCGCACGACGCGGCGCGCCTCGTCGAGGTCGCGATAGGCCCAGCCGGCGTCCCAGAACACGGCGTCCAGCTCCAGCCGCGGCCATCCCGTGCGCTCGGCGACGCGCTCGGCGAGACTGCTCTTGCCCGACCCCGACACCCCGACGATGCGCAGGCGACGGGCGGCGGACGGCATGACCCCATTCTCGCGCGACGGACGCGCGACCGACGAGCGAGGGATGCCGGTGTGCGCGGCTGAGCACTCTGTCACATTGCGTCACGAAGCCGGGTCGCATGCTAGGCGGTTTGACACATCCCGGCACAGCCGGTAATAATCAACCCCATGACGAACAACGCACGCTCTCTGTCCGCCTGGGAGGCGAACGGGACTGCTGGCATGATGATGCCGCAGCGTGCTGTCATGTGTTGTCGAATGTGTGCCTGACACGATGACCCCCGCCGGGTGCCCGCGCCGAGAACGAGCGCCGCACCCCCGAGCGACCGGAATGCTCACGCCGTGACTCCGGACTCCTCGCACATCGGCCATCCCGATCACCGGCCGAACGACAACACACCCGAACCCGCTTCCGGCCCCGAGCCCGGGTTCCCCCTCGAAGGACTCGATCCCATGTCGAACATCGCTCTCGCCCCCCGTCCCGTCGCCCCCCGTCACCTGCACGCCGTCGAAGACCTGCCGGCGCCGATCGCTCCCGCCGGCCGCACGACGGCCCCGCGCGGATTCGCCCTCTACGTCGGCCTCGACGAGGCCAAGGCCGCCGCCGACGGCGTGTCGCTCGCCACGCTCGTGGAGGCGCTGCGCCGCACGCTCGCCGAGCTCGCCCCGCACGCCGAGACGCACGCGACCGTCGCGCTCGCCCCCGTCGGCGCCGGCGGCCGCGACGTCGACGTCGTGCGCCTCGCGCTGCACGAGCCGAGCGCCGTCGCCCGCACCAAGCAGGCCGAGCCCGAGGCCGACGAGGCCCCCGGCCACGTCACGATCGACATCTCGCGCCGTCGCGTGCACATCGACGGCCAGGTCGCCACGCTCACGTTCAAGGAGTTCGAGCTGCTGCAGTACCTCGTGCTGCGCGAGGGCCGCACGATCGAGCGTGCCGAGCTGGTCTCGTCGCTGTGGAGCCACCAGAGCGACGAGGAGGCGCCCGGCGAGCGCACGATCGACGTGCACGTGCGCCGGCTGCGCTCCAAGCTCGGCCGCTACGAGGACATCGTGCGCACCGTGCGCGGCATCGGCTACCGCTTCGACCGCCACGCCGACGTCGTCATCCGCTACGGTCACGGCACCCCCTCGCCCGACCGCTTCTGAGCCGTCTCGGCCGGCGCACCCGCAGGGGCGCGCCGCCGTCACTATCGCACGCCCTCGTTGACACGCTCCCTCGCGCGTTCCACACTGTCGGGAACCGGCGCGAACCGCGTCGGGTCGATGATCGAGGGAGATCAACGATGATGACGTCCGCACACGCCGGCCCGGGAGTCGAGTCGGTTCCCATCGCCCGGGTCATCATGATCTCGGCGACGGCCGCGCTCGCCGGGTTCCTGTTCGGCTTCGACACCGCCGTGATCAACGGCGCCGTCGGCGCCATCCGGGATCAGTTCGAGGTCGACGGGTTCGTGCTCGGCTTCTCCGTCGCCGCGGCCCTGATCGGCTGCGCCATCGGCGCGTGGTTCACGGGGCGCATCGCCGACCGGTACGGGCGCGTGCGGGTGATGATCATCGCCGCGATCATCTTCGTCGTCAGCTCGATCGGATGCGGCTTCGCGATCGGCATCGTCGATCTGACGCTGTGGCGCCTGTTCGGCGGCCTGGGCGTCGGCGCGGCATCCGTCATCGCCCCCGTGTACATCGCCGAGGTGTCGCCGCCCGCCTATCGCGGCCGGCTCGGATCGCTGCAGCAGATGGCGATCGTCGTCGGCATCTTCGTCGCGCTGCTCACCGACGCCGTGATCGTCGCAGCGGCCGGCAGCGCGTCGAACCCCTGGCTCTTCGGCCTCGAGGCCTGGCGCTGGATGTTCCTCTCCGAGGTCGTGCCCGCGGTCCTCTACGGCGTTCTCGCGCTCACGATCCCCGAGTCGCCGCGCTTCCTCATCGGCGCGGGCATGCGCGAGAAGGCCATCGGCGTGCTGCGCCGCTACGTCGGCGGCAACCCGGAGAAGACCGCGGACGAGATCGCCGAGACCTTCGTCGGGCGCGAGGCGCCGCGCCTCTCGATCCTCAAGGGCCGGGCGCTCGGCCTGCAGCCCATCGTGTGGGTCGGCATCGGCCTCTCGGTGCTGCAGCAGTTCACCGGCATCAACGTCATCTTCTACTACTCGTCGATCCTGTGGCAGGCGGTCGGCTTCACCGAGCAGGACTCGCTGACCATCACCGTGATCACATCGGTCACCAACATCGTGACGACGATCGTCGCGATCGCGCTGATCGACAAGATCGGGCGCAGACCCCTGCTGCTCGTCGGCGCGATCGGGCAGTTCCTCACGCTCGGCACGCTCGCGATCGTCTTCGCGACCGCCCCCGTGATCGACGGCGCGCCCGTGCTGGAGGGCGCCGCGTCGCCCATCGCGCTCGTCGCGGCGAACCTGTTCGTCGTCTTCTTCGGCGCCACGTGGGGTCCGGTCGTGTGGGTGCTGCTCGGAGAGATGTTCCCCAACCGCATCCGCGTCGTCGCGCTGTCCGTCGCCGCGGCCGCGCAGTGGGCCGCGAACTTCATCATCTCCACCACGTTCCCCGCGCTCGCGGCGGTCGGTCTCGGGCTGGCGTACGGCGTCTACACGTTCTTCGCGTTCGTCGCGATCTTCTTCGTCGTGAGGTTCGTGAAGGAGACGCGCGGGCGCACGCTGGAGGAGATCTCCCGCTGAGCGCCGTCAGAGGTCGGGATACTCCTGCATCCGCTCGACGAACTCCGCGCGCTGCGCCTCGGGGACGGCGTCGACGGGGTTGATGGACAGGATCACGCCCTCGCGGGGCTCGCCGACGTACTGCTCGACGTAGGCGCGATAGCTCAGCAGGTCGTCGTCGGCGGTCGGCGCGGAGAGGTCGACGATCTCGAGCGCCATGCCGAACTCGTCCAGCCACGCGGCGGTCTGCCACGTGTGCTGCGTCGCGATGTCGTCGCCGCCCCAGCGACGGTGCTGGAAGTCCTCGTCGGCGTAGTCGCCCCATTCGTCGGGATCGTTGCGCTGCGAGATGTAGGCCGAGGGGTCGTGCGCCTCGACGATGCGCACGTAGGCCTCGGCGATCGCGGTCTTCTCGGCGACGTCGGTGACGGCGCGATCGGCGACCCACACCGACGGCCGGTACTCGAGGTACATCGAGTCGCCGCCGTAGCCGTTGGGCACCGTGCGCGTCTCGGCGGGCGCGTACTCGACCCAGACGATGCCGGTCTGCGCCGTGATCTCCTCGCGCACGAGGCGCATGAGCTCCTCGGTGCGCGCGACCGCCTCCTCGTAGGACGCGAAATGGTAGACATCGTCGGCGTGCTCCGCGCTGTCGTACCCCTTGCGCCCCGGGAACGTCGCGGCGTGCTCCTGCGCGTACGTCGAGACGCCCGCGTAGTCGCGGGTCTCGGCGGCGCGCAGCATGCCCACGGTGCCGACGGTCCACACGTTGACGAAGAGCGAGACGGCGAGCGCGATGGCCGCGTGCCGTCGCGCGCGGGGCGAGCGCAGCGCGGCGAGCGCGGCGGCCAGGACGACGAGCTGCAGCACGACGGCGAATCCCGACATCAGCCCCCGGCCGGCGCCCGCGAGCATCACGATCACGAGCACCGCGGCGAAGACGATCGCGATCGCGAGCACGGCGAGCCCGAGCGCGGTCGGCCGCCGCCGGGCCGCACGCGCCGCGGATGCCGCGGTGGCCTCCTCCGCGGCCCTTCTCCTCTCCCGTCTCCTCGCGGTCCTCGTCGAGGAGCGCTTCCGGGAGGGCGATCTCGGGGATGCCGTCGGAGGGGATGCCGTCGTCGTGGGCGCCGACGGTGCGGATGCCGTCGTCTGCGGCCTCGCGGCGGCGGATGCCGTCGATGCCGCCGGCGCCGCGGGGTCCGACGCGGCACGGGCGCTCCCGGCCGCGGCATCCACCACGGCGGCCGTGGACGTGCGACGCGCGTTGCGATAGCCGCCCGGCGGAGGCAGCGGCGGCGCCCCGTCGGGAAGCGGCGCATAGCGGTCGCGATCCGACTCCCACCTCACCATGGCCGCTCCGCCCTGTCGGACGACATCCCACCGCCGTACCGGCCGTTCGAGAGCTCGCGGGAGCGCTCGCCGGCGCTCTCGTCCATCCGCTCGCGCAGCCGCTCCAGGCTCTCGTCGGAGGGTCCGCTCGTGCCGTCGCCCTGCGCGGTGTCACCGCCGTCGCCCTGCGAGCCGTCTGCGCCGCCGGTGCCGCCTCGGTCGTCGTCGCCGTCCGTGCCGGACCGTCCGCTCGATCCGGACGCGCCGTCGCCGCCCTGCTGACCGCCTGGACCCTGTTCGCCGTCCGGCTCCTGCTCGTCGTCCGCACCTTGCTGCCCGCCCGGCCCCTGCTGCCCGCCCGACCCCGTCTGCCCGCCGGAGCCGTCCTGACCGTCGGCGTCGCCCCGATCGCCGCCCGCGCCCGCGCCGTCCTGCTCCTGAGCCGCGTTCTCCTGAGCCTCCTGCGCCTTCTCGCTCGCCCGCTCCCGCGCCTCGTCGAGGGCGTCGCTCATCGATCGCCGCGGGTCGGGCGACTGCTCACGGGCGCTCTCCGAGGCGCACTCGGCCGGCGCGCCGCCTGCGACGGCCGCCGCCTCGGCGTAGAGGTCGTACGCGCGCAGCCACTCGGCATCCGCGGAGGCGTCGTCGCCCTGACGCTCGATCGTCAGCGCGAGGTTGACGAGCACGGGGCACGCCTCGACGCCGGTCGCGAGCTCGAGCGCCTCCTCGAACCTGACGCGCGCCTCGTCGAACGCGCCGGATGCCGCGTAGCCGACGCCGCTGTTGAAGGGCGCCTTGTAGGGCTCGAAGAGGTTGAGGAGCTCCAGCCCTCGCGCGGCGTCGATCGTGCCCGGGTAGTCGACGGCCCAGTACGACGAGATCGCGTCGTCGGCGAGCCGGTACATGCCGACGATCTTGACCGCGTACGCCGCGACGCCCAACGCCAGCGGCGTGATGACCGCCCACGCCACGATGCGGCGCGTCCGGCGGTTCATGCGCCTCTCCCCTCGCGCGCGGCCTCGCCCCGCCCGCCGCTCGCCGGACCAGGATCCGGCACCGGCTCAGGCGGCACCGCCGCGGACGCCGGAGCCGCGAGACGCCGCAGCTGAACGACGCGCAGCGTCGCCCGGCCGAGCTCGAGCAGCAGCACGGCGACGAACGCGATCGCGGGGATCCAGGTGAGGTCGCCCACGATGCGCGCCGACGCGGTCGTGGCGTGGTCGACCGTCGTCCGCGGCGCCGCGGGCAGGTCGGGCGCGGATGCCGCGTCGCGCCGCTGATAGGCGACCCCGAGGTCGCTCGCGATCGCGCCCAGCGCCTCGTCGTCGATCACCGACAGCGCGTCGGCGCCCTCGTAGGAGATGTACCCGGCATCCGCGTCATCGCCGAGCGTCCCGCTCGTGCGCTTCATCCGCCCGCCCTCCGCGGTGCCGTAGCCGAGCACGAGCCCGCCGTCGACGAACGGGGCCGACTCGGCGAACGACTCCGGCTCGCCGCCCGACGTCTGCTCCCCGTCACCGAGATAGAACACGAGCCGCGCCTGGCCCTCGCCCGTCTCCGCGGCGCTGCGCAGCGTCTGCGCGACGAGCGCGTGCGCGACGCCGATCGAGCTGCCGCGCGACCGGTCGGTGACCTCGGGCGCGAGGATCTCCATCGCCGACCCGAGCGCCGTCGTGTCGTGCGAGAACGGCATGCGCAGCTGCGCCTCGGCGTCGAAGGTCACGAGCGCGAACCGCGCGCCCGGGTAGGCCTCGACGATCGCGTCGACGTCGTCGCGCACGCCGTCGAGACGCGGCCGGTCGCCGTCCCAGTCCTCGGCGACGATGCTCGCCGTCGTGTCGACGACCACGAGCACGTCGAGTCCGCTCGCGGCGATGCGGCCGGGCACGCCGGGGATGCCGGGACGCAGCAGCATCGCGATGCACGCGAGCACGAGGACGATGCGGCCGACCCAGAGCAGCCGTGAGCCGACGCCCTGCGCACGCCGCATCCCGCTGGCCACGACGAACAGCAGCGCCGCGGCGAGCACGGCGATGAGCACGGGATGCACGAGGGGCTGCAGGATCACAGTCTCACCCGCTCCATCACCACGAGGAAGGCGCCGGCCGCGAGCACCGCCGCGACGATCCACGGGCCGGGGGCGTCGGTCTCGACGGCCTGCGGCTTGCCGCGCAGCTCGGCGATCGCCTCGCGCCGCACGTCGGCGACGACCTTGTCGATCGTGTCCGACGCGGCGAGGTCGTATCCGCGGCCGCCCGTCGACTGGGCCGCGGCGACGAGCTGATACGCGGGGTCACCGTAGGAGGCGTCGGGGTTGATCGCATAGACCCGCACGCCGTGATCGGCCGCATAGGCCGCCGCCTCCTCGAGCGTCACGATCGTGCCGTCGCCCGAGTAGTTGTCGGTCGCGAGGATCACCGACCTCGAGCGGTCGAGGTCGGGCTGGTCGAAGTGCAGGACGCACGCGGCCAAGCCGTCGCCGATGAGCGACGACGACGGTCCCAGATGCGTGCCCGCGTGCATCTCGCGGCTGTTCCCCGCGGCCGCGAGATCGCCCAGCTGCCGCTGCACGTAGGCGCTGTCGCTCGTGAGCGGGAACACCTGCACGGCCGAGCCGTCGAAGATCGTGAGGCCCACGCGCTCGCCCCGGAACTCGGCCGCGAGACCGGCGAACATCGTGAGGAGGTCGTGGTTCACCTCGGCCATCGAGCCGGACACGTCGAGGCACAGCACGATGTCGCGGTGCGAGGCGACGGGGTCGACGGTGCGCACCGACTGCGGGCGCGCGACGAGCACGCCGGTGACGATCACGGCCCCCGCGCCGAGGGCGAGCACGGCCGTGAGCGCGACGATGCGGCGGCGCACCGTGCGCTGGAACGCGGGCAGCGCCCGCACCCGCTCGGCCCGCGCCACGGCGGCCGCCGCGCCGCCGCGCCGGGCGCGCGAGGTCCACAGGCCGATCGCCGCGCCGACGAGCAGCGTGAGGACGAGCGCCCCGAGCACGGCGACGAGCGCCCATCCCTGCGCTAGCGCCATGTGTTCACCACCCGCCGCGCCGCGGAGACGGCCGTGCGCACCGAGCGCGACGGCCTCTCCTCGAAGGAGCCGGGGTAGAAGCTCTTCCGCATCGCGTCGACGAGCGACGGGTGCACGCCGCGCGCGCGGAGCTCCGAGAGGGTGAGCACGGGCGCCTCGAGCCCCGAGTGCTCGTTGACGTACTGACGCACGAGGCGGCTCAGCTCGAGGTGGGCGGCGCGCTTGTCGAGCTGCCCCTTCTTGTGCAGGATCTCGACGAGGTCGATGCGCGCGAGGTACTCCGAGCGCAGCGTCTGCGGCGCCGGCGCGACCGGCTGCGCGGGCGCCGCGACCTCGGCGGGCGGCGGGGCGGCCGGCGGCTCGGGGCGCCGGCGCAGGAGGAGCCACGCGACGACCAGGAGCGCCGCGATCGCCACGAGCAGCCACACGAGCCAGACGGGGCCGTACTGCGCGGGCGGATAGAACTGCTCAGACCCGGACACGCGACCTCCGGTGCAGCATGCGCAGGATCTCCAGGATCGCGTGGTCGTGGCCGGTGAGCCGCGCGTGGCTCACGTGCTGCGACGCCAGCAGCGCCTCGCGACGCTCCTGGTCGGCCGCGTCGAGCGCGCGCAGCTGCGCGACGAGCTCGGCGTCGCCGTGCACGAACGACGGCAGCATCCACCCGGAGTCGACGTCGGCCCGCGGGCCGCGCACCGCGGCATCCTTGACCGGCTCGGCGTCGGCGACGGTGACCCACAGCAGGTCGTGCTGCGCCCGCAGGCGGCGCACGAGCCGCGCCATCTCGTCGGTCACGGGCGACTCGTCGGTGACGACCACGACCACCATCCGTCGCGTCACGGTGCGCGTCACGTCGGCGAGCACCGCGTCGAGCGCGCTCGCGCCGTGCGGGTCGGCCAGGTCGCGGTCGACGCTGCGCAGCAGGCGCTCGAGCGAGCCCTCGTCGCCGCCCGGCGGGAGCCGCCGCACGAGACCCGCGCAGCCCGAGACGAGCGCGACGTCGTCGCCGTGCCGCAGCGAGAGCAGGCCGATGACGCCGATCGCGAGCACCGCGAGCTCGTGCTTGGGCCGCTCGTCGCGCGCGAGCGCCGACATGCGGCGGCCCGTGTCGACCACGAAGAGCACCGTGTGCTTGCGCGGCACGCGGGAGCGCTTGACCATCGGCTCGCCCTGCCGGGCGGTCGCGCGCCACTCGATGTCGCGCACGAGATCGCCGTGCTGGTAGGGCCGCAGGTCTTCGAAGTCGTGGCTGCGACCCAGCTGCAGCGACGGATGCGAGCCGTCGAGCGCGTGGATCGACCGCAGCCACGACCGGACGAAGAGCTTGCTCTTCACCCTCGTGATCAGGCTCGTGGAGGCGGCGGGCATGGGGACTACGGGGCGGGGACGGCGCCGAACACGTCGTCGATGATGTCCTCGCTGCGCACGCCCTCGGCATCCGCCTCGAAGGTGAGCAGCACGCGGTGGCGCAGCACGACGTGCCGCAGGGCGTGCACGTCGTCGGGCGTCACGTGCTGGCGGCCGTCGATGAGCGCGAGGGCGCGCGCGGCCCGCAGGAAGGCGATCGTCGCGCGCGGGCTCGCGCCGTACTTGATGAGCCGGCCGCGCTGCTCGCCGATGTAGGGCGCGGGGTTGCGGGTCACGTAGACGAGCTGCACGATGTAGTTGCGGATCGCGTCGTCGACGTAGACGCGGCCCGCGATGCCCTGCAGGAAGGCGATGTCGTCGAGGTCGACGGTCGCGCTCACGTGGTGGGTGGCGTCGAGCACGCCCGAGTCGACGCGCTCCAGGATCTGCAGCTCCTCGGCCGGACTCGGGTAGTCGACGATCTCCTTGAGCAGGAAGCGGTCCATCTGCGCCTCGGGCAGCTCGTAGGTGCCCTCCTGCTCGATGGGGTTCTGCGTCGCGATCACGAGGAACGGCTTCGGGAGCGGGAAGACCTCGCCGCCGATCGTCGTCTGCCGCTCCTGCATCGCCTCGAGCATCGCCGACTGGGTCTTGGCGCTGGAGCGGTTGATCTCGTCGAGCAGCACGAAGTTGGCGTGCACGGGGCCCAGCACGGTGCGGAACGTGCCGTTCGCGGCGTCGTAGATCTGGCTGCCGGTGATGTCGCTCGGCAGCACGTCGGGCGTGCACTGGATGCGCTTGAACTGCGCCTTGACGGTGTCGGCGAGCGTGCTCGCGGCCGTCGTCTTCGCGAGGCCCGGCACGCTCTCCAGCAGCACGTGCCCGTCGGCGACGAGCGCCACGAGCAGGCTCGTGCGCAACCGCTCCTGGCCGACGACCTTCGCCGAGTACGCCGCGGAGACGGCCGAGATGATCTTCGTGGCGCGCGACAGGTCCGACCGGCCGATGTCGCCGATGCGGGCCTTCACACGATCGGCGAACGAGGACGTGTGAGAGGTCATTGCATTCCTTCGCGATCGGTGGCCCGCCATCCACCCTAACCGCGCCCCCGGACACGCCCCGAGCCCGGCCTTGTTGCGTCAACCCGTTGCTTCAACCGCGGCATTGTGCGGGTGCCACGCGCGAGCACCCGCACAATGCCGCGGTTGAAGTTGAAGGCGGGGCGGGGGCGAGGACGTCGGCGGGGGCACGTACGGTAGGCGCATGGAGCAACGGCCGCGCGAGACCGAGCTGCGCGTCGCGATCGACGTGCGGCGCGCGGTGCGGCGGCAGCAACGCGGCCCCCGCGACCCGGCGCAGTGCGAGCACGACGGCGTGATCTGGCGGGCGAGCCGCACGCCCGAGGGCGTCGCGACCCTCGCGCTGCGCATCGGACGCGCCCGCGTGCGCGCCGCGGCGTGGGGCCCCGGCGCCGCGTGGGCGCTCGACCAGCTGCCGCGGCTGTGCGGGCAGGCCGACAGCGTCGAGGGCTTCGACGCGTCGCGGCATCCGCTCATCGCGGAGACGCACCGCCGGCATCCCGACCTGCGCCTCGGCGCGACCGATCTCGTCTTCGACGCGCTCGCGGGGGCGATCATCGAGCAGAAGGTCACGGGCCTGCAGGCCTTCGGGGCGTGGCGGTCGCTGCTCACGTGGTGCGGCGAGCGCGCCCCCGGACCGACCCCCGTGCCGCTGTTCGCCCCGCCCGCCGACTGGCGGCGCATCCCCAGCTGGACGTGGCATCGCGCCGGCGTGGAGCCGCCGCAGTCGCGCACGATCGTGGAGGCCTCCCGCCGCCGCGCCGCGATCGAGCGCGGCGGCGACCCGGCGGCCGTGCGCGGCATCGGCGCGTGGACGGTCGCCGAGATGCGCATCCGCGCGCTCGGAGACCCGGACGCCGTGAGCGTCGGCGACTACCACCTCGCGCACGAGGTGGGGTTCGCGCTCACCGGCGGTCGCGTCGACGACGACGGGATGCTCGAGCTGCTGGAGCCGTGGCGCGGCCACCGCCAGCGCGTCATCCAGCTCATCGGACTCAGCGGCGTGCACGAGCCGCGCCGCGGGCCGCGGCTGCACCCCGAGGACCACCGATCGCGCTGACCCCGTTGTGGATGTCGGAGGGGCGCGCGACACTGGTGCTGGCACCGGAAGGAGGGCATCATGCCCCTGAGTCTCAACCCCTACATCTCATTCAAGAACAGCGCCCGCGAAGCTCTCGAGTTCTACCAGTCCGTGCTCGGCGGCGAGCTGCAGATCGACGAGTTCAGCTCGTTCCCCGACATGGCCCCCGCGGGCGAGGAGAGCCTCGTCATGCACGGCCAGCTCACGACGGACGACGGGCTCGTGCTCATGGCGTCCGACACGCCCAGCAGCATGCCGTACTCGCCGCCCGGCGGCATCTCGGTGTCGCTCAGCGGCGACGACGCCGAGCGCCTGCAGGCGGCCTGGGACGGCCTCGCCGAGGGCGGCGCGGTCATCGAGCCCTATCAGACGCCGCCGTGGGGCGGCACGTTCGGCATGCTCACCGACAGGTTCGGCGTCGTGTGGATGGTCGCCTACTGGGGCGAGCAGCCGGAGGGGTGACGCGCCCGCCGCGCGATCGACGCCGCGCCGGCTGAGCCGGCGCGGCGTTCTCCTGCCCGCCGCGTCTGTCCGCCGCATCTGTCCGCCGCATCCTCGCGCCTTCGCAGGAGCCCGCGGCCGTGCGCCGTGCAGGACGAATCGCGGATGCCGGGCGCCCCGCCGGGCGCGCAGGCCCGCGGGCCGGGTCTCTCCTGCACCGTGCACGGGAGGACCCGCCGCGCGGGAGAACGGGAGCGGCGGGCCCCGGCATCCGCGTCCGGCGCTCGCTACACTCCGAGGCGTGACCCCGGAGCCGCACTGGATCTCGACCGTCGTCGCGATCGGCGTTCTCGCGGCCGTCGCGACGGCGGCCCTCGCGGTGTTCGGCGTGCGATCGCCGTGGGCGCCCGCGGCGGCGATCGCGCGCGGCGTCGTGCAGCTCGCCGTGCTGAGCTTCGTGCTCACCGGCATCATCGCCGAGCCCGGCTGGATCGCGCTCGCACTCGTCGTGATGTTCGTGGTCGCGGCGTCCGTCGGCGCGCGGCGCATGGGCTGGTCGATGCGCGCGTTCGCGATCTGCGCCTCGGCGATCGGGCTCGGCGTCGGCGTCGCGCTCACCGTCGTCTTCGTCACCCGCGCGCTCGAGTTCTCGCCCCGCTACGTGCTCGCGGTCGGCGCGATCGTGATCGGCAACGCCATGACGGTCGCCACGCTGACGGGGCGCCGGTTCACCGAGGCGGTCGCCGACCACTGGGACGAGGTCGAGGGCTGGCTGGCGCTCGGGGCCCGGCCGCGCATCGCCACGCTCGACCTCGCGCGGCGCAGCGTGCGCGACGCCCTCATCCCCTCCATCGACCAGACCCGCACGACCGGGCTCGTCGTGCTGCCGGGCGCGTTCGTCGGCGCGATCTTCGGAGGCCTCTCGCCGCTGGAGGCGGGACGTTTTCAGATCATCGTGCTCGCAGCGATCATGGCGGCCGGAGCGCTCACCGCCGTGACGGTGGTCCTGTGGCTGGGGCCCGTGCGCACGAAACGATTTTTGTCTTCTTGATCAGGATTTCTGCACATCGCACACGTTTCTCGGCTGGAAATCCGAGACAGGAGAGGCTAGCCTCGTCATCGCGCCCCTTAGGTAGTCCTTACCTAAAAATGCGGGTGCCAACGGCGGCCCGCAGGCGCTCCCTCAGTGTTCGCGCGTTCGCGCCGATCCCCACACACCCAGAGGAGGCACAGCAATGTCCCTGACCCGTCCCACCGCCACGTCCCGCCCCATCGCGACGCTGGCACTCGTCGCCGCGTCGGCTCTCCTGCTCGCCGGCTGCTCCGGCAACGCCGAGCCCGCCGGCACCGACAGCGAGTCGGCCCCGGCCGCCTCCGACGAGAGCTACTACCCCATCACGGTCACCGACATGGCCGGCAACGAGGTGACGATCGAGAGCGCCGACAGCGTCGGCATCACCGACAACCGCTTCTTCCAGCTCGCCGCCGACTGGGACCTCCCCGTCACCGTCGCGCCGCGCGATCTGATGAGCCCGAACAACCCGCTGGTCGACGACGAGTCGATCCTCAACACCGGCACGCACCGCGAGCCCGACTTCGAGCAGTTCGTCGCCGCCGACCCCGACGTCATCATCAACGGCTACCGCTACAGCGGCGAGACCGCCGACGGCGTGAAGGAGGCCGCTCCCGACGCCGCGTTCATCGACATGACGGGCCCCGAGGACCAGACGGTCGACGAGTACGTGACCCAGAGCGTGACCCTCATGGGCGAGATCTTCAACAAGGAGGCCGAGGCCCAGGCCATCCTCGACCAGTTCCACGCGGCGATCGACGACGCGAAGGCGGCCTACGACCCCGCGCTCACGGTCATGGGCCTCGTCACGGCGGGCGGCGAGATCAACTACTCGAACCCGTTCGACGGCCGCGGTGCGAGCGTCTTCTTCAGCCTGCTCGACCTCACGCCCGCGCTCGACACCGAGGGCTCGGAGAGCCACACGGGCGACAGCGTCTCGCTCGAGGCCCTCGCCGAGGCGAACGCCGACGTGCTCATCGTGCTCGACCGCGACGCCGCCGTCTCGGAGGAGGGCGAGAAGGCCACGCCGGCCCTCGAGCTCATCAACGGCTCGGCCGCGCTCGCGAACGTGCCCGCCGTGAAGAACCAGGCGATCTACGTCTTCCCGGCCGACTTCTACCTGACCGAGGACGTCTTCGCCTTCACCACGGTGCTCGAAGGCCTCACCGAGCTGTTCAGCAGCGCCAAGTGACGCACTGACACGCACGCAGGTCGCTGCCACGGCTCTCCGAGAACCGTGGCAGCGACCTGCATCTCCCCCGGGAATCCCGCCATGTCCACTCAGACGCCCCCCGCACGACGTGTCACCAACGTCGACGCCCTCTCGTCCTCCGCCGCCGCGCGCACACGGTCGGGATGGCGCAGCGCCTGGCCGCTGCTCATCGCCGTCGTGCTCACGATCGGCCTCGTGATCGTCTCGATCTTCACGGGCGTCGCCGACATCACCGACACGACCGGCCGCGGCCACGAGTTCCTCTGGATCACCCGCATCCCCCGCACCTCCGCGCTCATCCTCGCGGGCGCGAGCATGGCGATGGCCGGCCTCGTGATGCAGCTGATGACCCAGAACCGCTTCGTCGAGCCGACGACCGTCGGCACGACCGAGTGGGCCGGCCTCGGGCTGCTCTTCACCTACATCGTCATGCCGTGGTCGGGCGTCTTCATGAAGATGGTCGTCGCGATCGTCTTCGCCTTCGTCGGCACGCTGATCTTCTTCGCCTTCCTGCGCCGGGTGACGCTGAAGTCCTCCCTCATCGTGCCGATCGTCGGCATCATGTTCGGCGCCGTCATCAGCGCCATCTCCACCTTCCTCGCCCTGCAGTTCAACTACCTCCAGGTGCTCGGCAGCTGGTTCATGGGCCGCTTCACGAGCGTGGAGATCGGCCGCTACGAGCCGCTGTGGATCGTGCTGTTCGTCGCGGTGACCGTGTGGATCGTCGCCGACCGCTTCACCGTCGCGGGCCTCGGCAAGGACATCGCCACGAACGTCGGACTCAACTACGAGCGCGTCGTGCTGCTCGGCGTCGGGCTCGTCTCGCTCACCACGGGCGTCGTCACCGTCGTCATCGGTGCACTGCCGTTCCTCGGGCTCATCGTGCCGAACCTCGTGTCGATGATCCGCGGCGACGACCTGCGCACCAACCTGCCGTGGGTGTTCCTCACCGGCATCTGGATCGTCACGGTGTGCGACCTCATCGGCCGCACGATCATCATGCCCTTCGAGGTGCCCATCTCGCTCGTGCTCGGCGTCGTGGGATCCGTCGTCTTCATCTTCATGCTGCTGCGCACAAGGAGGGCCAGTGCCCGCTGACGCCCTCTCACCACACGCCCAGGGCGTCGACGCGCCGCCCGCGGCATCCGCCCGGCGCGTCGGCCCCTACACCTCTCAGGCCCATCGGCTCCGCTACCTGCTGGTGCTCACGGGACTCATCGTCGCCGCCGTCGCGATCACCGTGCTGCTGCTGTCGTGGGGCAACCAGTACGAGCCGTTCAGCGAACGCTGGTGGCGCATCTCGCGCATGCGCGTCTCGGCGATCATCGTCATCGCGCTCGTGACGTTCTGCCAGTCGATCGCGACCGTCACGTTCCAGACCGCGACGAACAACCGCATCATCACGCCCTCGATCATGGGCTTCGAGTCGCTGTACGTGCTGCTCCAGACGTCCATCGTGTTCTTCTTCGGCACGACGGGCCTCGTGAGCCTCAGCCCGTTCGCGCGCTTCCTGCTGCAGTCGGCGCTGATGGTGCTGTTCGCAGTGCTGCTGTACTCGTGGCTGCTCTCGGGCCGGTTCGGCAATCTGCACGTGATGCTGCTCGTCGGCATCATCATCGGCACCGGCATGGGCGCCCTGTCGACGTTCATGCAGCAGATGCTCGACCCGAACGAGTTCGACGTGCTGACCGCGCGGCTGTTCGGCAACATCGGCAACGCCAACACCGACTTCCTGTGGTTCGTCATCCCCGTGTGCGCGCTCGCGGGCGGCACGATCTGGCTGCTCGCCCGGCGCCTCAACGTGATCGCGCTCGGCGCCGACATCTCCACCAACGTCGGCCTGCGCCACCGGCGCGAGATCATGCTCATGCTGACCCTCGTGTCGGTGCTGATGGCGATGAGCACCTCGCTCATCGGGCCGATGACGTTCCTCGGCTTCCTCGTCGCGACGCTCGCCTACGCCATCACCGACACCTACGACCACCGCCGCATCCTGCCCGTCGCCTGGCTGCTCGGCTTCGTCGTGCTGGCCGGCGCGTACTTCCTGCTGCGCCACGTGTTCCAGCTCGTGGATGCCGTCACCATCATCGTCGAGCTCATCGGCGGGCTCGTCTTCCTCATCGTCATCCTGCGAAAGGGCCGCCTGTGATCCGCCTCTCGAACGTGCGCAAACGCTACAGCGGCGACGTGGAGATCGGCCCGGTCTCCATCGACATCCCCGCCGGCGGCATCATCGCCCTCGTCGGGCCCAACGGCGCCGGCAAGTCGACCGTGCTCACGATGATGGGGCGGCTGCTCGCCCCCGACGAGGGCACCGTCGAGGTCGGCGGGCTCGACGTGCACGCGACGCCGTCGAAGCAGGTCGCGAAGACCGTGTCGATCCTGCGCCAGGAGAACCACTTCGTCACCCGCCTCACGATCCGCCAGCTCGTCGGGTTCGGCCGCTACCCCTACAGCGCCGGCCGGCTCACGCAGCACGACGAGGACAAGATCTCGGAGGCGATCGACTTCCTCGACCTCACCGACCTCGAGCAGCGCTTCCTCGACCAGCTCTCGGGCGGCCAGCGCCAGCGCGCGTACGTCGCGATGGTGCTCGCGCAGGACACCGACTACCTGCTGCTCGACGAGCCGCTGAACAACCTCGACGCGCAGCACTCGGTGCAGATGATGCAGCAGCTGCGCAGCGCCGCCGACGTGCTGGGGCGCACGATCGTCATCGTGCTGCACGACATCAACTTCGCCGCCGCGTACAGCGACTACATCATCGCGATGGAGGAGGGCAGGATCGCCGTGCACGGCACGCCCGACGAGATCATCCGCGACGACGTCCTCACCCGCGTCTTCCGCACCCCGGTGACGGTCGTCGACGGCCCCGGCGGCAAGTTCGCCGTCTACCACCGTGTCGAGAACGGAGCATGACATGACCTTCACCCTCGAACGCCAGGCGCTGGAGCTGCGCTTCCGCTCGGTGCACCTCGCGGCGCGCCAGTGGCTGACGCCCGACTACGTGCGCGTGCGCCTGGAGGGCGCCGACCTGCGCGGCTTCGACTCCCCCGGCTCCGACGACCACATCCGCATCTTCTTCCCCGACGCGCCGCCCGCCTCGGTCGAGGAGCTGCGCGCCGCACCGAGCCGCGAGTACACGCCGCTCGCGTGGGACGCCGAGGACGGCTGGCTCGACCTGGAGTTCGCGGTGCACGGCGCCGACGGCGTCGCGGCGCCGTGGGGGGCGACGGCCGAGCTCGGCGCGATCGCCGGCATCGGCGGGCCGCGCGGCTCGATGGTGCTGAACGGACGCCCCGACGGCTGGCTGCTCGCCGGCGACGAGACCGCCGTGCCCGCGATGCGCCGCTTCGCGCACCTGATGGATGCCGGGGCCGTCGGCCGCGTGCTCGTGGAGGTCACGGATGCCGCGCACGAGCTGCCGATCGACACCCCGCCGGGCGTCGTCGTCGAGCAGGTGCACCGCGGCGACGCGGCACCCGGCACGGCGCTGGCCGCGCGCCTCGACGCGCTCGGCGCCGACGACCGGCCCGCGGGCGCGGTGTTCGGCTTCGTCGCCGCCGAGCAGGCGATCGTGAAGACCGGCCGCGCCCTCCTCCTCGACCGCTGGGGTCTCGACGCCGACCACATCGTCGTCAAGGGCTACTGGAAGTCCGGCGAGACCGAGTACCACGCCCCGCACTGACCCCCGCCGATCCCCCGGCTGCGGAACCTCCGCGGCGAGACCGCCCGCCACCCACCCCGCTGATCGAGTGCTCGCGGCGGAGCCGCGAGTGTATCGAGATCCGTGTAGCGGACCGTGACACGGGTTTCGATACGCCGCCTCCGGCGGCTACTCAACCAGCGGAGTGACGCCACCTCCGACGGGCGCTCAGCCAGCGGGCGTGGCAGATGCCAGCGAGCGCGGTGCCCCAGGATCACCCCACCCCACCGATCCCCCGCCGATCGAGTGCCCGCAACACAGCCGCCCACCCCGCTGATCGAGTGCTCGCGGCGGAGCCGCGAGTGTATCGAGATCCGTGTAGCGGTCCGTTACACCGGTTTCGATACGCCGCCTGCGGCGGCTACTCAACCAGCGGGGTTACGCGGCGGGCGGGGCGCGGCGCGGTCGTAGGCTGGGCGCATGAGGATCGCGATCGCGGGCGGGACGGGACAGGCGGGTGCCCAGGCGGCCGCGGCGGCGAAGGAGCGCGGACACGACGTCGTCGTGCTGTCGCGGTCGACGGGCGTCGATCTCGTCACGGGCGGGGGCGTCGCGGCGGCGCTCGACGGGGCGGATGCCGTCATCGACGCATCCGGTGTGGGCCCGGACGACGATCCGACGGCCTTCCATCGCGCCGTCATCCAGTCCCTCACGGCGCAGCGGCCGCCGCACATCGTGGTGCTGTCGATCGTGAACTGCGACCGCGCGGCCTATCCGCTGTACGAGGGGAAGGTCGCCCAGGAGCGGGCGGCGCAGGCGAGCGGCGTGCCGTTCACGATCGCCCGCACGACGCAGTTCCACGAGTTCGCCGCGCAGGTGCTGCGCATGGGCACCCGCGGTCCGCTGCACTTCAGCCCGCGCATGCGCACGCAGCCCGTCGCGGTGCGCGAGGTGGGCGCGCGGCTCGTCGACCTCGCCGAGGCCGGGCCCGCGGGGCGCGTCGCCGACCTCGGCGGTCCCCGCGAGGAGTCGCTCGTCGAGATGGTGCGCGGCTACGCGCGGGCGACCGGCGCCGCGCGCCTCGTGCTCCCGATCAACCTGGGCGGGCCGTTCGGCCGCGCGCAGCGCGACGGCACGCTGCTGCCCGGTCCCGACGCCGTGCACGGCACCGAGACCTTCGCCGACTGGCTCGCGCGCGTCGCCCCCGCTGGGTGACCGGAGGCCGCGGGACTCGGCTGCTGCCGTCTGCCTCGCCGGCCCCTCCTTCTCTCTCCCGCTGGCCGAGCAGCGCGGTCTCCCGCTGGTCGAGTAGCGCGCTCTCCCGCTGGTCGAGTAGCGCGCGTCAGCGCGCGTATCGAGACCGGTGTAGCGGTCCGTTACACGGGTCTCGATACGCTCGCGGCTTCGCCGCGAGCACTCGACCAGCGGGGTGCGGCGAAGCCGGACCCCGGGCGGCCGCGGGGTTACATCTCCTCGTGGGTGTCGGGGTCGCCGTTCCACAGGCGGCCGCGCTCGAGGGCGGCGAGGGCGGCGACCTCGGCATCCGTCAGAGAGAAGCCGAACACGTCGGCGTTCTCGGCCTGCCTCTCGGCGGAGGCCGACTTCGGGATGGGCGTGCTGCCCAGCTGCACGTGCCAGCGCAGCACCGCCTGCGTGGGGCTGACCCCGTGCGCCGCGGCGATCTCGCCGACGACGGGCTCGCTCAGCAGCTCGCTGCGGCGGGCGAGCGGGCTCCAGCTCTCGGTGCGGATGCCGTGCTCCGCGTGGAAGGCGCGCAGCTCCGCCTGCGGAAAGTAGGGGTGCAGCTCGACCTGGTTGACCGCGGGCGCGACGCCGGTCTCGTCGATCAGGCGCGTGAGCATCGCGGGCGTGAAGTTCGAGACGCCGATCGAGCGCACCGCGCCCCGCTCGCGCAGCGCGATCATCGCGCGCCACGTGTCGAGCCACTTGCCGACCGAGGGGTTCGGCCAGTGGATGAGATACAGGTCGATGCGGTCGAGGCCGAGCCGCTCCAGCGAGCCCTCGGCGCTCGCGATCGTCTCGTCGTACCCGTGGTCGCGACCGGGCACCTTGGTGGTGACGATGAGCTCGTCGCGGATGCCGCTGCGCCGCACCGCCTCGCCGACCTCCGCCTCGTTCTCGTAGCTGACCGCGGAGTCGAGCAGCCGGTATCCGACCTCGACCGCGGAGACGATGGCATCCGTCCCCTCGGGGCCGCGCAGGTTGTAGGTGCCGAGACCGAGCTCGGGGAAGGAGACGCCGTCGTTCAGGGTGACCGTGGGAATCGTGACCATACGCCCACGCTACGCCCGATCACCCCAGCAGGGACTCGATCGTGCGGATGACGCCGAGGTCGGCGTTCGACGGCGCGCGATGACGCGCGACGGCCGCGACGTCGGGATGCGCGTTGGCCATCGCGTACGACCATTCGGCGGCCTGCAGCATCTCGACGTCGTTGAAGAAGTCGCCGAACGCGGCCGTCTGCGCGGGGCTCACGCCGAGCCGTCGCTGCAGCGCGCGCAGCGCGACGCCCTTGTTGACGCCGCGGTTCATGACGTCGATCCAGTGCTCCCCCGACACGACGACCTGGTGCGTCTCGGCGACGTCGGCGAGCGCGGGGGCCGTGTTCCGCTCCCCGCCGTCGAAGTCGTAGATCGCGACCTTGAGCACGCGGTCGTCGGGCTCGAGCACGTCGGGCACGACCCGGAGCGCCCGGTAGTACTTCTCGACCTCGGCGACGAACGCGGCATCCGTGCCCTCGATGTACGCCGACCGCTTGCCGCACACGACGACGCCGGCGCGCAGCGCGCCGTCGGCGACCAGCGACCGGAGGCGCGCGACGAGGGATGCCACGAAGGCCGGCGCCAGCGCGTCGTGACTGACCTCGTCGGCACCGCGCACGACGTACGTGCCGTTCTCGGCGATGTAGTCGAGGTCGGCGCCGCCGAACGTGTGCTGCAGCGTCGCGAGCTGCCGTCCGCTCGCGGGGGCGAAGGCGATGCCGCGCTCCCGCAACCGGTCGAGCAGCGGCCAGAACTCGTCGGGGAGCGCGCCGTCGGGCCGCAGCAGGGTGCCGTCCATGTCGGCGGCGATGAGGCGGATGTCGGGGATCGTCACGCTTCCATCCTTGCAAGGCTTCGGCGGTCGCCGCCCGCGACGACAACATAACTCGGTTAGATATATCATGCGGTGATGCGCGAGTTCACCGGCCACGTCCCCGGGAGCTCGGAGTACCGCCGCCTGCTGATCGGCCTGTTCTTCGCGGGCGTCGCGACCTTCTCCCAGTTGTACGGCATCCAGGCGGTGCTCCCGTTCATCGCCGAGACGTTCACGGTGTCGCCCGCGACGGCGTCGCTCACGCTCTCGGTCGCGACCCTCGGCGTCGCCGCGACGGTGATCGCGTGGTCGACGGTCGCCGACCGCATCGGCCGCATCCGGGCGATGGCGACGGGCCTCGTCGCCGCGGTCGTCTTCGGCGTGCTCGCGTCGTTCGCGCCGACGTTCGAGCTGCTGATCGCCGCACGCCTGCTGGAGGGCGTCTCGCTCGGTGCGATCCCCGCGCTCGCGCTCGCCTACATCGCCGAAGAGGTCGACGTGCGCCACACCGCGGCCGCGGCCGGCAGCTACATCGCGGGCAACTCGATCGGCGGCCTCGTCGGCCGGTTCGTCGAGGGCCCGCTCGGCGACCTGGGGCTGTGGCGCCAGGGCGTGCTGGCCGTCGCCGTGCTGTGCGCCATCGCGACGGTGCTGTTCCTGCGGCTGTCGCCGCCCGCGCGCGGCTTCGTCGCGGGCCGCACGCGCGAGAGCGGCGGTCCCTCGCTCGCCGCCCGCATCGCGATGAACCTGCGCGACCGCGGCCAGCTCTCGCTCTACGCGCAGGGCGCCCTGCTCATGGGATCGCTGGTCGGCGTGTACAACTACCTCGGGTTCCGGCTCACCGCGCCGCCCTTCTCGCTGCCGCTGTGGGTCGCCTCGTTCGTCTTCGTCGCCTACCTCGCCGGCACCCTGTCATCGCCGTGGGCGGGCCGGATCACGGCGCGGCTGGGACGATCGCGCGTGCTGCTCGGCGCGCTCGCGTTCATGGTGGTCGGTCTCTCGATCACCCTCGTCGACGCGCTGTGGGCGATCATCGTGGGCCTGCCGATCTTCACGGCGGGCTACTTCGCGGCGCACACGGTGGTCTCGGGCTGGGTGCCGGCCGTGGCCCGCCCCGAGGCGCGGGCGCAGGCGGCGGCGCTGTTCTCGCTGTCGTACTACACGGGCGCCGCGGTCTTCGGCTGGGCGCTCGGCTTCGTGTTCTCGGGCGCCGGCTGGACGGGCCTGGCCGCCGCCGTCGGCACCATGGTGGCGCTCGCCGGCCTGCTCCTGCTGGCCACCCCGCGCCCCACACCCCGCTGATCCCCGCTGACCCTCGCTGATCCCCGGGCATTACCCGGCGCACCCGGCCGGCGCCGCGAGCCGGCAGATGCCGCGCGGCCACGCCAACGGCGTTCACAACTCAGGAAATCCCGGCGACGCCGCGGCCGACAGGCCCGGAAACACGCGGGGACACCGGCCGTCCTTCCTGAATTGTGAACAGGCCGAGCGGCGAACGAGGCCAGGCGCCGAGGGCCGGCGGACGCGCCCTGGCCGGGCCGACGGCGTTCACAACTCAGGAGATCCCGGCGACGCCGCGGCCGACAGGCCCGGAAACACGCGGGGCCACCAGCGGGGGCCGGCCGTTCTTCCTGAGTTGTGAACGGGAGGCGGGGGTTGGGCGCGGGGCTGGGGACGCCGAAGCCCCGGGCTGCCGAAGCCCCGGAGCCCCGGAGCCCCGGCATCCGGCACCCTCGGCATCCGGCGTGCCGTTCACAACTCAGGAGAATCGGGCGCGTTCGCCGCGTGTCCGGCATCTGCCAGCCGTTCTTCCTGAATTGTGAACAGGCCGAGCGGCGGACGAGGGCCGACGGCCGCCGGCGCCCCGCCCGCACGGCGCCGGTCAGTCGTGCTGGGGGAATCCGAGGTCGACGCCGCCGTGCGACGGGTCGAGCCAGCGGCTCGTGACCGCCTTCTCCTGCGTGAAGAAGGCGAAGCCGTGCGGGCCGTAGGCCTTGGCGTCGCCGAACAGCGACGCCTTCCAGCCGCCGAACGAGTGGTACGCGACGGGCACGGGGATCGGCACGTTGATGCCGACCATGCCGACGTTCACCTCGCGCTGGAAGCGGCGCGCGGCGCCGCCGTCGTTGGTGAAGATCGCGGTGCCGTTGCCGTACGGCGAGGCGTCGATGAGCGCGAGTCCCTCGTCGTAGCTCGCGACCCGCACGACCGACAGCACGGGGCCGAAGATCTCGTCGGTGTAGACGGCCGACCCCGTCGGCACGCGGTCGACGAGGGTGGGGCCCAGCCAGAATCCGCCGGGGTCGCCGTCGACGTCGACGTCGCGCCCGTCCACGACGACGACGGCCCCGTCGGCGGTCGCGACGTCGAGGTAGCCGGCGACCCTGTCGCGGTGCTCGCGCGTGATGAGCGGGCCCATGTCGCACGCACGCGTGCCGTCGCCGACGCGCAGCCCCGCCATGCGCTCGGCGATCTTCGCGACGAGCGCATCGCCGACCGGCTCGACCGCGAGCAGCGCCGACACGGCCATGCACCGCTCGCCCGCCGAGCCGAACCCGGCGTTGACGGCGGCGTCCGCGGCGAGGTCGAGGTCGGCGTCGGGCAGCACGAGCATGTGGTTCTTCGCGCCGCCGAGCGCCTGCACGCGCTTGCCCGCCGCGCTGCCGCGCTCGTAGATGTAGCGGGCGATGGGGGTCGAGCCGACGAACGACAGCGAGCGGATGCCGGGGTGCGCGATGATCGCGTCGACGGCCTCCTTGTCGCCGTGCACGACCGAGAGCACGCCGTCGGGCAGGCCCGCCTCGGCGAACAGGCGCGCGATCCAGAGCGAGGCCGAGGGGTCCTTCTCGCTCGGCTTGAGCACGACCGCGTTGCCCGCGACGAGCGCGATCGGCAGGAACCACAGCGGCACCATCGCGGGGAAGTTGAAGGGGCTGATGACGCCCACGACGCCGACCGGCTGGCGCACCGTGTACACGTCGACGCCGCTCGACACCGACTCCGAGTACTCGCCCTTGAGCAGGTGTCCGGCGCCGCACGCGAACTCGACGACCTCGAGCCCGCGGGCGATCTCGCCGCGGGCGTCGGAGAGCACCTTGCCGTGCTCGGCGGTGAGGATCGCGGCGAGCTCGTCGGCGCGCGCGTTGAGCAGCTCGCGGAACGCGAACACGACGCTCTGCCGCCGGGCGATGCTCGCGTCGCGCCACGCGGGCCACGCCGCGCTCGTCGCGGCGACGGCGGCGTCGACGTCGCTCGCGCCGGCGAGGCGCACGGCGGCCGTGACGCGGCCGGTCGCGGGATTGCAGACGGGGGCGGTGCGGGGCGAGGCGCCCGCCCAGGGCGCGCCGCCCACCCAGTGGTCGATCGTGGGGATGTCGGTCTCGGTCATGTCGTCCTTGCTCTCTGTCTCTCGTCGCCACGGGCTCACAGCGCCGTCGCGAGAACCTCGTCGTACAGCGCGATCGCCTCGCGCACCTCGTCGTCGCCGACCGTGCACGGCGGCACGACGTGGATGCGGTTGTCGGCGAAGAACCCGATGAGCCCGCGCTCGAAGAGCGCCGCGCGCAGGCGTGCCATCGCCGTGGCGGGCAGCGGCTGCCGCGTCTCGCGGTCGGTCACGAGCTCGAGCGCCCAGAACACGCCGACCCCGCGCACCTCGCCGATCACGGGATGCCGGCCGGCGAGCTCCGCGAGGGCGGGGCCGAGCACGTCGGCGCCGATGCGCCGCGCGTTGTCGACGATCCCCTCGTCGCGCATCGCGTCGATCGCGGCGACGGCCGAGGCGGCCGCGAGCGGGTGCCCCGAGTAGGTGAGCCCGCCGGGGAAGACCCGCTCGTCGAACGCCGCCGCGATCGGGTCGGAGATCACGACGCCGCCGATCGGCACGTAGCCCGAGTTGACGCCCTTCGCGAACGTGATGAGGTCGGGCACGACGTCGTGGTCGTCGAAGGCGAACCAGCGCCCGGTGCGGCCGAAGCCCGCCATGACCTCGTCGAGGATGAGCACGATGCCGTGCTCGTCGGCGAGCGCGCGCACGCCGGCGAGATACCCCGGCGGCGGCACGAGCACGCCGGCGGTGCCCGGCACCGTCTCCAGCAGGATCGCCGCGATGCTCTCCGGCCCCTCGGCCTGGATGACCCGGCGCAGGTGGTGCAGCGCGCGCTCGCATTCCTGCTCGGGACCGTCGGACCAGAACTCGCTGCGGTAGGCGTACGGTCCGAAGAAGTGCACGTGGCCGCGCGCGTACTCGTTGGGCACGCGACGCCAGTCGCCCGTCGCGACGATCGCCGCGCCCGTGTTGCCGTGGTAGGAGCGGTACCGCGAGAGCACCTTGTCGCGTCCCGTGTACAGGCGGGCGAGGCGGATCGCGTTCTCGTTCGCGTCGGCGCCGCCGTTGGTGAAGAAGACCTTCTCGAATCCGGCCGGCGCGAGCGCGGCGATGCGCTCGGCGGCCTGCCCGCGCACGAGGTTCGCCGTCGACGGCGCGATCGTCGCGAGCCGGCCGGCCTGCTCGGCGATCGCCGCGACGACGGCGGGATGCTGGTGGCCGATGTTGACGTTGACGAGCTGGCTGGAGAAGTCGAGCCAGCTGCGCCCGCCGTGGTCCCAGACGCGGGCGCCGCTGCCGCCCGCGATCACGAACGGCGCGAGGGCGCCCTGCGCCGACCAGGAGTGGAAGACGTGGGCGCGGTCGAGCCGCCGGGCGAGCTCGTCGAGGTCGGTGGTGTCGGCGGTGGTGCTCATCATCGTGCTCCTTCGCGGAAGGGGTGCCGCTCGGGCCGGCGCCGGCCGGCCCGAGCGGCGGTCGGGACTACTGGCCGCCCTGGGTGAGGGTGACCTCGATCGGCTCGTACTCCCCCGAGGTCGAGACGCCCTCGGCCTCGAGCTCCTCGATCGCCTGCGCGATGTAGTCGTTCGAGTACGCGGATGCCGGGGGCTCGGCCGTGATCAGGTTCAGGCCGTCCTGGTTGACGGCGGCGAGCGCGCCGGCGACCGTCTTGTCCCACGCGGCGGCGTCGACGAGGCCGAAGTCGTCGCCCGTCCAGATGAGCTTGTTCACCTCGTTGAGCATCCACAGCTGGTGCACGGCGCCCACGGGGAAGGCGAGCTCGGCGGTCGAGGCGATGTCCCAGACGATCTCCGCCGACTCCTCGACGTTGTCGCGGGCGTACAGCCAGCCCTTGACGACCGCCTTGAGGAAGCGCACGGTGGCGTCGGCGTAGGCGGGGTCGTCGAGCCGCTCGGTGTCGGCCCAGATGGCGTCCTGCAGCATCGCGCCCTCGGTGTCCTCGTAGAAGATGACGTCGAGGTCGTCGAGCGTGTAGAGCGCGCCGGTCGCGGGGTTCACGGTCTCCAGCACCTGGGCCAGCTCGTTGTAGGTCATGGCCTGGGCGGCGTCCACGTCGCCGTCGAGCAGCGCGTTCATCGAGAAGTCCTGCGTCGTGATCGACACCGAGGTGGCGTCGAGGCCCTCGGCCGCCATCGCGGCGAAGATCTCCCACTCGTTGCCGAAGCCCCACGAGCCGATGCGCTTGCCCTCGAAGTCGGCGACGCTCGTGATGCCCGATCCGGCCCACGAGACCTGCGTCGTGCCCGACTTCTGGTAGACCTGCGCGACGTTGGTGAGCTCGACGCCGCTCGACTCGATCGTGCCGAGCACCTTGGGCACCCACGCGATCGCGAAGTCGACGTCGCCCGCGGCGAGGGCGTCCTGCGGCACGATGTCGCCGCCCGAGGGGACGATCTCGACGGAGTCGAAGCCCTCCTCGGCGAAGAAGCCCTTCTCCTGCGCGACGTAGTATCCGGCGAACTGGGCCTGGGGCAGCCACTGCAGCTGCAGCCGGATGTCGGTGATGGGGGTGAACTCGCCGTCGGCGGGAGCCGACTCCGCGGGCGCCGATGGGGCGGGGGCGTCGCCGGACGAACAGGCGGCGAGGACGAGGGCGGCCGAGACCCCGGCCGCGGCGACGGCGAGGACGCGTCGTGTGCTGTGTCGCATGGGGTGTTCCCTTCTGGTGCGGGTGCGGTGATGCGGGTGGTGGTGCGGGATCAGGCGGGACGGCCGCGCGCGGTCGCCCGTTCGAGCAGCGCGGTGGTGGCGAAGAAGAGCAGCCCGACGATGACCGCGCCGCCCACGTAGGCCCACGCGAGCGCCGCGTTGCCCGACTTCGCGTAGCTCGCGATCGCCGTTCCGAGCCCGTCGGCGGGGCCGCCGAAGTACTCCGCGACGAGGGCCGAGATCACCGCGAGCGAGCTCGCGATGCGCACGCCCGTCACGAGGTACGGCAGCGCCGTCGGCAGTGTGAGCCTGCGGAAGGTCTGGCCGCCGCCGGCGGCGTAGGCGCGGAAGAGGTCGCGCTGCACGGGCCGGGCCTGGCGCAGCCCGCGCAGCACGTTGACGAAGACCGGCACGAACGCCGCGATGCCCGCGACGATCTGGCGGCCGAACTGGCTCGACGCGCCGAACAGGGTGTTCAGCAGCGGGGTGAGCGCGACGATCGGCACGACCGCGAGCGCCGCGACGAGCGGTGCGGTCATCCCGTCGACGGGGCGCAGCCACGCCGCGAGGCCCGCGAGCACGATGCCCGCGACGGTGCCGGCGACCAGCCCGACGAGGGCGTTGCCGCCCGTCGTGAGCGCGTCGTCGAAGAGGATGCCGGCGTGCCGCACCATGTTCGTCACGACGTCGGCGGGCGCGGGCACGAGGGCGAGGCGTCCCGTCGAGACGCCGGAGAGCGCCTGCCAGGCGACGAGGAGCACGACCCCGACGAGGATCGGGGCGGCGAGGCGCAGGACGCGCTCGGCGGCGAGGGTCATCGGCATCCCCTCATCTCTCGTTCGCCCGCTCGACGGGCGCGCCGTGCAGCGCCTCGCGCACGGCCGTGACGTGGGCGAAGAACTCGGGCGACTCGCGCAGCCCGTCGTCGCGCGCGTCTCCGAACGGCACGTCGAGCACGTCGGTGATGCGGCCGGGCCGCGGCGACATGACGACGACGCGGTCGGAGAGGTAGACGGCCTCGGGGATGGAGTGGGTCACGAAGACGACGGCGGCGCCCGTCTCGGCCGTGATGCGGGCGAGCTCGGTCTGCATGCGCTCGCGCGTCATCTCGTCGAGGGCGCCGAACGGCTCGTCCATGAGCAGCAGCCGCGGGCTGGTCGCGAGCGATCGCGCGATCGCGACGCGCTGCTGCATGCCGCCGGAGAGCTCGTCGGGGTAGCGGACGCCGAAGTCGGCGAGGCCCACGAGCGCGGCGAGTTCCGCGGCACGGGCCGCGCGGGCCGCCTTGGGCATGCCGTGCAGCTCGAGCGGCAGCACGATGTTCTCCAGCACCGTGCGCCACGGCAGCAGGCCGGCCTGCTGGAAGGCGATGCCGTAGTCGTGGTCGAGCCGCGCCCGGTGCGCGGTCTTGCCGAAGACCTCGATGACGCCCGCGGTGGGCTGGTCGAGGTCGGCGACGAGCCGCATGAGCGTCGACTTGCCGCATCCGGACGGGCCGATGAGGGAGACGAACTCCCCCGCGGCGACGTCGAGGTCGACGCCCGTGAGCGCCTGCACGCGATCGGCGCGCGTGCCGAACACGCGGTCGACGCCCGCGACGTGCACGGCGAGATCGCTCATGCCGGTGCCTCCCCTCGGCGATAGCGGCGCAGCCCCGTGCCCAGCAGGGCCACGGAGCCGGCGGCGATGAGCCCCAGCAGCACGGCGCCGAAGATGGGCGCCCACGGCAGCGCGGGGTCGGCCGACGCCGACTGCGCCATCTGCAGCAGCATGCGCCCGAGTCCGCCGCGCATGCCGATCGACACCTCCGCGACGACGGCGCCCACGACGGCGTTCGCCGCGGCGAGGCGCATCGCGGGCAGCAGGTGCGGCACGGCCGCGGGCAGGCGCAGCAGCCGCAGTGTCTGCCCGTACCCGGCGGCATAGCTGCGCATGAGATCGAGGTGGATCGCGTCGGGCGACGAGAGCCCGCGCAACGCGCCGACCGCGACGGGGAAGAACGCGAGGTACGACGCGATCACCGCGACCGACAGCCACTCGGGCCAGGGCACGCCGCTGCGATCGACCTGGCCGCCGATGCGCGCCACGAGCGGGGCGAAGGCGATGAGCGGCACCGTCTGCGAGACGACGATCCACGGCAGCAGGCCCCACTCCGCGAGGCGCCAGCGCTGCATGAGCAGGGCGAGCGCGAAGCCCACGACGACGCCGATCGCCCAGCCGAGCGCCGCGATGCCGAGCGTCAGCAGCGCGCCGCCGGCGACCGTGAGCCACAGCGGCGGCGTCTGCCCGCCGCTCGTCGGGTCGAACAGGCGCGCGATCATGTCCCAGACGTGCGGCATCGCCCGGTCGTGGGTGCGCGGAAGGATGCGCAGCCCGTCGCGCGCGTCGCCGAGCACGACGCCGTCAGCGGGGCCGAGCCACTTGTACACCTCCCACAGGGCCACCACGGCGATCACGCCCAGCGCGCCCCAGAGCCATGCCGTGCGGGCACGGGGCGTCATGACTTCGCCGTGATCGCGTCGTGCAGCGCGGGGATGACTCTCTCGCCGTAGACCCGCATCGTCTCCTCTTTGTTGTCGTGCTGCAGGTAGCCCGCGAACTGCGTCACGCCGATCGCGCGCAGCTGCTCCAGCTTGGCGATGTGGTCGTCGGCCGAGCCGAGCACGCAGAACCGGTCGACGATCTCGTCGGGCACGAAGTCGACGTGGTCGTTGTGGCTCTTGCCGTGCGAGTTGTAGTCGTATCCCGTGCGCCCCGCGATGTAGTCGGTGAGCGCCTGCGGCACGCCGCCGCCGGTGCCGTACTTGGCGACGATGTCGGCGACGTGGTTGCCGACCATGCCGCCGAACCAGCGGCATTGCTCCCGCATGTGCGCGATGTCGTCGCCGATGTACATGGGCGCCGCGACGCAGAACGCGATCGCGTCGGGGTCGCGCCCGGCGCGCTCGGCGGCCTCGCGCACGACCCGGATCATCCACGCCGCGATGTCGACGTCGGCCAGCTGCAGGATGAAGCCGTCGCCGACCTCGCCCGTGAGCTTGAGGGCGAGCGGGCCGTAGGCGGCGACCCAGACGTCGAGCTGCGACCCTCGGCTCCACGGGAACTGCAGCGTCGCGCCGTTGTGCTCGACGGGACGCGAGTTGCCGAGCTCGCGGATCACGTGGATCGCCTGCCGCAGCTCGCGCAGCGTCGTGGGCGCGCCGTTCGTGACCCGCACGGCCGAGTCGCCGCGCCCGATGCCGCAGATGGTGCGGTTGCCGTACATCTCGTTGAGCGTCGCGAACACCGACGCCGTGACCGTCCAGTCGCGCGTCGCGGGGTTCGTCACGAACGGGCCGACGACGACGCGCTTGGTCGCGTTCAGGATGGCCGAGTGGATGACGTAGGGCTCCTGCCACAGCAGGTGCGAGTCGAACGTCCACACGTGGCTGAACCCGTGCGCCTCGGCCAGCTGGGCGAGCTGCACGGTGCGCGCCGAGGGCGGGTTGGTCTGCAGGACGACGCCGAAGTCCATCGCGCTCTCCCCCTCAGACCAGGTACTGGCTCAGGCCGCGCCGGACGAACCGGCCGTCGCCCTTGCGTCCGAGATAGGCGCCGGCATCCACGATCACCTTGCCGCGCGCGATCACGGTGTCGACGTGCCCGTCGATCTCGAAGCCCTCCCACGCGGAGTGGTCCATGTTCATGTGGTGCGTCCCGTCCACCCCGATCGAGGTGTGCCCGTTCGGGTTGTAGACGACGACGTCGGCGTCGGCGCCCGGCGCGATGACGCCCTTCCGGCCGTACATCCCGAACATCCGCGCGGGGGTCGTGCTGGTCAGCTCGACCCACCGCTCGAGCGTGATCTCGCCCGTCACGACGCCCTGGTACATGAGGTCCATGCGGTGCTCGACCGAGCCGATGCCGTTCGGGATCGCGCGGAAGTCGCCGCGCCCCAGCTCCTTCTGGTCCTTCATGCAGAACGGGCAGTGGTCGGTCGACACCATCTGGATGTCGTTGGTGCGCAGCGCCTGCCACATGTGCCGCTGGTGCCCCTCCTCGCGCGAGCGCAGCGGCGTCGAGCACACCCACTTCGCGCCCTCGAACGCGCCCCACTGCTCGCTGTGCGCGGCGAGCTGCTCCTCGAGCGACAGGTACAGGTACTGCGGACAGGTCTCGCCGAACACGTTCCTGCCGTTGTCGCGCGCCCACGCGAGCTGCTCGACCGCCTGCTTCGCGCTGACGTGCACGACGTAGAGCGGGGCGCCCGTGACGTCGGCGAGCATGATCGCGCGGTGCGTCGCCTCCTCCTCGAGCTGCCACGCGCGGGCGATGCCGTGGAAGTACGGGTCGGTCTTGCGCTGCTCGTAGAGCTGCTGGGCGAGCACGTCGATCGCGGGGCCGTTCTCGGCGTGCATCATCGTGAGCAGGCCGGTCTCGGCCGACACCTGCATGGCCTTGAGGATCTGCGCGTCGTCGGAGTAGAAGACGCCCGGGTAGGCCATGAAGAGCTTGAAGCTCGAGATGCCCTCGTCGACGAGCCCGCGCATCGCGGCGAGCGCGTCGTCGTCGACCCCGCCGACGATCTGGTGGAAGCCGTAGTCGACGGCGCAGTTGCCCGCGGCCAGCTCGTGCCAGTGCGCGAGGCCGTCCTGCACGCGCTCGCCCGTGCGCTGCACGGCGAAGTCGACGATCGTCGTCGTGCCGCCCCACGCGGCCGCGCGGGTGCCGGTCTCGAACGTGTCGCTCGCCTGCGTGCCGCCGAAGGGCAGCTGCATGTGCGTGTGGGCGTCGATGCCTCCCGGCACGACGTACTTGCCCGTCGCGTCGATCACGGTGTCGACGGATGCCGTGAGATCGGTGCCCAGCAGCTGCGACCCCGGCGCGAGCACCGCGACGATCGTCTCGCCGTCGACGAGCACGTCGGCGGCGCCGCGGCCGGTCGCCGAGACGACGGTCCCGCCGGTGATGAGTGTGGTGGCCATGCGCATCTCCTTCCGGCTCAGGGCGCGACGATGTCGCCGTAGGTGTCGGGGCGGCGGTCGCGGTAGAACTGCCAGTCGTCCCGCATCCCCTGCACGAGGGTCATGTCGAGGTCGCGCACGAGGATCTCCTCGTGCTCACCCGAGCCCAGCTCGCCGACGTAGTTGCCCCGCGGGTCGACGATCTGGCTGCGGCCGTAGAAGTCCACGGCCTCGTCGCCGTACTCGTTGTCCTCGAGCCCCACGCGGTTCGGGGCGAGCACGAAGTAGCCGTTCGCGACGGCCGCGGCGGGCTGCTCGATCTCCCACAGCCGGTTCGACAGGCCGGGCTTGGTCGCGTTGGGGTTGAAGGCGAGGTGGGCGCCGTTCAGGCCCAGCGCACGCCACCCCTCGGGGAAGTGCCGGTCGTAGCAGATGACGACGCCCACCTTGCCGACGGCCGTGTCGAAGACCGGGTAGCCCAGGTTGCCCGGCCGGAAGTAGAACTTCTCCCAGAACTTCTCGACGTGCGGGATGTGGTTCTTGCGGTACATCCCCGCGATCGTGCCGTCGGCGTCCACGACGACGGCCGTGTTGTAGTAGACGCCCGTCTGCGCCTCCTCGTAGATCGGCAGGATCATGACCAGGTGCAGCTCCTTCGCGAGCGCCGCGAAGCGCTGCACGATGGGACCGTCGGCCGGCTCGGCGTAGCGGTAGTACTTCTTGTCCTGCGTGATGCCGAAGTACGGCCCGTAGAACAGCTCCTGGAAGCAGATGACCTGCGCGCCCTGCGCCGCCGCCTCCCGTGCGAACCCCTCGTGCTTGTCGAGCATCGACTCCTTGTCGCCCGTCCACGTCGTCTGCGTGATCGCCGCTCTGACCGTCGTCATCGTTCCTCCCGGAATGTCTCGCCGCTCTCCATCACCCGGGCCGCCGGCCACGCTGCCGCACGTTCCGCCCGTTTTCGTTACTGTGATGGTTGAACATTACTGCGCCGTTTCCGAGTGTGTCGATACCGTAAATCCTCGGCATCCGCGCCGGGACGGCCGCCCGAGAACGGAGGGATGCCGCATGCTCCGCCCCGAGTCTCTTCGGGCGCGCTCGCCGCACGGCATCGCGTCGGAGATCGCGCGGCTCGCCGCCGACGGGACCCTCGCGCCCGGCGAGCGGCTGCCGACGGTGCGCGCGATCGCGGCGGCGCTCGGCGTCTCGGCGGGGACCGTCTCCGCCGCGTGGCGCGCGCTCGCCGACGCGGGCGTCATCGTCTCGCGCGGCCGGGCCGGAAGCTTCGTGCGCAGCGATCGCAGCGAGTGGCTGAGCCCGCGCGTGCACGAGCTGGCCGCGCCGGCCGGCCCCGTGCGCCTCGATCTGTCGCTCGGCACCCCCGACCCCGCCATGCTCCCCTCGCTGCACGCGGCGTTCGCCCGCGTCGCGCCGCGCGCCGACACCGGCCGCTACAACGACGTCCCCGTGCTGCCCGAGCTGCATGCCCTGCTCGCCGAGACCTGGCCCGTCGCGGGCGTCGAGGCGCTCACGGTCGTCGACGGCGCGCTCGACGGCGTCGCGCGCACGCTCGAGCAGGTCGTGCGCTTCGGCGACCGCGTCGCCGTCGAGTCCCCCGGCTTCCCGTACTTCTTCGACCTCGTCGACGCGCTCGGCGCCGAGGCCGTGCCGCTCGAGCTCGACCGCGACGGCGTGACCCCGGCATCCCTCTCCCGCGCCCTCACGCGCGCGCCCGCGGCCGTGCTGCTGCAGCCGCGGGCGCAGAACCCGACGGGCGTGTCGATGTCGCCCGATCGCGCCCGCGCGCTCGCCCGCGTGCTGCTCGGATCGTCGGGCGGGCGGCGCGTGACGGTCATCGAGGACGACCATTCGGCCCTCGTGAGCAGCGCCCCCGACGTCACGCTCGCGCGGCTGCTGCCGGCGCAGGTCGTGCACGTGCGCAGCTTCTCGAAGTCGCACGGCCCCGATCTGCGCATCGCGGCGCTCGGCGGGCCCGCGCGCATCGTCGAGCGCGTCGTGGCCCGCCGCATGCTCGGGCCCGGCTGGACCTCCCGGCTGCTGCAGACCGTGCTCGTGGACCTGCTCACCGACGCGTCGTCGGTCGCGCGGGTGCGCAGCGCGCGGCTCATCTACCGCGACCGGCTCGACCGGCTCGCGTCCGCCCTGCGGCGCCTCGGCGTCGACGTCGGCGAGCCCGACGGCATCAACCTGTGGATGCCGGTGCGCGACGAGCGAGCCGCGATCGTGCGCCTCGCCGCGTCGGGCATCGCGGTCGCCGCGGGGCGCCCGTTCCTGACGGCCGACGGCGCGCCCGCGCCGCACGTGCGCGTCACGGGCGGGCTCGTGTCGGAGAACACCCGGCTCGTCGCCGAGGCCCTCGCCGACGCGGCCGCCGCGCCGCCGCTCTAGCCGGTGGAGCGCGTCCTCGGCACCGACGCCTCGCACCGTGGGAAGGGTCTCGATACGCTCGCGGCTCCGCCGCGAGCACTCGACCAGCGGGGGTGTGGATGCGCCCGTAAGTTCCCGCTGGTTGAGTAGCCGCCGCAGGCGGCGTATCGAAACCCGTCTAACGCACCGTGGCAAGGGTCTCGATACACTCGCGGCTCCGCCGCGAGCACTCGACCAGCGGGAACGGACGCACCCGCAACCCACACCCGCACCCCCACACCCCGCTGGTTGAGTAGCCGCCGGAGGCGGCGTATCGAAACCCATGTAACGGACCGCGGCAAGGGTCCCGATACACCCGCACCGGGTCGCGGGAACTCGATCCAGACCGAGGTATCGACGATCATCCGGCGAGAGCCGCGGTCTCGTCGTTCGACAGCTCGTGCCCCGTGCAGGACGTTTTCGCCGGGCCCGGGCGTGGTGCCCGGCGTTCAGTCCCTTCGCCGCGGAATCTCCTGCACGGCGCACGATCCGCGGCATCCCTCGAGAAACGGATGCCGGATGCCGGCCGGCCTATCGACGGCGCGTGCGGTCGCGGACCGGGTCGAGGACGGCCTCGGCGGCCCAGGCGGCGGCGTCGGCGATGTCGGCGCGGTCCATGCCGAGCTCGCGGCGCAGCGACACCCATGTGACGGCCGAGTCGAGGTGCGACAGGGCCGCGACGATCGTCCGCCGCTCGGCCTCGTCGAGCGACGGGATCTCCTCGCGCAGCAGCCGGTCGAACAGCGCGCCCCGCGGCGCCGGCTCCGCGCCGTCGACGCCGCGCATGCTCGCCTCCGCGACGAGGTGCGCGAGCTCCGGGCGGTCGTCGTAGGCGTGCATCGCCTCGCGGATCAGGAGCGGCGCGTCGAAGATCGACGCGCACGCGCGGCGCGCGAACGCCATCTGCTCGATCCACGCCGCCGTCGCCATGAGCAGGTCGACGCGCGTCGCATAGGCGCGGAACACCGTGCGCTCCCCCACCCCGGCGCGGCGCGCGATGAGGCGGAACGAGACGTCGTCGGTGCCCAGCTCGTCGACGAGCGCCGCGTAGGCGCTGAGGATCGACTCCTGGGTCTTGTTGAGCGGTGCCACGGATGCCAGCCTCGAGACGCCTCGCCCGTCAGGAGCCGACGGCGACGCCCAGGGGCGCGACGGCGCGCGCGATCGCGCGGTCGACGACGTCGCCGATCTCGTCGGCGTCCATCCCGAAGCCGCTGCGCAGGCGCGCCCACATCTGCACCGACGCGAAGGAGGAGAGCATGGCGGTGATGCGCCGGCTGTCGCGACGGTTGAGGGTCGGCGCGCACACGTCGACCATGACCTCGATGCCGCGGGTGAGGAAGGTGGGCTCCGCGCCGGCGACCGGCGACGCCGTCGCCGCGCGGGCGCAGACGAAGGCGAAGGCGGGCGACGCGTCGCACGCGCGGAACCGCTCGCGCACGGCGGCCCGGAACTGCTCGACGGTCGTGAACGCCCCGATCGGCAGCTGCGTCTGCTCGATCCACAGCGCGAGGCTCGCGAGCAGGTGCGCGCGCGTCGGGTACTGCCGGTACACGGTGCGCTCGGAGACGCCGACGGCGTCGCCCAGGGCGCGGTACGAGATGTCGTCGAAGGGCTGCTCGCGCAAGAGCGCCGCAGCGCTCGCCACGATCGCGGTGGGCGTGTCGAACGCCTCCTGCATCACCCCTCGCCTCCCCTGCTTCCGCCGTACGGCCCGTCGCGCGGCCTCCGCCCGGCCCGCCACGGCTCGGGAGGCAGCACGTGCTGCCCGGCCCGGTCGAGCGTCAGCGCGAGCGACGACACGTACTGCAGCTCCCCCAGGCGTCCCGGCTGGGCCGACGCCAGCATATCCGGTCGCTCGAAGGTGTATCCCGTGACGTGGCAGCGCAGCCGCTCGCCCGACGGGTTGCCGTCGGCGTCGAGCATGGGCAGGTCGATGCCGTCTGAGCCGCGGCGCAGGTAGAACCGGCCGCGCGTGGCGATCGCCGTGAGCGGGGTGACGAGCACCGCGACGCCGATCGCGATGAGCACGGAGTAGGGCCTGAGCTCCGGGCCGAACAGGCCCGCGAAGGCCGACAGCGACAGCGCCGAGGCGAGCACGACCGACACGGGGCCGACGGGGTTCCACGCGTGCAGCATGCCGCGGCGGAACTCGGGGAAGCGCGGCGACAGCCGCAGCACGTACTTGTTCACGACGATGTCGGCCGCGATCGTCACGAGCCACGCCATCACGATGTTCGCGTAGAGCGCCAGCACGAACGCGATGAGGCTGAAGACGTCGAGGAGCATGAGCGCCAGCGCGATCGCGAGGTTGAAGAACACGAACACCGTGCGGCCGGGGTAGTGCCGTGTGATGCGCGTGTAGACGTTCGACCACGCGAGCGACCCCGAGTAGGCGTTGGTGACGTTGATCTTCACCTGGGCGAGGATGATGAGCACGAGCACGAGGGCCAGCGCGACCCACTCGGGCACCAGCGACGTGTACATGACCAGCAGCTGGTGCGCGGGCTCCGTCGCCCGCGCCTCCGCGCCCGGCCCGAGCCTGGTCATGACGTACACGGCGAGGAACACGCCGATGACCTGCTTGACGCCGCTGAAGACGACCCATCCCGGTCCGGCGAGCAGGAACGACGTCCACCAGGTGCGGGCGTTGGCGCGCGTGCGCGGCGGCATCGCACGCAGGTAGTCGACCTGCTCGGCCAGCTGCGGGGTGAGCGCGAAGCACACCGCCGCGCCGGCGACGACCGCGCCCACGTCGACCGCGCCCCCCGAGGCTCCCGGGAACGTCAGGAACGCCCGCACCGACGCGGGGTCGGACACCACGATCCACAGCAGCGGCGACAGCGCGAGCACGAGCCAGAGCGGCGTGGTCCAGAACTGCAGGCGCTCGAGCGCGCGCATGCCGTAGATCACGATCGGGATCACGACGAGGGTCGAGATCACGTAGCCGGCCGCGAGCGGCAGCCCCAGCGCGAGGTGCAGGCCCTGCGCCATGATCGCCCCCTCCAGGGCGAAGAAGATGCACGTGAAGCCGCCGAAGATGACGGTCGTGATCGCCGACCCGTAGTAGCCGAACCCCGAGCCCCGCGCGATGAGGTCGAGGTCGATGTTGTAGCGCACGGCGTAGTAGGCGATGGGCACGCCGACGGCGAAGATGATCACGGATGCCAGGGCGATGCCGAGCACGGCGTTGACCGTGCCGTGCTCGAGCCCGATGCTCGCGCCGATCGACAGGTCGGCGAGGAACGCGATGGGCCCGAGCGCCATGACCCCGACGGCGCCCGCGCTCCACCGGCGGAAGCTGCGCGGCACGTAGCGGAAGGCGTAGTCTTCGAGGCTGTCCTCGGCGGCCGCCCGTGCGCTGTCTGCTCTTGCCACCGCCGCTCCTCGCCCCGCGTGGGACCATTGTGGACGACTCGTGTTTCGTGCGCGTTGCGGCCCCTCGGCCCCTCGGCTCCCGGGACGAACGGGGACGAACGTCGACGGATGTCAGATCGCGAGTGCCGCGCGCACCGACGCCTGCGCCGCGGCGCCGCCCTCGCCCGCGCTCGTGACCACACCCGACGAGAGCACCACGTACCGGTCGGCCGCCTCGAGCGCGAACCCGATGTGCTGCTCGACGAGCAGGATGCCGATGCCGTCCGCGGCGAGCTGGACGATCGTCTGCTCGATCTCCGCGACGATCGACGGCTGGATGCCCTCGGTCGGCTCGTCGAGGATGAGCAGGCGCGGCTCGGTGATGAGGGCGCGGGCGATCGCGAGCTGCTGGCGCTGCCCTCCCGAGAGCAGGCCGGCCTTGCGCGTGGCGAACTGCGCGAGCGCGGGGAAGCGGTCCAGCACCTCGTCCATCATCCGCCTGCCGTTCCGGCGCCCGTCGGCGACGAGCTGCAGGTTCTCCCGCGTCGTCAGCTGCGTGAACGACTGCTGCCCCTGGGGCACGTAGGCCATGCCCCGGGCGACCCGCTTGTTGGGCGGCAGGGAGGTGACGTCCTCGCCGTCCAGCAGCACGACGCCACGCTTGGGGCGGACGAGCCCGATCGCGACCCGCAGCAGCGTCGTCTTGCCCGCGCCGTTGTGGCCGAGCACCGCGACCACCCTGTCCGACCCCGGCACGCTCACGTCGTGCAGCACGCGCGTGCGCCCGTAGCCGGCGTCGATGTCCTTCAGCTCCAGCACGTCAGGCCTCCTCCGTCGCGATGTCGTCCCCCGTCGCGGCCACCGCGGCCGCGGTGCCGAGGTACACCTCCTGCACGCGCGGATCGGCCTGCACGTCGGCGACCGACCCCTCGCTGAGCACCTTCCCCTGGTGCAGCACCGTCACCCGCGTGGCGAAGCGGCGCATGAAGTCCATGTCGTGCTCGACGACCAGGACGATCCGCCGTTCCGCGATGCGCTGGAGCAGCTTGCCGGTCTCCGTGCGCTCGTCGTGGCTCATGCCCGCCACGGGCTCGTCGAGCAGCAGCGCGCGGGGGTTCTGCACCAGCAGCATCCCGATCTCCAGCCACTGCTTCTGGCCGTGGGAGAGGATGCCGGCCGGGGTCGATCGGTGAGCCTCCAGGCCGACGTCGACGAGGGCGCGCTCGACCGGGCGGGGCACGACGCGCCGCGCGCGCAGCAGCGTGGCGGAGGGGCGATGGATGCCGGCCGCGATGTCGAGGTTCTGCATGACCGTCAGCTCGTCGAAGACGCTCGCGGTCTGGAACGTGCGCCCGATCCCGAGCCGCGTGACCTTGTGCACGGGCTTGCCGAGCACCTCGACGTCGCCGAGCCGCACCGATCCGGTGCCCTTCGACAGGCCCGTGATCGCGTCGATGCAGGTGGTCTTGCCCGCGCCGTTCGGACCGATGAGGAAGCGCACCTCGCCGACGTGGGCGTCGAACGAGACGCCGCCCACGGCGACGAACCCGTCGAACTCGACGCGCAGGTCGCCGACGACCAGCGACGTGGCCTCGGCGGCGGCCACGGCGGCATCCGTCTCGTGCGCGATCATCGTGCCACCCCCTCGGCCGATCCGGCCGGTCGCCCGAGCAGGCCCCTGACCCTCGCGACCAGGGAGGCGAGCCCCTGCGGGAAGAAGAGGATCACCACGATGAAGAGCAGGCCAAGGATGTAGGTCCACCCGCCGGGCCAGCTGGAGGCCAGGGTGGACTGTCCCCAGCCGATCGCCATCGCCCCCAGGGCCGGGCCGAACAGCGAGGCGCGGCCGCCCAGCGCCACCCCGGCGATCATCAGGATCGAGGCGGAGGCCCCGATCTCGGCGGGCGTGATGATGCCGACGATCGGCACGAACATCGCCCCGCCGACGCTGGCCATCACCGCGGCGATCACGTAGGCGACCAGCTTGATGTTGGCGGGGTCGTAGCCGAGGAACCGCACGCGCTCCTCGGCGTCGCGCGTGGCGAGCAGCAGCTCCCCGTACCGGCTGCGGTAGAGCTGCCACACCACCAGCAGGCACACGATGAGCAGCGCGGCCGTGATCGAGTAGATCATGATCTTGTTCGTGTTGTCGGTCAGGACGTAGCCGAAGAAGTACTTGAAGCCGCTGAGGCCCGTGTCGCCGCCGGTCTCGCGGATCGTGGAGCTGACGAGCACGGCCAGGGCGACGGCGAGCGCCTGGCTCAGGATCGCGAAGTACGCGCCCCTCACGCGGCGCTTGAACAGCGCGAAGCCGAGGATCGCGGCCACGATCGCGGGGAGCAGCACGATGGCGAACAGAGTGAACATCGGGCTGCGGAACGGCTCCCAGAACGCCGGCAGCGGCGCCAGCGGGTCGTACAGCACCATGAACGACGGGATCCTGTCGGGTCCGGCCGTCTCCAGCGTCATGTGCATCGCCATGGCGTATGCGCCGAGCCCGAAGAAGACGCCCTGCCCCAGCACGAGCATCCCGCCCCGGCCCCAGGCCAGGCCGATGCCCACCGCCACGATCGCCCAGGCGCAGTACTTGCCGAGGTTGTTGATCCAGTGCATCGACAGCATCGCGGGGGCGACGACCAGCAGCAGCACGGCGAACACCCCGATGCCGATGAGCGAGAGCCACGGCCCCCGTCTGGCCGCATCGAGCCTTGTCATGTCGAGCTTCGTCACACCAGCCTCCTCGTGCGTACCGTGAACAGGCCCTGCGGACGGAGCTGCAGGAAGACCACCACCAGCACGAAGGCGAGCACCTGCGCGAAGCTCCCCGTCGTCCAGTCGGCGAAGAAGGCCATCGCGAGGCCGACCGCCCAGGCGGCGATGACGGTGCCCTTGAGCTGGCCGATGCCGCCGGCGACGACGACGAGGAAGGCCGGGATGATGTACTGCGCGCCCATCTGCGAGTTCGTGCCGCCGATCAGGGACGCCGCCACGCCCGCCACGCCCGCGAGGCCCGACCCGACGAAGAAGGTGATCCGGTCGACGGAGCGGGTCGGGATGCCGGCCGTCTCGGCGAGGTCGCGGTTCTCCACCGTCGAGCGGATCCGGCGGCCGAACGAGCTGTACTTGAGCCACGCGGCCAGCGCGGCCACGCAGGCGGCCGCGAGCGCGATCGTGAACACCTGGCGGAGGGGCCAGCCGTAGCCGAGCACGTTCAGCTGCCCGTCGAGCCAGCCGGGGCTGCGCACCGGCACGCCCTGGGAGGGGAAGATCTGCAGCGCGGCCTGCTGCAGGATGAGGCTCACCCCGACCGTGGCCAGGAGGGTGTCGAGCGGCCGGCGATACATCCATTGGATGATGCTGACCTCGAGCAGGAGGCCCAGGAGGCCGGCGACCAGGAAGGCCAGCGGCAGCGCCACCGGGATCGAGATGTCGCTGGAGGGGATGACGAGCTGGGTCAGATAGGCGACGAAGGCGCCGGCCATGAGGAACTCGCCGTGCGCCATGTTGATCACCCCCATCTGGCCGAAGGTGAGCGCGAGGCCGAGCGCGGCGAGCAGGAGCAGGGCGCCCTGCGCGGTGCCGTTCAGCAGCGGCGGGATCAGAGTCTCCACGTGCAGTCACTCTCTGTGCGGAACGTGCGGGTGGGAATCGGGCGGGATGCCGGTGCGCGGGGCTCCGTGCCGACAGGGCACGGAACCCCGCGTCCGGGACTCCGGTGGGCGGTCAGCCCGCCGAGGTCACGAGCTGCTCGCGGATGTCCTCCGGGAACCAGTCGTAGCCGTACAGGTACGGGTCGGGGTCGATGAACCCGTCGGACTCCCAGACGATGTCGAACTGGTTGTCGGCGTTGATCCTGCCGATGTGGCCCGGCTTGGAGATGTGGTGGTTCTCGCCGTCCAGCGTGACGGTGCCCAGCGGTGCGTCGACGGTGATGCCGCCCGCCGCGGCCGCGGCGTTCACCGCGTCGACGTCGAACGATCCGGCGGCCTCCACGAGCGCCTTGTAGAGGTAGAGCGAGGTGTACGCGGCCTCCATCGGGTCGGAGGTCACGCCGCTGCTGCCGGGGAACGCCTGCCAGCTCGCGATGAACTCCGGGTTGTTCGGGGTGTCGAGCGACTGGAAGTAGTTCCACGAGGCGTAGTGGCCGGTCACCTCGTGACCCATGGCCGGCGCCTCCTCCTCGGCGATCGACACCGAGATGATCGGGGTCGTGTCGGGCGAGAGCCCGGCGTCGTAGTAGGCCTTGATGAAGCCGACGTTGGACGAGCCGTTGATGGTGTTGAAGATGAAGTCCGGGTCGGCCGCGACGATCTTGGCCACCTGGGTCGTCCAGTCGTCCCGGTCGAGCGGCACGTACTCCTCGCCGACGATCTCGATGCCGAGCTCGGCCGCGTAGAGCTTGATGATCGCGTTCGCGGTGCGCGGGAAGACGTAGTCGGAGCCGGCCAGGAACAGGGTCTCCACGCCCTCGGCCTTGAGGAAGTCCATCGCCGGGATGATCTGCTGGTTCGTGGTCGCGCCGGTGTAGTAGATGTTCGGCGACGCCTCCAGGCCCTCGTACTGCACCGGGTAGAAGAAGAGCCCGTTGTGCTCCTCGACGATCGGCTTGACGGCCTTGCGGGACGACGAGGTCCATCCGCCGAAGATCGCGGCGACGCAGTCCTGCGTGAGCAGCTTCTCGGTCTTCTCCGCGAAGGTGGGCCAGTCGGTGGCGCCGTCCTCCTGGATGTACTCGATCTGCTTGCCGAGGATGCCGCCGTCGGCGTTGATCTCGTCGGCCGCCATATGCAGCACGTTCGAGACGGTCGTCTCGGAGATCGCCATGCCTCCCGTGAGCGAGTTGAGGAAGCCGAGCTTGATGGTGTCGCCCGAGGTGTCGACGCAGCTGGCCGACGCCTCTCCGGACGACGCCGACGACGCGGCGGCGGTCGGCTCGTCGCCGGCGCGGCTGCCGCAGCCGCTCAGGACCAGTGCGGCGGCGGCGAGCATGGCGCCGGCGCCGAGGGCGGCGCGGCGTGACGACGCCGTGCGCGATGACATACGTGTGTTCTGCATGGATGCTCCGATCTCACGGGCTTGCGGGAGGGACTTCGTGCGGGAACTTCGACGTGCTGTGTGCACTCAGAGTGAGACCATGTCATTGCCCTGACATTTCTCGATTGTTCCGATCTGATGAACAAAACACGGGCGAGCCCTCGCGTTAACCCCTGAATTACAAGGCACGAAGGACGGAAGGCCTTTTTCCGGCATTCCAATCCGACCTGGACGAACCCGCGAATATGGCACACTTCTGACACGAGCTCGGACACCCGACCGGGCCGTTCCGGGAAGGTGGGCGATGCACATCACGCCGTCGGAGGCCGAGAAGCTCCTCCTCGCCGTCGCGGGCATGATCGCGCGCGACCGGCGGGCGCGGGGCATCGCGCTCAACCATCCCGAGGCCGTCGCCCTGCTCTCCTGCTGGGTCATCGAGGGCGCCCGCGAGGGACGGTCGGTGGCCGACCTCATGGACGCCGGCCGGCGCGTGCTCACCCGTGCCGAGGTCATGCCCGGCGTGCCCGAGATGCTCGCCGACGTGCAGGTGGAGGCCACGTTCCCCGACGGCCGCAAGCTGGTGACCCTGCACCACCCGATCGACTGACCACCCGATCGACCGAGAGGACCCGTCATGGCATCGTCGTCATCCGCCGGACCGGGCGCGTTCCGCATCGCGCCGGGCGAGATCGAGATCAACGCCGACCGCACCCCGGCCGAGCGCCTCAGCCTCGTCATCGTGAACACGGGCGACCGGCCCGTGCAGATCGGATCGCACCTGCACCTGCCCGACGCCAACGCCGCGCTCGACTTCGATCGCGACGCGGCGCACGGCTTCCGCCTCGACATCCCGTCGGGCACGTCGCAGCGGTTCGAGCCGGGCGCGTCGCGACGCGTGGATGCCGTGGCCCTGCGCGGGCGGCGGATCGTCCCCGGCATCCGGATCAAGGACGCGGCGGAGGCGCGGCTCGATGGCGCGCGTTGACCGCCGGCGGTACGCCGCGATCTACGGGCCCACGGCGGGCGACCAGGTGCGGCTCGGCGACACCGACCTGTGGATCGAGATCGAGCGCGATCTCACGGTCGGCGGCGAGGAGGCCGTCTTCGGCGGCGGCAAGTCGATCCGGGAGTCGATGGCACAGTCGGCCGCCTCGCGGGCCGACGGCGCCCTCGACACCGTCATCACGAACGCGATCGTGCTCGACTGGTGGGGCGTCGTGCGCGCCGACATCGGCATCCGCGACGGACGCATCGTCGGCCTCGGCCACGCCGGCAACCCCGACGTCGCCGACGGCATCGACCCCGACCTCGTGATCGGCCCGTCCACCGACGTGATCTCCGGCGAGGGCCGCATCGTCACGGCGGGCGCGATCGACTCGCACGTGCACCTGCTGTCGCCGTCGCAGCTGCACGAGGCGCTCGCCACCGGCATCACGACGATCGTCGGCGGCGGCACGGGCCCCTCGGAGGGGTCGAAGGCGACGACCGTGACGCCCGGCGCCTGGCACCTGGCGGCGATGCACCGCGCGCTCGACGCGGTTCCCGTCAACGTGCTGCTGCTCGGAAAGGGCAACACCGTCTCGGCCGCGGCGCTCGGCGAGCAGGCGCTCGCGGGCGCCGCGGGCTACAAGGTGCACGAGGACTGGGGGTCGACGCCCGCCGCGATCGACGCCGCGCTGCGCGCCGCCGACGAGTGGGGCCTGCAGGTCGCGCTGCACTCCGACTCGCTCAACGAGGCGGGCTTCGTCGAGTCCACGGTGGCGGCCATCGGCGACCGGTCGATCCACGCCTTCCACGTCGAGGGCGCCGGCGGCGGGCACGCCCCCGACATCCTCACCCTCGCGAGCCTGCCGCACGTCATCCCCGGCTCGACCAACCCCACGCTGCCGCACACGGTCAACACCGTCGCCGAGCACCTCGACATGCTCATGGTGTGCCACCACCTCAACCCCGCCGTGCCCGAGGACCTCGCGTTCGCCGAGTCGCGCATCCGGGCCACGACGATCGCCGCCGAGGACATCCTGCACGACATGGGCGCCCTGTCGATCACGTCGTCCGACGCGCAGGCGATGGGCCGCATCGGCGAGGTGATCACGCGCACCTGGCAGGTCGCGCACGTCATGAAGCACCGGCGCGGGCCGCTCGGCACGGGCCTGCCCGCCGACAACGAGCGCGCGCGGCGCTACGTCGCCAAGTACACGGTCAACCCCGCGATCGCGCACGGCGTCGCCTGGGACATCGGCTCGGTCGAGAAGGGCAAGCTCGCCGACCTCGTCGTGTGGGACCCGCGGTTCTTCGGGGTGCGGCCCGCCGTCGTGATCAAGGGCGGCGCGATCGCGTGGGCCGCCCTCGGCGACCCCAACGCGTCGATCCCCACGCCGCAGCCCGTGCTGCAGCGGCCCGCGTTCGGCGACGCGATCGGCGCGTGCCTCTCGGCGACGTACGTGGCCCCCGCGGCGCTCGAGGCCGGCCTGGCGGGCACGCTCGGCCTGCGCCGGCGGCTCGCCGCCGTGCAGCCGACCCGCGCGATCGGCAAGGCCGACATGCGCAACAACGACGCGCTGCCCCGCATCGCCATCCGGCCCGACACCTTCGAGATCGCGATCGACGGCGACGTGGTCGTGCCGGCGCCCGCCGAGACGCTGCCGCTCGCGCAGCTCTACTCCCTGTTCTGACCGGGCGCCCCGACCGTGCCGACCGCCGCCATCGTCTCGCTGCTCCTCGCCGACGCCCGCCTGCCCGCGGGCGGGTTCGCGCACTCCGCGGGCCTCGAGCCCGCGCTGCTGGGCGGCATGCCGCCGCACGCGGTGCCCGCCTATCTGCGCGCCCGCGTGCGCACGACCGCGCTGACGGATGCCGCCGTCGCGGTCGTCGCGCGGCACGTGCTGCACCAGGGGGCGGGCAGCGCGGCATCCGTCGAGCGCGCGTGGGCGGCGCGCACGCCGAGCCCCGCGATGCGCGCCGCGTCGCGCGACCTCGGCCGGGGCCTGCTGCGTCTCGCCCGGCGCCTGTGGCCCGCGTCGGCGGCGCTCGCCGCGCTCGGCGACGACCCCGCGCCGCCCCGCCCCCTCGTGCTCGGCGCGATCGCCGCCGAGACGGGCATCGACGCCGCGACGCTCGTGCGCGTCTCGGTGTACGACGACGTCGCGTGCGCCGTCGCCGCGCTGCTCAAGCTCGAGCCGGGCGACCCGGCCGCGGGCGTCTCGCTCACGCTCGACGCGTGCGCGACCGTCGAGGAGGAGATCGACCGGATCGCGGCGCTCACCGCGCCCGACCAGATCCCTGCGGAGAGCGCTCCGCAGGCCGAGGCGTGGGCAGAGGACCACGCGCTGACCGACAGGAGGCTCTTCCGTGCCTGACCACGCGTCCACCCCCGCATCCGCTGCCGTCCCGCATGCGCCCTCCCGGGCGCTCCATGCTCCTGCCCGGGCGCTCCGCTTGGGCGTCGCCGGCCCCGTCGGCACCGGCAAGTCGTCGCTCATCGCGACCGTGTGCCGCGTGCTCGCCGACGAGCTGCGGCTCGGCGTCATCACCAACGACATCTACACCGACGAGGACGCGCGCTTCCTGCGCTCGGCGGGCGTGCTCGAGCCCGAGCGCATCCGGGCCGTCGAGACGGGGGCGTGCCCGCACACCGCCATCCGCGACGACATCACGACCAACCTGCTCGCCGCCGAGGACCTGGAGCGCGAGTTCGCCCCGCTCGACGTCGTGCTCATCGAGTCGGGCGGCGACAACCTCACGGCGACGTTCTCGCCCGCCCTCGTCGACGCGCAGATCTTCGTGCTCGACGTCGCGGGCGGCGGCGACGTCGCGCGCAAGGGCGGCCCGGGCATCGGCCGCGCCGACCTGCTCGTGGTCAACAAGACCGACCTCGCCCCCTATGTCGGCGTCGACGTCGACCTCATGGTCGCCGACGCCACGGCCGCCCGCGACGGACGCGCCGTGCTCGCGCTGTCGCGCAGCGACGAGGCATCCGTCGGCGCCCTGCGCGCGTGGGTGCTCACGGTGCTCGACGCGCACCGCCGCGGCGTGCACGTGCCGCAGGACCCGGGGCCGATGGCGCCGCACTTCCACGCCGACGAGGAGCACCCCGACGGCGGCTACGTGCACGCCCACGGCGAGCACGAGCACGAGCACTCCCACGATCGGGCATGACGGCGACCCGCATCGCGGTGACGCGCGCCGAGCCCCGATCGCACGTCGACGTCGCGGTCGGGGCCCTCGCGCCGCGCATCGTCGACCGCGGCCCCGCGCACGCGCACGTCGCGATCGCCGCGGCGGGCATGCTGCTGCTGTCGGGCGATCGCGTGCGGATCGACGTCGACGTCGGCGACGGCTGCACGCTCGAGATCGACGACGTCGGCGGGACCGTCGCCTATCCGTCGATCGGCGAGGCCGCGACGTGGACGCTCGACATCCGGGTGGGCGAGGACGCCACGCTCCTCTGGCACGGCCTTCCGTTCGTGATCGCGACGGATGCCGACGTGCGGCGCCGCACGACGATCCGCTGCGCGGCCGGCGGCGCCGTGCTGCTGCGCGAGACGCTCGTGCTCGGCCGGCACGGCGAGGCGGGCGGGCGGCTGCACTCGCAGCTCACGGCGACCGACACCGCGGGCGACCTGCTCGTCGAGCACCTCGTCCTCGACGGCGACGACCCCGTGCCCGGCGTGCGCGGCACGCACCGCGTGCTCGACGCGGTGATCGCGCTCGGCTGGCGCCCGCCGGCGCGGCCCCGCGATCTCGTGCTGGAGGCCCCGGGGGCCGTCGCGCGCTTCCTCGGCGCGGCCGGCCACGAGTCGCCGCTCGACGGCGCGTGGCGGGAGTGGCGCGACGCGATCAGGACGCGCGGCGACGCGGTCGGGGCACGGGACGACGCGGTCCGGGCACGCGACGTGGTCAGGACGCGCGGCGGCGCGGTCGGGCTACGGGACGACGCGGCCAGGACGCACGACGCGGTCAGCACGCGCGGCGGCGCGGCGTGAGCCGCCGCATCCCGCGCACGAGCATCCACGCCACGGCGAAGGTCACGAGGCATCCGACGGCGCCCGCGATCGCCGTGCCGAGCCCCGGCGACGCGACGAACGAGCTCTCGTAGTCGGCGAACGGGCCGCCGGCGGTGGCGCTGTCGACGGCCGTGTGCGCGAAGCCGAGCGACTCCGCGACGAACTCCAGCCCGTCGGGGTGTCCCGACGCGAACAGGCTCGCGACGCACGCGAGCACGAGGGCGACGATCACGGCGCCGATCGCGAAGGCGCGCGTCGAGACGCGCGGGGCGCTCGTCGGCGTCGCCGTCATGCCGGCACCGCCTCGGAGGGGCGGGTCGCTCGCGGGGCCGGCCGGGCGCCGTGCACGAGGTCGGGACGCGTCGCCATGACGACCGCGACGACGACCGCCGTGATGAGCGCCTCGCCGACGCCGATGAGCGCGTGCCAGCCGACCATCGAGGCCAGCACGGCGTCGAGCGGCAGGGGCGCCTGCCCGCCCACGGCGAACAGCAGCCCGAACGCGAGGGATGCCGCGGGCACCGACACGAACGCGCCGAGCGCCGCGGCGGCCACGACCGACCACGGGCGCCGCGGCAGCAGGCGCTGCGCGAGCCGCGCCACGCCCCAGCCGGCGGCGATCGCGACGACCCCCATGAGCGTGATGTTGGTGCCGAGCGCGGTGAGGCCGCCGTCGGCGAACACGACGGCCTGCACGACCAGCACGACGCTGAGGCACAGCAGCCCGAGCGCGGGCCCCAGCAGCATCGCCGCGAGCACGCCGCCCATGAGATGGCCGCTCGTGCCGGCGGCGACGGGGAAGTTGACCATCTGCGCCGCGAAGACGACCGTGGTCACGAGCGGAAGGAGCGGCGCCGTGCGCTCGTCGATGCCCGTGCGGCGCGTGCGGTGCAGGGCGAGGCCCACCGCCGCCGCGGCCACCAGGCCCGTCGCGACCGACGTGGGCGTGTCGAGAAAACCGTCGGGAACGTGCACGTGACCTCCTTGCGTCCGGCGCGGCACCGCCGCATCCGCCCCTCACGCTAGCCCCGCCCGGCGCACCCCCCGTTTCCCCCCGGTTACCCCCACGTTTCCCACCCCCGCGAGACGGCGGGCGCGGGGTGGATGCGGGGGCGCGGGACGCGCGGGGTCAGCGGGAGCTGGCGATGGGGATGACGAGGGGGGTGCCGAGGACGGGGTCGGTGAGCACGCGGGCGGTGAGGCCGAAGACCTCGTGCAGCAGGTCCTCGGTGAGCACGTCGACGGGGCGGCCCGCGGCGGCGAGCGCGCCGTCCTTCAGCACGACGAGGTGGTCGGCGTACCGCGCGGCCTGGTTCAGGTCGTGCAGCACGAGCACCATCGTGCGCGCCTCCTCGCGGTTGAGCCGCCGGCAGAGCTCCAGCACGTCGAGCTGGTGCGCGATGTCGAGGTACGTCGTCGGCTCGTCGAGGAGCATGACGGGCGTGTCCTGCGCGAGCAGCATCGCGATCCACACGCGCTGCCGCTGGCCGCCCGAGAGCTCGTCGACGGCCCGGTCGGCGAGCTCGGCGATGCCCGTCGCCGCCATCGCCCGCTGCACCGCGGCCTCGTCGTCGAGCGACCACTGCTGCAGCATCCGCTGGTGCGGGAACCGGCCGCGGCCGACGAGGTCGGCGACGGTGATGCCGAACGGCGCGACCGACGACTGCGGCAGCAGGCCGAGCCGGCGGGCGAGCTCCTTGGGCGCGAGCCGGCGCACGTCCTCGCCGTGCAGCAGCACGTGGCCGCTCTTCGGCGCGAGCAGGCGCGACAGGGCGCGCAGCAGCGTCGACTTGCCGCACGCGTTGGGGCCGATGATGACGGTCACGCCGCCCTCGGGGATCTCGACGGTGAGGTCCTCCGCGACCTGGCGGGCGTCATACGAGAGCGTGACGGACTGCGCGTGCAGCGCGGGTGCCGATGTCATGTCATACCTGCTTCGAACGGGTCAGGAGCCAGATGAGATAGACGCCGCCGATGATCCCCGTCATCCGCCCGATCGGGACGGTCGCAGCGAAGGGAAGGCTCTGCGAGAGCACGTCGGCGACGACGAGGATGCAGGCGCCCATCGCGGCGGCGCTGACGACCGGCATCCCCCGGGCGTGCGTGAGCCGGGTCACGAGCTGCGGCGCGGCGAGCGCGACGAAGGCGATGGGGCCGGCGGCGCCGACCGCGAGCCCCGCGAGCATGACGGCGAGCACCATCATCCACACGCGTGTGCGCTCGACGCGCACGCCGAGCTGCTGCGCCAGGTCATCGCCCATCTCCATCATCGAGGCGCGGCGCGCGAGCGCGGCGACGATCGGGACGATGATCAGCGTGCCCACGAGCACGGGCGCGGCGTGCGCCCAGTTGCGCGCCGACAGCGAGCCGGCGAGCCACAGGTTGGCGGCGATCGCGTTGTCGAGGTCGCCGAGCACGAGCATGAGGCCGTTCACGGCGCCGAGCACGGCGCCGACGCCGATCCCGACGAGGATCAGCCGGTATCCGCCGGTGACGCCGCCCTTCACCGACAGCAGGTACACGACGATGGCGGTGCCGAGGCCGCCCGCGACGGCGCCCAGCGACACCTGCACGGGCCCCGCCTGGAAGAGCACGATCTGCGTGATCGCGCCCGTCGCGGCGCCCGTCGTGAACCCGATGACGTCGGGCGAGCCGAGCGCGTTGCGCGACACCGACTGGAACACGGCGCCCGAGACCCCCAGCGCCGCGCCGCAGAACAGCGCGGTGACGACGCGCGGAAGCCGGATGCCGTGCACGATCTGCGCGTGCTTCGGCTCCGCCTCGGCGCCGAGCAGCGCCGCGACGACCTCGCCGAGGCTCAGCCGCACGGTGCCGACCTGCATCGCGACGATGCCGAGCACGACGACGAGCACGAGCAGCACGGCCGTCACGATCGCCAGACGAGGCGAGACGACGAGGGAGACGCGGCCGCGCCGCCAGACGAATCCGCGCGGATGCGGGGAGCGGACGGATGCGGTCATAGCTGGGCCAGCCTGCGGGTGCGCACGAGGTAGACGAAGAACGGTCCGCCCAGCAGGGCGACCATGATGCCGACGCTCACCTCGCCTTTGGGAGGGATGACGCGCCCGAGCGTGTCGGCCACGACGATGAGGAGCGCGGCGAGCAGGCCCGAGTAGGGCAGCACCCACCGGTGGTCGACGCCCGCGACGAGCCGCGCGAGGTGCGGCGCCGCGAGGCCGAGGAACGCGATCGGCCCGGCGGCCGCGGTCGCGGAGCCCGCGAGCACGATCACCGCGACGCCCGCGAGGGCCCACACGCGGTTGGGGCTGCCGCCGAGCGAGCGGCTGAGGTCCTCGCCGAGCATGGCGGCGTCGAGGGGGCGCGCGAGTGCGAAGGCGAGCACGAGGCCGACCGCGGCGAGGAGGCCCACGGGAAGCAGCACCTCGTATCCGCGGCCCGCGACCGATCCGACCATCCAGTGCCGGTAGCGGTCGAAGACCTCCTCGAGGCCGTTGATGATGATGAGCTGGGTGAGCGCGCCGAGCACGACGGTGAGCGCCGCGCCGGCGAGCACGAGCCGCACCGGGTTGGTGCCGCGCCGCACGCCGCCGAGCAGGTACACGGCGGCGCCCGCGAGCGCGGCGCCGAGCAGCCCGAGCCACATGTAGTCGACGGGCTCGGTGAGCGAGAAGAACGCGATGCCGCAGGCGATCAGCACGGCGGCGCCCGCGTTGACGCCGAGGATGCCGGGCTCGGCGAGCGGGTTGCGGGTGAGCGCCTGCATGACGGCGCCCGCGACGCCCAGGCAGAGCCCGACGAGCACCGAGACGAGGGCGCGCGGGATCCGCTGGTTGACGACCAGCAGGTGCTCCGAGCTCTCGGGGTCGAAGGCCACGATCGCCTGCCAGGTGGTCGCGATCGGGATGTCGCGCGTGCCGAAGCAGGCGCTCACGAACACCGAGATCACGACGAGGGCGATGAGCACGACGATGCCGAGGCGTCGACGGGCGAATCGTGCGGGGACGGATGCCATGGGCGCGCGGAGGGCGACGCCGGCGGGCCGCCGACGTCGCCCGGTGGCGTCAGCTGCCGAAGAGCTCGACGATGTGGTCGACGATCTGCGTCGCGCTGAACTTGTCGACGCGGAACGAGTTCTTGCCGAGGCCGTACACCTGGCCCGCCTTGACCGACGGCACGTTGGCCATCGTCGGGTCCTGGGCGAACTTCTGCGCGCCCTCGTCGTCCTGGGCGAGGATGAACGTGGTCTCGCTCGTGAGCTCGGTGAGGTTCTCGTAGGTCGCGAAGACGAAGTCGGAGCGCTGCTCGGTGATCGTGTGCCACTCGATGGGCGGGTCCTCGAGCGTGAAGCCGAGCGACTCGAGCACGTCGCCGTGCACCGATCCCTTGCGCGCGATGTTGTTGTTCTCGCCCGGGCCGTTGAAGCTGAAGATGTTGGCGGTGCCCGCCGGGACGGTGATCTTCGTCGCCGCGTCGGCGACGTAGGCGTCGTAGTCGGCGACGGCCGCGGCCGCCTCCTCCTCCAGGCCCGTGGCCTCGCCGAGCTCCAGGGCGAGCTCCTGCCAGGTCACGACGCCGTAGTCGATGATGATCGTCGGGGCGATCGCCTTGAGCTCTTCGACGTTGTCGATGAGCGAGTCGGCGCCGCCGCGGGCGACGACGATGAGGTCGGGGTCCTGCGCGATGATCGCCTCGAGGTCGACCTCGCCGACCGGGAAGAGGTTCTCGACGCCCTTCTCCTCGGCGATGTCGGCCCACTGGCCGAAGAACTGGCCGTTCGCCGCCGAGCCCGACGCCACGACGGGTGCGTCGATCGCGAGCAGCGTGCCGGTCGCGGTCACGGTCGTCGAGACGATGTTCGTCGGCTGCTCCGGGATCTCGGTGACCGTGCCGTCGGTGTTCTCGAACTCGCGGGGCCAGTCGCCCGCGACCGCGGTCTCCTCCGTGTCGGCGGTCTCGGCAGGGCCGTCGGCGTTCTCGCTCGCCGGCGAGCAGCCGACCAGCGCGACGGCACCGGTGACGAGGAGGGCGAGCCCGCTCGCCCATCGGGTGCGCCGGGTGGGGACGTGCAGCATGGAGGTTCCTTTCGGTCGACACGGCGCGGGCGGCGCTTCGCGTGACGCGTGACGGAGGACGCGTGCCGGATCGCCGCAGGAAATGCCGTTAACTATGGAATGCCTTACCTACCCTACCTCTGATGTATCCGTCGGCCGAAAGCCGATCTCGCACTCACCTTCCAGGAGCACCCCCATGCCGCGCACCCTCCGGCCCGTCGACGTCTTCCCGATCACCACGCGCGTCCTCGAGGTGATCAGAGTCGCCGACGTGACGCCGGGCATGCGGCGCGTCACCCTCGGCGGCCCCGGGCTCGCCGCGCACACGGCGGCGAACGGCTTCGCCGTGGACGCGTTCCGCTCCGCGGGCTTCGACGACGAGTTCAAGATCGTCCTGCGCCACCCCGACGCCGCGGAGACCGTCGGCCCGACGCAGGCCGACGGCGTGCTGAACTGGCCCCGCGAGGACCCGCACCTGCTGATGCGCACCTACACGGTGCGCCGCTGGGATGCCGAGCGCGGCGAGATCGACGTCGACTTCGTCGTGCACGGCGTCGGCCCGGCGACGAGCTGGGCGCGTCGCGTGCAGCCCGGCGAGCGTGTGCAGATCGCGGGTCCGAAGATGTCGGTGGGGCATCCCGAGGGCGTCGACTGGACGCTCGTCGCGGGCGACGAGACCGCCCTCCCCGCGATCGGGCGCTGGCTCGAGCAGTGGCCCGACGGCCAGCGGGCGCAGGTGTTCGTCGAGATCGCCGAGCCGTCGCACCGGCAGGACCTCACGGTCCCGCCGGGCGTCGAGATCACCTGGCTCTCGCGCGACGGCGCCGAGCCGGGCACGACGACGCTGCTGTTCGACGCGATCCGGGCCGCCGACTGGCCCGAAGGCCGCGTGTTCGCGTGGGTCGCGGGCGAGACGCTGACGCTCATCCCCATCCGCCGCTGGCTGCGCGGCGAGAAGGGGCTCGGCAAGGAGCAGGTCGAGGTGACGGGATACTGGCGCCGGCACGAGGTCGTCGTCTCGTCGGACGACGCGTCGATGCCCGACCTCGACGCGACCGAGGACGACGCCGAGCGCCTGCACGAGCTGAGCGAGCTCGCGCCCGCCTTCGCCCTGCGGGTCGCCGCGACGATCGGGCTGGGCGCCGCGTTCGGCGGCGAGACCCGCACGGTCGCCGAGGCCGCCGCCGCGACGGGCACCGACGTCACCGGCCTCGGCAAGCTGCTGCGGCTGCTCACCGCGATCGGCGCCGCCGAGGCGGTGGATGCCGAGACCAGGGACGCTGGAGTGCGGGACGCCGGAGGGCAGGACGCCGGAGGGCAGGATGCCGGTGCGGCCGGCGCCGCCCGCCACCGGCTCACGGGTCTCGGCCGGCTGCTCGACGACGACCGCGTGATCGCCGAGCTCGATCTGGCCGGCCCCGTCGCGCACCGCGAGCTGGGCGGCATGCTGTCGCTGCTGTCGGCCGTGCGCACGGGCACGGGCGACTACGCCCGCTGGTTCGGCGCCTCCTACGCCGAGCACGAGCGCGCCGACCGGCCACGGCTGCAGGCCCGCCTCGACCGCGAGGCGGAGCGCGCCGAGTATGTGGCGGGCGTCCTGGCATCCACGCTCACCCTGCCTCCGGGCGCCGCGCTCGCCCTCACGGGCCAGGGCGCCGGCGTGTTCGCCGACGAGATCGTGCGACGCCACCCGGGCACGCGGGTCACGGTCGTCGGCAGCGCGGGCGAGGTCGGCGACCTCCCCGAGCGCGTGCACGGCGTCGGGTTCGCCGAGGCGCTCGGCTCGCTGACCGATGCGGATGCCGCCGACGCGCTGCGCCGGGCCGCCGACCGCGTGGTCCCGGGCGGCCGCCTGCTGGTGTTCACGCGCGCGCTCGACCCCGGGCTCGCCGACGACCACGACTACGCCGACGACCTCGTCGAGTTCGCCCTGCACGGCGGCGGCGTGCGCACGCACGACGAGAACCTGCGGCTGTTCGCCGCCGCGGGCCTCCCCGAGCCCGCCCGCCGCACCGTCGGCTGGGGCTTCTCCGCCTACGCCGTCACCGTCACCCGCTAGCCCCCTCCTCGCGAGGGTGCCATCTGTTTCGCCGAGGGTGCTACCTGTTTCGCCGAGGGTGCCCGTTCCCCTCGCGAGGAGAAGCGGCGCCCTCGCGGGGGACACCCGTGGGGGATAACCCGAACACGAGTCTCCGGATGGCTCGGGTGACCGGCCGAGGGCGCCGCCCTACCGTGGAGACATGACCTCACCGGCACCCCCTCCCGTCCGCACGCCGCTGCGCCAGCATGCGGGCGCGCTCGCCCAGCTCGCCGCCGTCGGCCTCGTCGGAACGGCCCTGTTCACGATCCTGTCCGTGCTCCTGAGCGTCGGGGTCGGCACCGTCGTCATCCTCGGCGTCGGCATCCCGTTCCTGCTCGCCTTCCTCTACACGCTGTGGGCGACCGCCTGGCTCGAGCACGAGCGCGTCGAGGGCCTCTACGGCTTCGGCGTTCCCCGGCTGCGCGTGCGCTCCAGCGGCCGGCCCGGCTTCGGCGGCTGGCTGCGCACCCTGTGGCAGCAGTTCATCGACGGCCAGATGTGGCGCGGCATCGCGAGCGCCGCGATCTCGACCGCCCTGGGCCTCGTGCTGCTGCCCACCATCTCGTGGATGATCTCGAGCATCGGCCTGCTGTTCGCCCCGCTCACGACCGACTCCCGCGTGCACCTCTTCCGCACCGACCTGTGGGTCGAGCCCGGCTGGGCGATCGCGGTCGGGGCGCTCGGCCTCATCCTCGGCGCCGCGCTCGTCGTCGGCATCGCGCTGCTGCACGCCGTGCTCACCCGCGCCATCCTGGTCCCCTCGCGCGAGGCGCTGCTCGCCGAGCAGGCCCGCACCGCGGGCGTGCAGCGCGAGGGCGCCGTGCGGGCGAGCGAGGTCGAGCGCACGCGCATCGAACGCGACCTGCACGACGGCGTCCAGCCGCGGCTCGTGTCGATCGCGATGACGCTGGGCCTCGCGCAGCAGAAGATCGAGAGCGACCCCGGGTCGGCGCGGCTGCTCGTCGACGAGGCGCACACCTCGACCAAGGCGGCCATCACGGAGCTGCGGCAGCTCGCCCGCGGCATCCACGCCTCCGTCCTCGACGACCGGGGACTGGATGCCGCCCTCTCCGCCCTCGCGGCCCGCTCCCCCATCCCCGTGCACCTCGACGTGCGGCTCGACGCCCGCTGCTCGCGCACGGCCGAGGCCGCCGTCTACTTCGCGATCGCGGAGACCCTCACCAACGCCGCCAAGCACTCCCGCGGCACCGCGGCACGGGTCACCGTGCGCCGCCGCGACGAAGACGGCGCCGCCCTGCTGTGGGCGCGCATCGAGGACGACGGCATCGGCGGCGCGCACATGCAGCCCGGCGGCGGGCTCGACGGCATCGCGAGCCGCGTCGCCGCCGCGGGCGGCGCCATGCGGCTCGACAGCCCGAACGGCGGGCCGACGTCGCTGGAGGTGAGCGTGCCGTGCGCATCCTGATCTGCGAGGACTCCACGCTGCTGCGCGAGGGCCTCGTGCGCGTGCTCGAAGACGCGGGCCACGACGTGGTCGCCGCCGTCGCCGACGCCCACGACCTCGGCACGATCGTGGCCTCCGCCTCGCCCGACCTGTGCATCCTCGACGTGCGGCTGCCGCCCACGTTCACCGACGAGGGCATCCGCGCGGCGCTCGCGCTGCGCCAGGCCGACCCCCGGCTGCCCGTGCTGGTGCTGAGCCAGTACGTCGAGGAGCGCTACGCGAGCGAGCTCATCGCGGGCCAGCCCGCCGCGCTCGGCTACCTGCTGAAGGACCGCGTGGCCGACGTCGGCGACTTCCTCGACTCGGTGCGGCGCATCGGCGAGGGCGCGACGGTGCTCGACCCCGAGGTCGTCGCGCAGCTGCTCACGCGCCGCTCGCGCGACGAGCGCCTCGCCCGCCTGACCGACCGCGAGCGCGCCGTGCTGGCGCTCATCGCGGAGGGCAAGAGCAACCAGGCGATCGCCCAGGCGCTCTTCGTGAGCGAGGGCAGCGTCGAGAAGTACATCACCTCGCTGTTCCAGAAGCTCGACCTGGAGCAGGACGAGCACGGCAACCGGCGCGTGCTGGCCGCCCTCGTGCACCTGGAGCACACCCAGCAGGAGCACACCGCCCCCACGCCTCCCACGAACGGAACGAACCGATGAGCACGACACTCACTCCCCCGCCCCAGCACCCCGTGGGCCCCCAGCCCCCCGCGGGAGCGCAGCCGCCCGCCCCGCGCCGCGAGAGCGCCCGCGTCATCTCGATCCTCGCGATCGTCGTCGGCTGCGTGCTCATCGCCGGCGCCATCGTCAGCGGCGTGTTCTCGGCGCTGCGCGTCGCGTCGAGCGACGAGCGCACGCTCACGGCATCCGCCGACGGCATCGCGGCGCTCGACGTCGACCTCTCGACGGGCGACATGCTCGTCGCGTACGGCGACGTCGAGGAGGCGACGCTCGTCGTGCGCGGCACCGGCACCGACGACTGGCGGCTCACGCGCGACGGCGACACCCTCACGGTGCGCACGGACCGCAGCTGGTGGACGGGCTGGCGGCTGTGGGGCGGCGCCGAGAACGAGCACGCCGCGCTCACCCTCCCCCAGCGCTACGCCGAGACCCCGCTGGACGCCGAGTTCTCGCTCAGCGCGGGCCAGATCACGGCCGAGGGCCGCTACGGATCGCTCGACATCGACATGTCGGCGGGCCTCGTCACGGTCGAGGGCACGGCGCGCGAGCTCGACGCGCACCTCAGCGCGGGACGGCTCGACCTCGAGCTCGCCGACGTGCGGACCGCCGAGGTCGAGGTGAGCGCCGGCCTGGTGCAGGGGCGGATCACGGGCACGCAGCCCGACGCCGTCGCGATCGACCTGAGCGCGGGCAGCGTCGAGCTCGTGCTGCCGAACGGCACCTATGCGGTGTCGTCCGACGTCTCGGCGGGCGGCTTCGACCACACGCTGAACACCTCGCCCAGCGCCTCCGCGCGCATCGACGTCTCGGTCTCGGCCGGACACGTGGTGCTCCGCCCCGAGCGCTGATCCCGTCGCCCATCTCCTCGCCCATCTCTTCGACCGCGGCGATCTGCGGGTGTGCCGTCCCGGCACCCGCAGATCGCCGCGGTCGAACTGCGTCTGTCCCCGCCGCGGGGTCGGACGCTAGCGTGGAGCCGTGACCACTCCCATCGATGCCACCACCACGCCCGCGTGGGCCGAGCTCACGGCCCACGCCGCCCACCTCACCCCCGACCTGCGCGGGTGGTTCGCCGCCGATCCCAGCCGCGTCGAACAGCTCACGCTCGACCTCGCCGACCTGCGCGTCGACCTGTCGAAGAACCTCGTCACGACCGAGGTGCTCGCCTCGCTCGTGCGTCTCGCCGAGCAGACCGGCGTCGCCGACCGCTTCGCCGCGATGCTCGCCGGCGAGCACATCAACACCAGCGAGGACCGTGCCGTGCTGCACACCGCGCTGCGCCGGCCGGCCGGCATCCAGCCGTCGCTCGTCGTCGACGGGCAGGACGTCGACGGCGACGTGCAGCAGGTGCTGGCGGCCATGACGGCGTTCGCCGAGCGCGTGCGCGCGGGCGAGTGGGTCGGCATCACCGGCAAGCGGGTGACGCACGTCGTGAACATCGGCATCGGCGGCAGCGACCTGGGCCCCGCGATGATCTCCGCGGCGCTGGAGCCGTATGCCACCGCCGGCATACAAGCCCGGTTCGTCTCGAACATCGACCCCTTCGACCTCGCGCACAAGACGAAGGACCTCGACCCCGAGACGACGCTGTTCATCGTCGCGTCGAAGACCTTCACGACGCTGGAGACGCTCACCAACGCCCGCCTCGCGCGCGACTGGCTGTGGGCGGGGCTCGCCGCCGCGGGGGCGATCGACGGCAGCGACGAGCAGAGGACGGATGCCGTGGCGCACCACTTCGTGGCCGTCTCGACGGCGCTCGACCGGGTCGCCGCGTTCGGCATCGACACCGCCAACGCGTTCGGCTTCTGGGACTGGGTCGGCGGCCGCTACTCGGTCGACTCGGCGATCGGGCTGTCGCTCATGATCGAGCTGGGGCCCGAGGCGTTCCGCGAGCTGCTGGCCGGCTTCCACGCGGTCGACGAGCACGTGGCATCCACGCCCCTCGCCGAGAACGTGCCGGTGCTGATGGGACTGCTGAACGTCTGGTACACGAACTTCCTGGGCGCCCAGTCGCACGCCGTGCTGCCCTATGCGCAGCAGCTCAGCCGCTTCGCCGCCTACCTGCAGCAGCTCACCATGGAGTCCAACGGCAAGCGCGTGCGCTGGGACGGCTCGCCGGTCACGAGCGACACGGGCGAGATCTTCTGGGGCGAGCCCGGCACCAACGGGCAGCACGCCTTCTACCAGCTCATCCACCAGGGCACGCGGCTCATCCCGGCCGACTTCATCGCGTTCGTCAACCCCGCGTACCCGCTGCAGGACGACGGGCGCGACGTGCACGGGCTGTTCCTCGCCAACTTCCTCGCGCAGACGAAGGCCCTCGCCTTCGGCAAGACCGCCGAGGAGGTCGAGGCCGAAGGCACGACGGGCGCCCTCGTCGCGGCGCGCACCTTCCCCGGCAACCGGCCGACGACGTCGATCTTCGCGCCCGCGCTCACGCCACGCGTGCTCGGCGAGCTCATCGCGCTCTACGAGCACATCACGTTCACGCAGGGCGCCGTGTGGGGCATCAACTCCTTCGACCAGTGGGGCGTCGAGCTCGGCAAGCAGCTCGCCCTGCAGATCGCACCCGCCCTGGAGGGCGACGCCGCGGCGCTGGAGGCGCAGGACGCCTCGACCCGCGCGCTGCTCGACTACTACCGCGCGCAGCGGCGGTAGGCGGGGCGCCGGCATCCGGCATCCGGCATCCGGCATCCGGCATCCGGCATCCATCACGCATACAGGAGAAATCACGGGGACAGGACGATTCTTGCCTTATCGTCCTGTCCCCGTGATTTCTCCTGTTTTCGCGCGGCGAGGGATGCCGCGCTCGTACGATGACGCGGGCGGATGCAGCGGACTACACGCGGCTGAGCAGCAGATAGCCCAGGTAGCCGGCGTACAGGGCGACCATGATCGAGCCCTCGACGCGGGTGACGCGGCGGCCGCTCATCATGAGCATGCCGGTCACGAACGTGGCGGCGATCATGACCGGGATGTCGACGAGCACGAGCTCGGCGTCGAGCGTGATCGGCGCGACGAGCACCGTGACGCCGAGGATGAGCGTGAGGTTGTAGGTGCTCGATCCGATGAGGTTGCCGATGGCGATGTCGCGGTCGCCGCGGAACGTCGAGATGATCGTGGTCGCCAGCTCGGGCGCCGACGTGCCGATCGCGATGATCGTGAGGCCGATGATCGCCTCCGACACGCCCAGCCGGCGCGCGAGGTCGACCGATCCGTCGACCAGGAACTGCGCACCCAGCACGATCACGACGATGCCGCCGACCAGCAGCAGGCCCGCGAGCACGAGCGGCCACACGCCGCGCCGCGGCCGGTCGAACTCGGCGCCGAACTCCGCCTGCACCGCCGCGCTCTCCTTGCGGGCGAACCGGAACACCGCGAAGGTGTAGCCGATCGCGATGCCCAGGAGCACCATGCCCTCGAGGCGATCCACGGCGCCGTCGACGGTGAAGACGAGCAGCAGCAGCGCGACGCCCGCCATCATCGGCAGGTCGAGCCGCAGCGTCTGCAGGCCGAACGGCAGCGTGCGGATCGCGGCGCTGAGCCCCAGGATGAGCAGCAGGTTGACGATGTTGGTGCCGGCGATGTTGCCGACGATGAGCGATCCGGCATCCTTCAGCGCGGAGTCGATGCCGACGGCCAGCTCGGGCGCGCTCGTGCCGATCGAGACGACCGTCAGTCCGATGACGACCGGCGAGATGCCCATGGCGCCCGCGAGCCGCGCGCCGTAGCGCGTCACCAGCTCCGCGCCCACGAGGAGCAGCGCGAGTCCGCCGATCACCGCGAGCCATGCCACAGGCAGAGGATATCGGTCGCGGAGGCCTGCCCGGCGCGGCGGCGACGCCTACGGCACGAGCGGCGGCCGGGCTACGGCACGAGCGGCGGCCGCATGGTGACGCGGTTCCACACGCCGGGCTCGTCGAACTCGCCGTAGACGACCTCGGCGCCCTCGCTCGAGACGGTCGCGGCGCACACCAGCAGCGACAGCGTCGGGTAGCCGTGCGGCCGGTTGTCGCGCACGACGGCGCGGTCGTCGAGCGGTCCGACGCGCGTCGTGTCCTCGAGCACGTCGAGCCAGCGCTCCCACCAGCGCGGTCCCTCGCCCGGGTCGGCGAACGCGTCGTGCCATGCCGTGATGCGCGCCGTGCCGGGGTCGTCGACGTCGTCGTGCGCGATCATGTGGATGCCGGGGTCGAGCTGCACGCGCCGCAGCCCGCCGCCGTCCCACATCGTCACGCGCACCCCCTCGGCCGTCGCCTCGACGAGGTTGAACCCGTTCGCGCGGGGCGCCGTCTCGACGCCCCGCCCCTCGGCGGCGGCGAGGGCGATGTGCCCGCGCGAGACGGGCTCGGGCCCGGGCGGCAGGTCGACGGGCGCGCGGTTGAGGATCACCGCGACCCGGCGCCGCGCGTCGGATGCCGCGAGCCACGCGCCGCCCGCGAGCCCATCGCGCACGCCGACGACGCCCGGATGCGTGTCGGGCCACCATGCGCCGAGCGGATGCCACGTGCGCGCGGGGTCCTCGTCGCGCACGGCGAGCAGGCGGATCGGCTGCCCGGGCGCCGGGGGCACGTGGATGATCGCGGTGCACATGAGCGGCCTTTCCGTCCGATCGCTCGTGGGAGGATCGGAGCATGTTCATCGTCGTCGGAGTGACGGGCGGCATCGCCGCGTACAAGACGGTTCATCTCGTTCGCGCACTCGTGACGGCCGGGCACGACGTGCACGTCGTGCCGACCGACGACGCGCTGCGCTTCGTCGGGACGACCACGTGGGAGGCCGTCAGCCGCAATCCTGTCACGACGAGCGTGCACGACGAGGTCGCCGAGGTGCGCCACGTGTCGCTCGGCGCGCGCGCGGAGCTCGTGATCGTCGCGCCCGCGACGGCGAACACGCTCGCGCGGATGGCGTGCGGCATCGCCGACAACCTGCTCGGCGTGACGCTGCTGGCCACGACCGCGCCCGTCGTCGTCGCCCCCGCGATGCACACGGCCATGTGGGAGCACCCGTCGACGGTCGCGAACATCGAGACGCTGCGCGCCCGCGGCGTGCACGTCGTCGGCCCCGCCGACGGGCCGCTCACGGGCGGCGACAGCGGCCCGGGCCGCATGGTGGAGCCGGACGACATCGTCGCGGCGGCGCTGGCCCTCGCGGCATCCGCCCCGCAGGACCTGCACGGCCTCACCGTCGCGATCTCGACGGGCGGCACGCGCGAGCCCATCGACCCCGTGCGGTTCATCGGCAACCGCTCGAGCGGCCGGCAGGGCGCCGAGGTCGCGCTCGCGGCCGCCGACCGCGGTGCCCGCGTGCGGCTCGTCGCCGGGCACGTCGACGACGGCGTGCTCGTCGAGGCGTCCCGGCATCCGCGCATCGAGGTGGCGCGCGTGTCGACGGCGCTGCAGCTGCGCGACGCGATGCACGCCGCGGCGGTCGACGCCGACGTCGCGGTGATGGTCGCGGCCGTCGCCGACTACCGCGTCGAGGACGTCTCCGACGTCAAGCTGCGCAAGGAGGAGGGCGACGGCGCGCTGTCGCTGCGGCTCGTCGAGAACCCCGACATCCTCTCCGAGCTCGTCGCGCTGCGCCACACGGGGCAGACGATCGTCGGCTTCGCGGCCGAGACGGCCGCCGACGATCAGGAGCTGCTGGAGCGGGGCCGCCGCAAGCGCGCACGCAAGGGCGTCGACCTGCTCGCCGTCAACCGCGTCGGCTGGGAGGAGGCGTTCGAGCGCCCCGACAACACGCTCGTCGTGCTCGACGGCGACGACCGGCAGGTCGCGCGCGCCGAGGGGTCCAAGCGCGCCGTCGCCGACGCCCTCTGGAACGCCGTGCTCGCCCAGCGCGCCTGACCCCCTCCCTCCCCCCGCTCCCGCGCGACTCCCTCGCGAGGGTGCCAGTTATCCTCGCGAGGGTGCCAGCTATCCACGCGAGGGTGCCGGTTATCCACGCGAGGGTGCCATCGAAAGCACCCCCGCGGAAACAAGTAGCACCCTCGCGGGAATAACTGGCACCCTCGGGGATCAGCGCGTGACGTTCAGCAGCGGGTCGCCCGCGCTCACGGGGCCGAGCGCGGCGGGCTCGACCGACGCGAACGTGTCGCCGTTGAGCACGATGACGGGCGTGATGAGCGGATAGCCCGCGGCCCGGATCACCTCGGGGTCGAACGCCACGAGCGGCGTGCCGGCCGAGACCCGGTCGCCGTTCTTCACGAAGACCTCGAAGCCCTCACCCTTGAGGTTGACGGTGTCGATGCCGACGTGGATGAGCACCTCGGCGCCGTTGTCGAGCTGCAGGCCGAAGGCGTGGCCCGTCGGCTGCGCCGCCACGACGACGCCCTCGCCGGGCGCGTACACCGTCGTCCCGGTGGGCTCGATCGCGACGCCGGGGCCCATGATGCCGCCGCCGAACACGGGGTCGGGCACGTCGGAGAGCGCCACGGCCGTGCCGTCGAGCGGCGACGGCAGCGTCACGGTGCCCACGTCGGCGGGGGCCGCCGTCGCGGTCGCCACGGCCGTCGCCACGGCAGCCGGCGCGGCGGCGGCACCGGCGGCGGATGCCACGGCCGCGCCCGCCGTCGCCGGCGCCGTCTCGGGCGCTGCGGCGACGATCGCGGGCTCCCCGGCCTCCGCGGTCTCCTCCTTGGGCTTGTACCCGGAGGCGATCACGAGCAGCATCGCCACGACGAAGGCGCCCAGCACGCCGAGGGCGTAGAGGCCGATCGGGTCGAACGCGGGGATCGTCAGCAGCGACGTGAAGACGAACGCCTGGGTCGTGATGCCGTGCGGCAGGCCGAGCACGAGGCTGCCGATGCCCATGATGAGACCGCCCGTGAGGCAGCCGACGAGCATGCGCGGGTAGATGCGCCGGTAGCGCAGATGGATGCCGTAGAGCGACGGCTCGGAGATGCCGCCGAGCAGGCCCGCCGCGAGCGCACCCGTCGCGGTCTGCCGCATCTGCGCCTCCTTGGTGCGCCAGGCGAGCACGAGCACGCCCGCCGTGGCGCCGAAGCACGCGAAGTTCCACGCGCCCATGGGGCCCTGGATGAAGTCGTACCCGAGCGTCTGGATGTTGAGCAGCATGATCGCGTTGATCGGCCAGTGCAGTCCCAGCGGCACCATGAACGGGTAGGCCAGCGGAATGATGATCGCGAAGATCACGGGCGAGAACGAGTTGATCGCGCTGAGCGCGTTCGCGAGGGCGGCACCGACGTAGACGCCGATCGGCCCGAGCAGGAACGCCGTGAGCGGGATCATGATGAGCATCGCGAGGAACGGCACGAAGATGAGTTGCACGTTCGCGGGGATGACGCGCTTGAGGCCCTTCGTGAGCGGTCCGAGCACGGCCGCCATGAGCAGGGGCGGGAACACCTGCGAGCTGTAGTTGAAGACCGTGAGCGGGATGCCGAAGATCGAGATCGTCGTGATGTCGGAGCCGAGGAAGACGATGTTCTGCGCGCCCTCCTGCTCGGCGAGCGCCGTGAACCCCGGCAGCATGACCACGGCCATGACGGCGAAGCCGACCCACGGGTCGGCGCCGAGCTTGGCCGACGCGTTGTAGGCGACCATGAGCGGCAGGAAGACGAACACGCACTGCCACATGAGGTTCACGAACTGCCACGAAGGCGGCAGCGTCACGCCGGGCGCGTTCCACGCCGGGATCACCTCGAGGGTCGCCATGAGCGCCATGAACGTGATGAACAGCGAGGCGCCGAGCAGAGCGCCCAGGATGGGGCGGAACGAGTCGGAGAGGAACTCGAACAGCGAGTCGACCCACGCGACCTTGCCGCGCACGCCCTTCGCGCGCTCGCGCGCCTTGATGTCGTCGGGCGACTCCTCGGCGCTGCTGCGGGATGCCATCGACGGCAGCGCGAGGATCTCGTTGTACACCGTCTGCACGGCGCCGCCGATGACGACCTGGAAGCGGTCGCCGGCCTGCGGCACCGCTCCCATCACACCGGGGACGGCCTCGACGGTCGCGACGTCGACGGCACCGCCGTCGCGGAGCTGGAAGCGCAGCCGCGTCGCACAATGGGAGAGGCTGTCGATGTTCTGGGGGCCACCGAGAGCGTCGACGATCGCGGCGGCAGGACTGCTGGACATGGATGATGCTCCTGTTCTGATGCCTTGGCGCGACTCTACCCTCAGCAGATTCCCAGGAACAGGGGTGTGCCCCGCGGTCCTCGCCCGCGCTCGTGCGCCGCCGCGGCGATCGCACGGACATGCCGCCGCACGGTCACGGCATCCGCTCACACGGTTTTGCCAGGGTTTGCCGGGAGACCGTCCAGAAACGGCACCCAGGCTGGGGGACTTGTGCCGCCCGTCACCCGAGCCGGCGGCGCTCCCCGAACGTAAGGACACCCATGCCCGAACGCGCCACCGCGCCCGCTCATCGCCGCTCGCTGACCGCTCTCGTGGGAGGTGCGCTGCTCATCGGACTCGTCGCGGGAGGCGCGCAGGCCGCCCACGCGATGCCGCTCACGCCGGCCGCACCCGCGGCCGTGCCCGGCGCGGCCGCGAGCACCGACGTGCACGACGTCGCCGAGGCCGCCCTCGACCGCGCGCAGCAGGCGAAGGCCGACGCGGCCGTCGTGCGCGCCGAGGTCACCGCGTCGGCGCTCAAGCTCGCCGACACCGGCATCGACCTGGAGACGCTCACCGCGAACGCGAGCTGGCTCGACACGACGACGTCGGTACCCGCTCCGCTGCTGCACGAGTTCACGCAGCGCACGCTCGACGAGGCCGCCCGCATCGAGGAGCGCATCGCCGACGTGCGCGAGCGGCTGAACAGGGCCGTCGCGCAGCGCGAGGCCGAGCTCGCCGCCGCCGAGGCCGCGCGCATCGCCGAGGAGAAGCGCATCGCGGAGGAGAAGCGCCTCGCCGAGGAGAAGCGCCTCGCCGAGGAGAAGGCCGCGGCAGAGGCCGCCGCCGCGGAGGCCGCGGCCGCCGAGGCCGCCCGCTCGGAGAGCGGCTCGTGGGACTCGTCGGACTCGTCGGCGTCGTGGGCCTCGTCCGCTCCCGTCGCCGCGTCGGGCGACAACTCCCCCGACGGCGCCCGTGCGACGGCGGCCGCGATGGCCGCGTCGCAGTACGGCTGGGGCGACGACCAGTTCCAGTGCCTCGACGCGCTGTGGCAGCGCGAGTCGGGCTGGAACTACCAGGCCTACAACGCGTCGAGCGGTGCCACCGGCATCCCGCAGGCGCTGCCCGGCAGCAAGATGGCGAGCGCCGGCAGCGACTGGCAGACCAACGCGGCCACCCAGATCGCGTGGGGCCTCGGCTACATCGCCGACCGCTACGGCACCCCCTGCGGCGCCTGGGGCCACTCCGAGTCCGTCGGCTGGTACTGAGCTGTGCGCCTCGCCTCGGAGTGCCGAGGCGGGGCGCATAGATTCGCATTTGCGGATAAAAGGTCCATATACTTCCGCATATGCGACAAAATGACGAGCCTCGTTCGTGAGGGCGCGCGTCCCGGAGACCGTCAGCGCATCGTCGCCCCGCCGCGCGGCGGTCGTGCTCGGGCTGCTGATCCTCCTTGTGGTCATCACCGCGCTGTCGCTCCAGATCGGCCGCTACGGGCTGTCCCCCGCCGAGATCCTCGGCGTCGTCGCACGAGCGCTGAACGGCACCCTTCCGGCGAGTGACCAGGCCGCGGCCGTGCTGTTCAGCGTGCGGCTGCCGCGCATCGGGCTCGCCATCGTCGCCGGTGCGGCGCTGTCGGCGGCCGGCGTCGCCTTCCAGGGCCTCTTCCGCAATCCCATGGTCTCGCCCGATCTGCTCGGCGTCGCCTCGGGAGCCAGCGTCGGCGCGTGCATCGGCATCCTGCTGTCGCTGTCGGGCCCCATGATCCAGCTGCTGTCGTTCGCGTCGGGGCTCGCGGCGGTGCTGCTGGTCGTCGGCATCAGCACCACCGTCACGCGGACGAACGGCGGCGGGCTTCTCATCATGGTGCTGGCGGGCATCGTGATCTCGTCGCTCGCTTCGGCCGCGACGTCGCTCACGAAGTACCTCGCTCCGCCCGAGACCAAGCTCCCCGAGATCACGTTCTGGCTCATGGGCAGCTTCGCGCGCAGCAGCAGCCTGACGAACCTCGCGCTGATGTGCGCGGTCTTCGTGATCGGCGCCGTGCCGCTGCTCCTGCTGCGCTGGCAGCTGAACGTCATGGCTTTCGGCGAGGAGGAGGCGCAGGCCCTCGGCGTCGACACCGGTCGCGTGCGCCTCGTCGTCATCGTCGCGGCCACCCTGCTGACCGCGACGACGGTCGCGCTCTGCGGCGTCATCGGCTGGGTGGGACTGGTGATCCCGCACATCTGCCGGTTCCTGGTCGGGCCCAACCACCTCATCCTGATGCCCTGCTCGATGGTCGTTGGCAGCTGCTTCATGCTCGGCGTCGACAACGTCGCGCGCGCCACGACGGCGGGCGAGATCCCGCTCAGCATCGTCACGGCGCTCATCGGCGCCCCCGTGTTCCTCTACCTGTTGTTCAAGGGGCAGCGCTCGTGGTCGGCATGACCCTGCGCGTCGAGGCGCTCACGGGCGGCTACGGATCGCGCGCGGTCGTCCGCGACGTCGACCTCACCGTGCACGCCGGCAAGGTCGTGTGCCTGCTCGGCCCGAACGGCGTCGGCAAGACGACGCTGTTCAAGACGATGCTCGCCCTGCAGCCCGCGCTGAGCGGTCGCGTGCTCGTCGCCGACCGCGACCTCGCCGCGCTGTCGCGGCCCGAGATCGCACGCCTGATCGGCTACGTGCCGCAGAGCCAGCAGACGCCGTTCGCCTTCACGGCGCTCGACGTCGTGCTGATGGGACGGACGGCGCGGCTTCCGCGATTCGGCGCGCCCGGCCGGACCGACCGCGACGCGGCGCTCTCCGCGCTCGATGCGCTGGGCGTGACGCGTCTCGCCGGCCGGCGCTTCACCTCGCTGTCGGGCGGCGAGCGGCAGATGGTCATGATCGCGCGGGCGCTCGCGCAGGAGCCCGCGTTCATCATGCTCGACGAGCCGACGGCCAGCCTCGACTTCGGCAACCAGGTGCGCGTGCTCGACCAGGTCGTGCGACTGGCGGAGGCGGGGATCGGCGTCGTGATGACGACGCATGCGCCCGACCACGCCTTCCTGTGCGATGCGGAGGTCGTGCTGCTCACGGGCCCCTCCCGGATGCAGCGCGGGCCGGCCCGCGACGTGCTCACGTCCGAGCGGCTGAGCGACGCGTACGGCGTCGACGTGCGCGTCGTGCCGTCGCCGCACGATCGCCGCATCAGCTACTGCTACCCCCTCCTCCCCACCATGGCCGCCCGGCCCGACCCCGAAGGAACCCCATGAGAACCCGCTCCCTGCGTCTGTCCGCCGCCCTCGCGCTGCCGCTCCTGCTCCTGGCCGGTTGCTCCACCGCCGCTCCCGAGGCGACGACGTCCGAGACCTCGGCGCCGAGCAGCTCGGCGCCGGCCTCGGGCACGTCGGCGACCCGCACCGTCACCGACCAGTACGGCACACGGATCGAGATCCCCGCCGACGTGCAGCGCGTCGCCCCCACGATCGGCGCGTTCGGCCACATCACGGCGGTCGTCGGCGCCGCCGACAAGATCGTGGCCACGATCCCGTCGCTCGGCGAGGGCCTGTTCCACGAGGTGTGGCCGCAGGCGAACCCCGACGGACACGACACGGCGAACGTCGAAGAGATCATCGCCTCCGGCGCACAGGTGGTCTACGGCCCGAACGTCACCGAGGAGGTGACCGCGCAGCTGGAGGCCGCGGGCATCGTGGTCATCACGATCGACAGGTTCGGCACGCCCGACGAGATGATGACGGCGATCGAGCTGATCGGAGACATCGTCGGCGACAACGGCCCCGCCCGGGCATCCGCCTTCACCGATTTCTACGCGGAGACGATCGCCGACGTCGAGGACCGTGTCGCCGGGGCGGAGCCCGTCAAGGTCCTGAACCTGCGCGTCGGCGGCGACGGATACCGCACCGTCGGAGGCAACGACATCTCCTCCGCGTACGCCGCGTCGGCGGGCGGCGACGTGGTGTCGGCCGACGTCGACTCGCCCGACGGCACCGTCGGGGCGGAGCAGATCCTGGCGTGGGCGCCCGAGGTGATCTTCACGATGGGCCGCGCGGCGCGCGAGCAGATCGTCGCCGACCCCGCGCTCGCGAGCGTGCCGGCCGTGCAGAACGGCGCCGTGTTCACGGAGCCCTCGGGCACCTACCCCTGGTCGGTCCGCTCCGCCGAGGGCGTGCTCATGCCGGTCTTCCTCGGCACGATCCTGCACCCCGAGGCCTTCGCCGACCTGTCGCTGGCCGAGGTCACGCAGGCCTTCTACGAGCGGTTCTACGGATACGAGCTCAGCGACGAGCAGACCGCGGCGGTGCTCGCCGGGAGCGAGTGAGCGTGCTGATCAACTGGGCGCAGTTCCAGAACCTGCGGTACGTGCCGCCCGCGGGCGGGCCGGGGAGCGGCGTGCGCTGGGACGAGCACGCCGTCATGTACGCCAAGATGGCCGAGCTCGAGCGCGACTACACGCCGCACCAGGTCGCGGCGATCCCGTGCCGTGCGACGGACACGGTGCTCGACATCGGATGCGGGCCCGGCCGGCTCACGGTGCCGATGGCCCGCCGTGCGGCGTCGGTGACGGCGATGGACAGCTCCCCGAAGATGCTCGCGGGCTGCGCCGCCGCCTGCGAGGCCGCCGGCGTCGGCAACGTGACCACGCTGCCGCTGGACTGGCACGACGCCGTCGCGGGCGGCAACGTCGACCGTCACGACGTCGTCGTCTGCTCCCGCACGGCCGCCCTGGACGACCTGGAGCGGCTGTCGGGGTTCGCCCGCAAGCGCGTGGCGATCGTCCTGTGGGCGAACGCCCCCAGCATCCCGCCGATCCTCGATCGGCTGTTCGCCGGCGCGCAGGAGCAGCGGCTCGGCGCCGCTCCCGGTCATCGCGCCGTCCGCGCCCTGTCGTACAACGTGTCGTTCAACGTCGCGTACGACCTGGGCTACGAGCCGAACGTGGCGATCGTCCCCGACGGCTTCGCCCGCACGTTCGCGAGCGCCGAGGAGCAGTACGACTACCTGCGCGACCTGCGGCCGATGGCAGCGGGACCCGCGGCGGAGGCCGCCTTTCGCGCGAACGCGGATCGCTTCACCACGATCGCGCCCGACGGATCGCGGACGTTCCGCATCGAGACGCGATCGGTCGTGCTGTGGTGGGACGTGCGCCGGCCGGACTACTCGGAGATCTGGGATCACCCGGCCGGCGCGCCGGGATAGGCATCGGGGGGCGGCGGATCATGCCCGCCGTGGCCGCGCTCCTCTCGCCGTGTCCGCCACCCTCGTGCAGTACACCTGCATCGAAGACCCCCGCGGACCCGGCTGCCCGTAGACGCCCCGCCCGACCCCCTCGCGAGGGTGCTGGTTATCTCACCGAGGGTGCCTGTTGTCTCGTCGAGGGTGCTTTCGCCAGCTGAGCGAAAGCACCCTCGCGGGAACAACCGGCACCCTCGCGGGGAGGGGATGCGGGAAGGTCATCCTCGCGGCGTATCGGGATACACCCGGCGGGCGACGACGCAGCGCGACCCGGCGGCGAGGCTGGAGGCATGCATACTCCCGCCGTGGCCGCCACCGGCCTGACCAAGACCTACGGAGACCTCCTCGCCCTCGCGGACGTCGACGTGACGATCGCCCCGGGCGAGGCCGTCGCGATCATGGGCGCCTCGGGCTCGGGCAAGACGACGCTGCTGCACTGCCTGGCCGCCGTCATCGCCCCCGACGCCGGATCGGTGCGCCTCGCCCGCCCCGGCGCGGAGCCCCTCGAGCTCGTCGGGCTGAACGAGAACGAGCGGTCGGCGGTGCGCCGCACGCTCGTGGGCTTCGTGTTCCAGGACCACCTGCTGCTGCCCGAGCTGACCGCGGTCGAGAACGCGGCGCTGCCGCTGCTCGTCACGGGGATGCCGCGGGCCCAGGCCGAGGCGCACGCCGCCGGCTGGCTCGCCGCGCTGGGACTGGCCGGCATGGAGCAGCGCCGCATCGGCCAGCTGTCGGGCGGCCAGGCGCAGCGCGTGGCGATCGCCCGCGCGCAGGTGACCGGCGCGCCGGTCGTGTTCGCCGACGAGCCCACGGGGGCCCTCGACACCGCGACGGGCGACGAGGTGATGAGCGCCCTGCTGCAGGCCACGATCGGCCAGGGGCGCAGCCTCGTCGTCGTGACCCACGACCCCGAGGTCGCCCGGCGCTGCCACCGCGTGCTGCATATGCGCGACGGCCGCATCCACGCGCCCGGCATCCCCGGAGCAGTCAGCGCACCCGGTACACCCGGCATCCCCGGCACAGCCGGCGCGCACGCTGCTCTCGGCACACCCGCCGCACCCGGCGTCCCCGGCACAGCCAGCGCACCCAGCGCACCCAGCACACCCGGCGCACCCGGCATCCCAGCCGCGCACGCTGCTCTCGGCGCACCCGCCGCCGCCGGCGTCCCCGCCGCGGCGGAGGCCCGGCGATGACCGCGGTGGCGCTGCCCGTGCCGCCGGCCGCGACCGCGGCATCCGTGTCTCCCGTGCATCGCGTGCTGACGCTCACGGCGCTGCTCGCGCGCCCCTCGCGGCAGGGGCGCGCCGCGATCGTGCTGCCCGTCGTCGCCTTCGCCGTCACGACGGCGCTGCTGCTCGTCGTCGCGGGCGGCACGCGCATGTTCCTCACGACCGCGAGCGGCGAGTTCGGCGAGCTGTACGTGTGGCTGAGCCTGCTCGCCCTCACGCTGCTCGCGGTGCCCGTCGCGACCCTCGGCGCCGCGGCGGCGCGCCTGTCGAGCCGGCGCCGCGGCGACCGGCTGGCCACACTGCGGCTGCTCGGCGCGACGAGCGCCGAGGTCTCGACGATGACGGTCATCGAGGCGTCGGCGACCGCCCTGGCGGGCGCGATCGCGGGCGTCGGCCTCTACGGCCTCGTGCTGCCCCTCGTCGGGCTGCTGCCGTTCTTCGGCGGACCCGTGGGCGTCGACGCCGTGTGGGCCGGCTGGCCGCTCGTCGCCCTCGCCGTCGGCGCCGTCACGCTGCTCGCGACGGCGAGCGCGGCCGTGGGGCTGCGTCGCGTGCGCCTCACCCCGCTGGGCGTGCGGCGCCGCACCGACGCTCCCCCGCGACGGCTCGCGCTGATCGTCGTCGGCGCCGTGCTGCTGGCCGTCGTGGCGCTGCTCGTGGCGAACCCGTCCGCGCTCATGCAGCTGCTCGGGCCCGGCATCCTGCTGGGCCTGTTCGCGGCCGCGATGCTCGTGATCAACCTCATCGGCGCGCCCCTCGTCGCGGCGCGGGGCCGGCGCATCGCCCGGCGCGCCGACACGCCCGCGAAGCTCATCGCGGGCCGCGAGCTCGCCGCGAACGCGGCGACGGCGTGGCGGCGGGTGTCGGGCATCGCGGCGATCGCCTTCACGGCCGTGGTCGGCGGCGCGGGCGCGAGCATCGCCGACCTGGCGGGCGACGAGGCGGGCACGATCTTCGCCGACATCCGCACGGGCGTGCTCGTGACCCTCGGCGCCGGGTTCGTGCTGCTCGCATGCTCCGTCGGGGTGACGCAGGCGGCGTCCGTGCTCGAGGACCGCGACCTCATCGTCGCGCTCGACCGCCTCGGCGTGCCCGAGGCAGAGGTGCGGCGCGCGCGCCGGATGACCGTGACCGTGCCGCTGCGCTGGGCCGCCGTGGGCGGCGCGGCCGTCGGCGCCGTGCTCGCCTTCCCCATCGTCGGGTTCTCGGTGCTCGTCGCGCCGCTGCCGATCGCGATCGTCGCCCTCACGTTCGTGGCGGGCTTCGGCCTCGTGCTCGCGGCCCTGGCATCCACCCGTCCCCTGCTGTCGGCCGTGCGGCGCGGGTGACCGCGCGGCACGTGCCAGACCCGGCTGCTGCTGTTCACGATTCAGGAAGAATGCCCGGCCCGGCCGCTCACGCCCCGCATCCGGCCCGTTCTTCCTGAGTCGTGAACGGCACATGCCCCGGAAACACAGGCCGCACGTGCTTGGATGGGCGGCATGAGACGGTGGCTGGCCCGGGTCGCGAACGCGCCGGGCACGTCGTCGCTGCGCCGCTTCGAGAGGGATGCCGCCGCCGCGGCCGCCCACGCCGACCGTGCCGCGGCGCGGGACGACGCCGATCTCGCCGCCGCCGCGCGGGCCGCCGCGCGGACCGCGCCCGGCTCCCCCGAGCTGCTCGCCCTGCTGCGCGAGGCCGCGACCCGCGCGATCGGGCAGCGCCCGTTCGACGGGCAGCTCGCCGCGGCATCCGCCCTGGTGAGCGGTCACGCCGTCGAGCTCGACACGGGCGAGGGCAAGACGCTCGCGGGCGCCCTCGCGGCGGCGGGCCTCGCGCTCGCCGGCCGCCGCGTGCACGTGCTCTCGGTGAACGACTATCTCGCCGAGCGCGACGCGACCTGGATGGGTCCGCTCTTCGCACTGCTGGGGCTCACCCCTGCCTGGATCGGCCAGCGCACGTCGGCGGACGACCGTCGTCGCGCCTACCTCGCCGACGTCGTCTACGCGCCCGTCAGCGAGGTCGGCTACGACGTGCTGCGCGACCGCTTCGTCACCGGAGCAGCCGACGCCGTGCGCCCCGTGCTCGACGCCGCGATCGTCGACGAGGCCGACGCCGTCATGATCGACGAGGCGATGTCGCCCCTCGTGCTCGCGGGCTCGTCGGACGACGAGGCCGACGACGTCACCGACGCCGACGCGCTCGTGCGCGCACTGGATGCCGGCGTGCACTTCGCCGTCGACGACGATCGCGCGACCGTCTCGCTCACCGATGCGGGGCTCGATCTGCTGGAGCGCCGGCTCGGCGGCGTGAACCTCTTCGACGAGGCGCACGCGCCGCTGCTCACGCGCGTCAACCTCGCGCTGCACGCGCACGTGCTCGTCGCGCGCGACGTGGACTATCTCGTGGACGACGACGGCATCCGGCTGATCAACACGGCGCGCGGCCGCGTCGCGCACCTGCAGCGCTGGCCCGACGGCCTGCACGCCGCCGTCGAGGCGAAGGAGGGCGTCGCGGTGTCGTCACCGGGTCGGGTGCTCGACACGCTCACGGTGCACGACCTGCTGCGCCGCTACGCGACGCTGTCGGGCATGAGCGGCACGGTGCTGGCGGTCGCCGCGGAGCTCGCGGAGTTCTACGAGCTGCCCGCCGGGCGCATCGAGCGGCGGCTGCCGAACCGGCGCGTGGACCACCCGGATCGGGTGTTCCCGGATGCCGGAAGCCGCGAGCGCGCGGTCGTCGAGGCCGTGCGGGCGCGGCACGAGGCGGGCCGCCCCGTGCTCGTGGGCACGCAGAGCGTCGCCGAGTCGGAGCGGCTGGGCGCCGTGCTCGCGGAGGCGGGCGTCTCGGCGCGCGTGCTCAACGCCCGCAACGACGCGCAGGAGGCGGCGGTGATCGCCCGTGCGGGCGAGCCGGGCGCCGTCACGATCTCGACGCAGCTGTCGGGCCGGGGCACCGACATCCGGCTCGGCGGTCCCGACGAGGCCGCCCGCGACGCGGCGGCGGATGCCGGGGGCCTGGCCGTGATCGCGGTGGGACGCTATCCGTCGCAGCGCCTCGACGCGCAGCTGCGCGGCCGCGCGGGTCGGCAGGGCGATCCGGGCGAGACGCTCACGCTGGTGGCCGCGACCGACGAGCTCGTGCGGACGCACACGCCGCCGCACCTGCTGCCCCGGCTGCACGCGGCCGTGGCAGGGCACGGCGCTGCGGCGGGGCACGGTGCCGCGGCGGGGCACGGTGCCCTGTTGGGGCGCAGGACGGCAGGCGCCCGCACGGACGCCGCGGTGCGCGTCGTCGACCAGGCGCAGCGCATCGCCGAGGGGGCCCGGCGCGACCGGCATCGCGCCACGTGGGCGTACTCGCGCGCGATCGCGCGGCAGCGCGACACCGTGCTCGCGCACCGCGACGAGGTGCTGCGCGGGGAGGTCGACGGCGCTCGGCTCGGGATGCCTGCATCCGCCGCCGCGCGCGACGTCGTGCTGTGGTGCCTCGACGAGCAGTGGTGCGAGCATCTCGCGCACCTGAGCGCCGTGCGCGACGGCATCCATCTGCAGGCCCTCGCCGGACTGAACCCGGCCGACGAGTTCCACCGCATCGCGCTGCGCGCCTTCGCGGGCTTCTTCGACGAGGCCTATGCGCGCGCCGCGGCGCTGCTGGCCGCGCCGACCGCGCTGCGCCGCCCCTCGGCGACGTGGACGTACATGATCAGCGACAACCCGCTCGGCACCCCCATGGACCGCGCGGTCCGCACCGCCGGCCGCTGGGTGCGCACGCACGTGTACGGGCTGGAGTGAGGCATCCGCCCCCCCGACCCCGTGCACGACTCAGGAAGAAACCCCGGTGCCGGCCGCGCACGGCCCGCACCGGGGGCATTCTTCCTGAGTTGTGAACGGCAGCGCGCCTCAGACGGCGAGGGCCGCGGCGGCGAAGGCGGCGAGGCCCACGAGGCCGGCGCCCGTGATCGCCTGCACGCGGCGGTCGACGAGGCACATCGCCGAGAGGAAGCCCGGCATCGTGCCGCCGGCGCGCGTGTGCACGATCGCCGCGAGGCTCGGCAGGCAGCGGCCGAGCGAGACGACGGTGAACAGCACGGCGCCCAGCACGGGATCGCCCGCGAGCACGAGCCCGAGCACCAGCAGGTAGTAGGCGCTCGAGCGGATGAAGATGACGAAGCCGGGGCCGATCATCGTGCCGAACAGGAACGACACCCGGTTCGGCGCCATCGTGCGGCGCAGGTGCCGCGGCAGCTGCCGGCGCCGCATCGGCGTGGGCATGCGCAGCGCGCCGAGCTCGTGCAGCCCGTAGAGCAGCGCGGCGACGGCCCAGATGCCGAGCGCCCAGCCGACGCCGACGACCCCGCCGACGAGCAGGCCGAGCGCGCCGAGGATCGCGCCGGTGGGCGCGCCCGTGAGGATCGACCCGAAGGCGTGCCAGGCCAGGCGGCGGGCCGGCGTCGACGAGCCCGGGCGGTCGGGCTGCTTGGGCGCCGCGACGACGCCCGCGACCGACATGCCGCACGTCGACCAGTTCGCCGCGATCGCGGTGAGCAGGCCCGCGCCGACGACCGCGGCGGTCATGGCGGTGGATGCCGCGGGTGCGGCGACCAGGGCGGCGCCCGCGCCGACGACGGCGGCGCTCACGGGCAGCAGGGCGCGCGCCCGGCCGGGCACCGCCTCGGCGACGGTCGGGCGGAGCTGGGGCAGGTCGGCGTCCAGCACGGGGTGCGACAGGCTCTCCCGCAGCGGTGCGTCGATCGTTGTCATGGGATTCCTCCATTCACGGGGCCGCGGTCGGAGCCGCGGCGGGATCATTCCGAGACGACGACGGTCCCGGTCATATAGGGGTGCACGGAGCACGCGTACGGATACGTGCCCGGCTCGGTGAAGGTGACGTCGTACGTGCCCTCCCCGACGATGTCGCTGTCGAACGAGGCGTCGTCGGCCTCGACGTGGTGGTAGAGGCCCTCGTCGTCGAACCGCCACCGCACGGTGTCGCCGACCCTGACGGTCACCTCCTGGGGCGTGAACCGCAGGTCGCGGATGCCGACCTCGACGACCGCGCCCGCGCAGCCGGCCAGCACGGCCGGCGCGAGCAGCAGGGTCAGGGCGGCCACGCGACGCACCGTCATCCCTCGACGGTGACGGTGCCGACCATCATGGGGTGCGGCGTGCAGTGGTAGCCGAACTCGCCCGCCTCGTCGAAGGTGTAGGTGTAGCTGCCCTCGGTGAGCAGCTCGCTCTGCAGCACGCCCTCCAGCGGACCGTCGCCCGCGACGTCGTGCGGCATGCCGCCGTCGTCGAAGACCCACTCGACCGTGTCGCCGGGCTTCACCGTGATGTCGGCGGGCTGGTACGACATGTCGGTGACCATCACCGTCACCGCGGGCTCGGGTGCGGCGTCGCTGCACCCGGCGAGCACGACGACGGCGGCGGCGAGCGCGACGGGGACGACGAGAGTGCGGAGCTTCATGGATGGCGTCCTTTCACCGGATGTACCGCAGGTTCGCGGTCATCCCTGCTTCGAAGTGGTAGGAGTTGTGGCAGTGGAACATCCACTCGCCCGGGTTGTCGGCGTCGAACTCGATCGCGAGCTCGGTGCCGGGCAGCACGTTGACGGTGTCGCGGCGCAGCCCGCCGTAGTCGGGCACGGCGAACGTGTGACCGTGCGTGTGCATGGGATGCCACATGTCGGTCGCGTTCGTCATGGTGATGCGCACGCGCTCGCCCTGCTTCATGACGAGCCGTCCCGCGTCGTCGCCGGCCATGCCCCACGCGTACCGGTCGCCGGCCTGGATCAGCTCGACGCGGTAGTCGCGGTCGGGCGCCCGGTCGTCGAGCACCACGGATGCCGCGGGCCGCAGCTCGCTCTCCATGACGAGGCGCCGGCCGTGCTCGGGCAGCGACGCGGGCAGCGGTCCCGAGAGCGGCACGGAGTCGGCCGTGCGCAGCACGGTGGCGGCGTGCCCCTCGCGTCCCTCGACGGCGGCGACGATCGGCCACGCGCCCGACTGCACGGTGAGGAGCACGTCGACGCGCTGCGCCATGCCGAGGATGACGGTGTCGGCGGTCTGCGGCGTGACGTCGAAGCCGTCGACCGCGACGATCGTGAGCTCGTGCCCCGCGACCGCGAACCGGTAGGGGGTCTCGGCGGCGGCGTTGATGACGCGCAGCCGCAGCCGCTGGCCCGCGACGGCCTCGACCGGCAGCGGGTCCTCGGGCGGCCGTCCGTTGACGAGGTGCAGCGGGTAGGCGATGTGCTGGGTCATGCCGCCCAGGGGCGCGGAGTCGCCGTGCCCCTGGGCGACGAGGCGCATCGCCGCGGCGAGCTCGCCGTCGGGGACGCCCGGCGCCGCCGACGGCGAGGCCGAGGCGCCGCCGTGCCCGCCGTGCCCGCCGCCGAGGGCGGGGTTGAGGGCGAGCAGCACGGCGTCGGGCGTCACGCCGAGCCCGTCGACCCAGTCGTCGAGCACGAGCACGGCGTCGGCGTCGGCCCCCGTCGCGTCGGCGGGGTCTTCGACGATCAGGGCGCCGAACAGCCCGCGGTCGGCCTGCAGGCCGCTGTGCGAGTGGTACCAGTGCGTGCCCGGGTCGGGCGCGATGAAGTCGTAGTCGAACGCGGGCCCGCCCGGTGCGATGGGCGCCTGCGTGGCCGGGGCCGCGCCGTCCATGTCGTTGCGGATGCGGATGCCGTGCCAGTGCACCGTGGTGTCCTCGGGCAGGCCGTTGGTGACGGCGACCTTGACGCGGTCGCCCTTGCCGAGCCGCAGCTCGGGCGCGACGGCGTTGCCGCCGAACGCCCACGTGTGCACCTGCCGGCCGCCGAGGTCGACGAGCGCGGGGGCGGCCGCGAGCGCGAACGTCGCGGTGCGGCCGCTCGCGGCCCGCGCGGCCTCGGCGGCGGCGACCTCGGGGTCGGTCGCCAGGATGTAGTCGTGCCCGGAGCCGGCCGCCTGCGCCGCACCGCCGGCCGCGCCGCTCGCCGAGGCGCAGCCGCTCAGCCCCAGCGTGCCGAGGCCGAGCGCGCCGAGCCCCACGGCGCCGGCTCCCACGGCGCCGAGCCGCAGGAATCCGCGCCGACCGAGGGTGCGTGCCGGCAGGCCGGCTCCGGGCCGGCTCATCCGATCACCTGCGGGGTGATGATGCGGCTCGGCGAGTCGGTGAAGCCCTCCAGCGTCGACCGGGAGGTCTCCGCGCCGGTGAGGGCGTCGAAGCCGACGATCTCGGTGGCATCCTCCGCCCCCGTGCCGACGACGTAGAGCGTCGCCCCGTCGACGGAGTAGCCGACGCCGTCGATCGACGTGAGCTTCATGCCCTCCAGCTCCAGCGTGGCGAGCGTGCGGAACGTGGCGGGGTCGGAGAGGATGAGCTTCACCTCGTCGCCGCCGTCCTTCGAGTGCGGGTGGATCGCCGAGTCGGTGTAGCTGATGACGAGGCTCGTCGCGGGATTGTTGATGATCGCCTGGTCGAAGCGGCCCGAGTCCTGTCCCGCGTTGCCGACGGGCGTGACGGATGCCGCGGGCAGGCCGTCCGAGACGTCGAGCACGTAGACGTCGCCGTTGGCCGAGACGAGCAGCGCCGTGCCGGCGTCGTGCGCCATGCTCGCGTGCCGGTTGCTGACGAAGTCGCCCGGCAGCACGGCCTCGCGTCCCGTCTCCTCGATCGATCCGTCGTCGGCGATCGTCAGCTCCAGCAGCTGCCGCTTGTCCTCGCACACCGAGTAGACGCGGTGCTCGACGGCCCACGTGAAGGGGCCGCAGCCGGTGAGCTGCAGGGCGCCGGTCTCGGTGCCGTTCTCGAGGTCGTAGACGCGGATGCCGAAGAACGCGTCGTCCCAGAAGGCGAAGAACCTTCCGTCGTCGGTCACGGCGCTCGATCCCCAGCGCGAGTGCGGGCGCGTGTAGTCGGGGGTGAGGATCTCGTCGGGCTCCAGCAGGTTGCCCGAGTAGGTCGAGATCGTGAAGTCGGCGGCGCCGCGCGACCCGCGCGGGCGCCACACCTCCTGGGCGAGCAGCGCGGGGTCGTCGGACGTCGCGCCGACGAAGGGGTGCAGCACGGGGTCCCAGATGCCGGGGCCGGTCGCGAAGAGCGCCGTGACGGCGCCCGTGGCGGGGTCGACGGCGGCGGAGGTGATCTCCAGCCCCCAGCCCGAGCCCATGATCACGATCTGGTCCTCGCCGATCGGCTGGATGCGGCCGACGTGCAGCTTCTGCGGGATCTCGTCGTCGGAGGGGATCTCCTCGTCCGACGAGCCGAGCGTCGTCGTCTCGTCGGTCTCGTGCCATTCCTGCACGGGGTGCGTGACGCGCCCCTGCTCCAGGCCGAGCGGGGTGGTGCCCTCTTCGGCATCCGGGCTCGCCGTGCAGGCGCTCAGCGCGAGGGCGCCGACGAGGACGAGGCCGGCGGTGCGGATGCCGCGTGCGCGTGTCGTCGTCATCGCGATCCCGCCCCCGCCTTCGGGCGCACGGCCGGGGTGACCTGGCAGTCCTTGCCGATGATCGGCGCCATCGTGCACGTGTACGCCTGCGACTCGTCGGAGACGCACCAGATGATCTCCTGGTCGAACGAGCCCGAGACGGGGTTGTACATGATGGCCTGGTTGTCGGGCTGGCCGCAGAAGGTGTTGGAGCAGCCGGGGGCGCCGCAGCAGTCGTAGTAGGCGATGAGGTAGGTCTTGCCGTCCTCGGGGTTGGTGCAGCATCCGACCCAGAACTCGGCGCCGGGCTTCGAGCCGGGCGAGCAGGTGGTCATGCCGCCGCCCGCGCACGACGTGCACGGCGTGCCGTCCATGTTGCACCAGCGCCAGTACTCGCACACCGACGAGTCGCCGGTCTGGTCGAAGGCGGGGAAGAGCTGCTCGGCCGGCTCCTCGGCCGCCGCCGCGAGCGCGGCGCGGGTGACGGGGAGGCTGCCGATGATGGCGACGCCGGCGGCGCCGATGCCCCACCGGCCCAGCAGGCCGAGCATCGAGCGGCGCGACGTGCGCTCGGACATGCGGCGGCCGAGGCGGCTCATGAGGCTGCCGCCGCGCCCGGCCATCCACTCGGCCTGTTCCTGCATGGTCGACTCGTCGACCGGGTATCTGTTCTCAGTCATGTCGGTGCGATCTCCTTCGCGTCCGTGCTCGTTCGGGGAGGGGGCCAGGGTTCAGTGCGTCAGCGCCTGCTCGTGCAGGTGCTGCAGCGAGGGCGTTCCGGTCTCCAGGGCGTTCAGCAGGCTCTCGACATGCGCCATCTGGTTGCACAGCCCCTTGGCGCGGATGCGGCCGTGCGCGTCGAGGATGACGCCGTAGGGGGTCGTGCCGACCTGGTAGGCGATGCCCACGTCGCGGGCGTCGACGTAGGAGAGCTCGTCGCGGATGCCGGAGCCGGCGAGGAAGGCGGCATGCTCCTCGGGGGTGCCGTCGGAGATCATGACGACCTCGAGGTCCTTGCGCTCGGCCTTCGCGAGCGCCTTGATGCCCGGCAGCAGGCTCTTGCACGTGGAGCACTTGGGGCCCGTGAACATGAGCAGCTGCGGCTTGTCGCGGTGGCCGCCCACGCTCACGACGCGACCGAGGTGGTCGGACAGGCCGCGGAACGAGGGACCGACCTCTTCGATCTTGGGCCCGTTGTCCATCATCCGCGCGCCGAGCGGCCCGAGGCGCACCTGCACGCGGCCGATCTCGCGGGCGAGGGCGAGGTTCATGAGGAACAGGAACGCGACGGCGATCGCGAGCACGATCACCGCGGTGAGGAGGAAGACGGTCATTCGAGGATCCTTCGGTTCAGGTGCGTGGTGTCATGGGTGCGCGGCGTCAGGCGTGCGCGGTGTCGCGTGCGCGCGGCGTCGTGTGCGCGCGCAGCTCGGCGGCGGCGCCCGCCAGGTGCGTGTCGACCGAGCGGCGGCCGGGGTGGAAGACGGGCCGCAGCGCGACCGTCGAGAGGCCGGCCGCGACGACGACCCCGGCGAGCGCGAGGGCGAGCAGCGACTCGGGCAGCGGCGTCACGGCGAGGCCGTAGCCGCCCGGCGCGAGCGCGAGCGCGGCGGCCGCGGCGGCGAGCACGAGGGCCCGCACGGCGTGGAGCCAGCCGATGCGCGGGGCGTGCCCCGCGGCCGCGAACGAGAAGCAGCCGCAGTCGAGCTCGCGCCGCCCGCGCAGCAGGTTGATCGCGAGCGCCCCGAAGAACACCAGGAACAGCGCGGATGCCGCGGCGGGCGCGAACGGCACCGCGAGGCCCGTCACGAGCAGGGCGCCGAGCGCGACCTCGCCGAGCGGCAGCAGGGCCGCGACGACGCGCTCCAGGGGTGCGGGCAGCAGGCGGTAGCCCTGCACGGCGGCGAGCATGCCCGCGCGGTCGCGCAGCTTGGGGATGCCGGCCAGCAGCAGCAGAGCGCCCAGCAGGGCCGAGATCAGCATCCAGATCATTCGTCGCGCTCCTCGTCACAAGTCGTCGGGGACATCGGGTGCCCCGACACTCCCAGCGGCGGTTTTCGCGGGTGGTGCCGCGGTGTGAAGATCCGCCGACGTGGAGCGGGACGCGGCATCCGTTCTCGGCATCCGGCGTTCCACACCGTGTGATCGGGGCGAAACACGGCGGTGCGCACGGGGCAATACCGCGCGCATAGCGTCGGTGTCTCGACGGGAGGCGCAGTGCGGTCATTGGAACGGGCGATCGCCCAGCGGGTGCCGGTCGCGGGCCTGGAGGCGACGTCGCCGCTCAACGGGCTGCGCCGGCGGCGGGCGGGCGGCATCGACGTCGTCGCGCAGTCGGTCGCGGCGGTCGCCCCCGCGGGCGTCGCGCTCGTCAACCCGGGCGTCGTGGGCGACCAGGCCGGCGGGTTCGCGACGATCGCGATGGCGGCGACGATCGTCGTCGTCGTGCTGCTGGCCGCGACGATCTCGGTGTTCGCCCGGCGCATCGCGAGCACGGGCTCGCTGTACACGTTCGCCGTGCGCGGCCTGGGCCGCACGGCCGGCATCGTCACGGGCGCAGCGCTCGGCCTGGGGTACGCGGGCATCGCGCTCGGCTGCCTGCTCGACTCGGCGCGGCGCATCGCGACGCTCCTCGCGGGCGGGACGCCGCCGCCGTGGCTCGCGGCGGTGCTCGTCGTGGGCTTCGCGGCGTTCGTCGCGGTCGTGGTCATGCGCGGCGTGCGCATCTCGACGCGCGTGCTGCTCGTCGTCGAGGCGATCGGGATGATCGCGATCGTCGCGGTCGCCGTGACGGTGTTCGCCGCGCACGGCTGGAACCTGTCGGCGCTCGTGCCGCGCATGGACGCGGGCATCGACCTGGACGCCGTGCTGTCGGGCATGGCGGTGGGCCTCATCGCCTTCGTCGGCTTCGAGTCGGGCGTCGCGCTCGGCCCCGAGACGCGGCGGCCGCTGGCGACGGTGCCGCGCGCCCTGCTGTGGACGGTCGTCGCCGTGTGCCTGAGCTACCTCATCGGCGCCTCGGCGCACACCGTGGGCAGCGCGTCGTCCGGAGCGGGCGCGGCGGCATCCGGCGGCTCGGCGGGCGGCTCGTCCGGCGGCTCGGACATCGCGCTCGCGGCGATCGGCGAGGCGGTGGGGTGGCGCGGCATCGGCCCGCTCGTGGAGGTGATCGTGGCGCTGTCGTTCCTCGCGTGCACGCTCGCGACGACGACGGCGCTCGTGCGCCTCACGTTCGTGATGAGCCGCGAGGGCCTGCTGCCGGGCCTGTTCGGCCGCACCGGCTCGCGGGGCACGCCCGCCCGCGGCGGCGCCGTGATCACCGCGGCGGTCGCCGTGATCCCGCTGGCCGCGGTGCTCGTCGCCCCGCTCGACCCGGCTGTCGACCGCGCCGCCGACACCGTGTCGGTCATCGGGTACACGCTCGCGTACCTGCTCGTCGCGCTCGCGGCGCCCGCCTTCCTGCTGCGCATCGGCGAGTTCCGGTGGATCTCGGCGCTGCCCGCCGCGCTCGTCGGCGCCGCGCTCGCGGCCACGCTCGTGCACTACGTCGTCGTGCCGCCGCGCGGCGACGTGGCCACGATGTGGGCCTCGGTGGCGCTCATCGCCGGCGTGGCGGTCGCGCTGCTCGTGCGCGCCCGGCATCCCGGCGTCGCCGGCCGGCTGGGGATGTACGACTCGCCCGTGACGGCCGACACCATCGGCGGCCAGACATGAGCCAGTCACGGGCCGAGCGCGCGTCGGGCGCGATCGGCAGCGGTGACCGGCTGGCGCTCGCGTTCGGCGTGCTCGAGCTCGTGGCGCAGCGCCGCACCGGCATCTCGGCGAACGAGCTGGCCGAGACGCTGGGCGTCGGGCGGTCGACCGTGTACCGCGTCGTGAACTCGCTCGTGCAGCAGGAGTTCCTGCTGCGCCGGCCCGACCTCACGGGGTTCATCCTCGGCGTGCGCGTCGTCGAGCTCGCCCAGCTGCTGTCGTTCGCGCCGCGCCCCGAGGCCGTCGTGCTCACCGAGCTGCGCCGCGAGACGGGCGCGGCCGCGCATCTCGCCCGGTTCGCGAACGAGCGCATCGAGATCGTCGACGAGGACCCCGATCGTCCCCTCGCCGACGCCGCGACGCTCGTCGCGGAGCCGGCGCGCTCGGCGATCGGCCACGTGCTGCTCGTGGAGCTTCCGCCCGCCCGCGCGGCGCGGGTCGCGCGGGTTCCGCGGGAGGAGGTCGTCGAGCTGGCCGAGGCCACCGCCGTGCGCGGCTACGCGCAGCAGGTGGGGCTGATCGAGCCCGGGCGCGCGTGCATCGCCGTGCCCGTGCGCGTCGGCGACCGCCTCGCGGGCGCCCTCGCCCTCGCGTCGGAGCCACGGCGCATCTCCGCCGAGGCGCGCCACCTCGGCCGCCTGCGCGAGGCGGCCGACCGCGTCGCCGCGCTGTGGGGATGAGCCCGGCTACGCGCCCGGGCGGAGAATCGCCCGTACGTCGAGCCCTTCGACACCGTCGAAGTCGTCGGGATTGCAGGTGTACAGCGGCAGCCCGTGTGCCACTGCTGTCGCGGCGATGAGCGCGTCGAATGCTCGGGCCGAGGTCTTGCGTCCCCGGCGTCGGAGGTCAGCGGCGACACGTCCGAAGGCGCGGGCAACGTCCGCATCCATCGGAAGCGCATCGAAATCGGCCTCGGCTTGCTGCAGATGGGCCTGTCGGACCGAACGTTCACGCAGATCATCGGTCACGAGCGGACCGACCGACAGCTCTGCGAGGGTCACGGCACTGATGACGGGCTCGTCGGGCAGGACGCTCGGGTCGAGATGCTTCAACAGCACGACGATGTTTGTGTCGATCAGCCCGCGCTCCGGCTCGGTCACAGCGTCATGTCCACGATCATGTCGATATCGCGACGCAGCGTGTCGGGCTCCATGTCGGGAAGCATACGACGACGTGCGATGAGTTCCGCCGCCGAGAGCCCCTTCCGACGTATCGGGCGCAACTCCGCGATCGGCGCACCGTCGCGCGTCACGATGAAGGTCGATCCCCGCGCCACCTCGTCGAGCACGCGCCCGCCCTGGTTACGCACGTCGCGCACGGTGACAGTCTGCGTCAATGTCATGCCGACAGTGTATCACGCGTGAGACATCGCGCATGATTGATGAGGAATTGATGAGGAGTAGCCCCGAACTCCGGAGAATCCGACGGACCTCGGATCGGATGCCGCGAGATCATCCGCGCTTCGCGCGATTCCCCGAGGTTCGTCGGGCTCCGACGCCGCTCCCGGTCCTGGGCGTTTCGCGGCGGGCACGCCATGATGGATGCCATGACTCATGCGCTCATCGTCGGCGAGGCCCTGATCGACATCGTGGAGTCGCCCGAGGGCACCCGGGAGCTCGTCGGCGGCAGCCCCGCGAACGTGGCGGTCGGCGTGGCGCGGCAGGGCGTGCCCACGCGGCTGCTCACCCGCATCGGCCGCGACGCGCGGGGCGAGCGCATCGCCGCCCAGGTGCGCTCATCGGGGTCGGAGCTGGCGGACGCGTCGTGGACCGACGCGGCCACGTCGACGGCGCACGCGCGGCTGCGCGCCGACGGATCGGCCGAGTACGTCTTCGAGATCGACGGGACGCTCGCCGAGCCCGACGTCGCCGACGCGCGTCTGGTGCACACGGGCTCGATCGCCCTGTTCCTGGAGCCGGGCGGGTCGACGGCGCTCGAGGCGCTGCGGCGCGCGGCGGGCACGGCGCTCGTGTCGGTCGACCCGAACATCCGCCCCGCGCTCGTGGGCCCGCGCGAGAGCGCGCGGGAGCGCTTCCGGCAGGCGGCCGCGGTCGCCGACATCGTGAAGCTCAGCGACGAGGACGCCGAGTGGCTCTACCCCGGCGTCGCGCCCGAGGACGTGCTCGCCGAGATCGCGGGACTCGGCCCGCGCCTCGCCGTCGTCACGCGGGGCGGCGAGGGCGCGATCGGCATCGGGCCCGGCGGCATCCGCCGGGTCGCGCCGCTGACGGTGGAGGTCGTCGACACGATCGGCGCCGGCGACGCGTACATGGCGAGCCTCATCGCGAGCGCGCTGACCGACGACGAGCTGTTCTCGTCGCCCGACGCCTTCGAGCGGGCGCTGCGGCGCGCGGCCGTGATGGCCGGCATCACGGTGTCGCGCGCGGGCGCGAACCCGCCGACGCGCGACGAGGTGGATGCCGCGATCACGGCGCACGCCTGAGGCACCCTCGCGAGGACAACCAGCACCCTCGCGCGGACAACTGGCACCCCCGCGGAGACAACCAGCACCCTCGCGGGAACAACTGGCACCCTCGGAGAGATAGCCAGCACCCCCGCGGAGAAAACCAGCACCCCCGCGGAGAAAACCAGCACCCTCGCGGGGACAACTGGCACCCTCGCGCGGACAACTGGCACCCTCGCGGGGAGAAACGGGGGCGCTGCAGCTAGTCCGCGCCGGGGCCGTCGCTCGCGAGGATGTACTCGGCGAAGCCGGGGACGGTGAACGAGACGTAGCCGAACCGGGTCGCCTCGATGATGCCCTTGCGGATGAGGCGGGCGCGGGCGCCGCTGATCGCGCGGGACGACACGTTCAGCTCGGCCGCGAGGTCCTCGCGCTTGACGTCGTCGCCGCCGAGACGGGCCATGGCGCGCAGCACGCCGCGCTCCGCGCGGGTGGCGGCGCCCCAGCGGGCCCGGAACAGCTCGCGCATCTGGTCGTCGACGACCGTGAGCCCCTGCCGCACGTGCCCCTCGGCGATGGCGCCGCCGGGATCGGGCCGGCCGGCGGCGGCCCAGGCCTCGTGGCCGATCAGCTGCACCTTGTACGGGAAGCCGCGGGCGCTCTCGACGCCGAGGCGCAGGGCGTCGGGCATCCACTGCACGCGCAGCTCCTGCGCGGGCATGACGAGCGCGAGGGCGACGTCGCTGTCCTGCAGGGTCGGCAGGGCGCGGTACTCGAACCGCTCGGCGAAGGTGACGGCGGCCGAGATCGTCTCGGCGCTGCTCGGCAGCCCGGCCGCGAAGATGCCCGCGGGCGTGTCGGGCCGCTCGCTCGCGAGCTCCTGCCACGCGTAGGCGATGACGCGCAGGCTCTCGGGGTCGGCAGACTGGATCTCGTCGAGGAAGATCGCGAGCCCCGAGCCGCCGTCGTCGGCGATCGCGTCGGTGGCCGCGGTGATCGCGGCCTTGAAGGCCTCGGCGGCCGACGCCGGCAGCGGCTCGTCGCGCCTCTTGACGCCGACGCTCGCGGTGACGACGCCGGGCACGCCGAGCGTGAGGGTGGCGCTCTCCACGAGCCGGGCGAGCCCCCGCGCCCGCGACGGCCCGTCGCCCGCGACGGCGGGGAGCTTGGCGAGCACGGTGCGGGCGAGGCTCTCGTCGGGGTTCGCGGTCACCCACAGCGTGCGCACGCCCGCGGCGCGCATGATGCGCTCGCCCTCGCGCAGCAGCGAGGTCTTGCCGATGCCGCGCGCCGCGTGGTCCACGCGCACCCGCGCGGCCAGCCGTCCGAGCCGGGAGATGAACTCCGCCCGTTCGCGGTAGAACGCGAGCTGCTCGCGCCGGCCCACGACGGAGTGGGCGACCTCGCCGGGCGTGTACGGACTCGGCTGCGCCATCGGGACCTCCGGGATAACTCTGGATACTTTCGACCAGGTATCCAACTGTATCCGCCACCGCCGACACGGACCAGAGCGTCGGCGTCGGCGTCGGCGTCGGCGGATAGAGTCGCAGCGGGCGGACAGGACGGGCGGCAGGACGAGCTGCCCGGGCGGGAGGCGCGGTGAGACGGACACGGGCGCTGGCCGTCGCCGGCATCCTGGCGCTGGCGCTGGCCGTCGCACTGACCGCGGCGATCGTGCGGCACGCGTCGGCGCCCGAGATCGCGGATGCCGGGGCGTCGGCGACGCAGACCGCGACCGTCGAGTTCGTCGTCGACGGCGACACGATCGCGACGAGCGCGGGGCGCGTGCGCATCATCGGCATCGACGCGCCCGAGCGCGACCAGTGCGGACACGCGGAGGCGACCGCGGCGCTGGAGGGCTTCATCGCGCCCGGCGATCCCGTGACGCTCGAGCTCCCCGCGGGGCAGAACGACCGCGACCGGCACGACCGGCTGCTCCGCCACGTCGTCACCGGCGCGGGCGTGGACCTCGGCCTCGCGCAGCTCGAGGCGGGCCATGCCGTCGCGCGGTACGACTCGCGCGACGGCTACCCCGCGCATCCGCACGAGGACGAGTACCGCGCCGCTCAGCGGAAGACCAGCCCCCCGTCGATCAGCCCGGACTGCCCCGTCATGTAGTCGGAGTCGGGCCCGGCGAGGTACGACACGAACCCCGCGACGTCGTCGGGCGTCTCCGCGCGCCCGAGAAGGATGCCGTCGACGAACTTCTCGTAGGTCGCCCCCTTCGGTGCGCCGGTCAGCTCGGCGAAGCGCTCGTCGATGGTCACCCACATGTCGGTGCCGACCACGCCGGGGCAGTAGGCGTTGACGGTGATCCCGTCGGCCGCGTACTCCTTGGCGGCCGCCTGGGTCAGCGCGCGCACCGCGAACTTGGTCGCCGAGTAGACGCCCAGCAACGCGAAGCCGTCGTGACCGGCGATGGACGAGGCGTTGATGATCTTCCCCCGGATCGGACCCGGGTTGCGGCGCGCGGCGAGCTTCTTCGCCGCGGCCTGGATGCCCCAGAGAACGCCCTCGACGTTCACCCCGAGGATCGCCCGCACGTCGTCCGGCGTCGCCGCGGAGATCGGGTCGACCTGGGCGATCCCGGCGTTGTTGACCATGATGTCGAAGCCGCCGAGCGCCGCCTCGGCGTGGTCGACCGCCGCGTAGACCTGGTCTCGATCCGCGACGTCGGCGACGAAGGCCGTCGCCGACCGGCCGTGTGCGCGCACCTCGTCGGCCACGGCCTGCGCCCTGTCGGCGTTCACGTCCACGACCGCGATGTCCGCGCCGTCCTGCGCCAGACGCAGCGCGATGGCGCGACCGATGCCCTGTCCGCCGCCGGTGACCAGTGCGACCTTGCCCTCGATTGCCATTGTCATGCACCTCTTCTCTGCCGGCCACCGGAGGATCCGGCGGCACCGGCCGCAGCATCTCGCGATCGGCGCGACGTCGCCACGGTTGCACGAGGTTGCAGCGACGCCGTGCGGTCGGCGGGGTCCGGCCGCGCCGCTGCAACAACGCGCAACGCTTCCTCGCGCCGCGCGTTCGCCCTTCACTTGTCCGCAAGCCGATCGCGACGAGGCGATCGCACCACCCATCCGAGACCGTCGACGTCGCCGACCGCGCCGACACGGCCGGGTGGTCCGCCTTCCCGACCGAGTCCCCGACGGGCGGGCACAGGCCCGCGCACGTGAGCATCCCGCCCGCGCGCACGGCGAACAGCACGACATGTCATGGCCGACATGCCCCACGCGCAGTGACCTCTCGCTGCGATCGACCGAAGGAGAACCCCATGAAGAGCGCACGCTACTACGACCGCGGCGACATCAGGATCGAAGACATCCCCGAGCCGCCGCTCCAGCCGGGAACGGTGAGCATCGACGTCGCCTACTGCGGCATCTGCGGCACCGATCTGCACGAGTACCTCGACGGCCCCATCTTCATCCCGCGCGCCGGCCACCCCCACCCCGTCTCCGGCGAGGCGGCGCCGATCACGATCGGCCACGAGATGTCCGGCGTCGTCAGCGCGGTCGGCGCCGGCGTCGACGACCTGTCACCCGGCGACCGGGTCGTCGTCGAGCCGTACATCCTGCGCCCCGGCGTGGACACGAGCGCGCAGAACAACGCCTACCACCTCTCCCCCGACATGAACTTCATCGGCCTGGCCGGCCGCGGCGGCGGGCTCGCGGAGAAGATCGTGGTCGAGCGTCGATGGGTGCACCCCATCGGAGACATCCCCCTCGACCAGGCGGCTCTCATCGAGCCGCTCGCCGTCGCCTATCACGCCTTCGAGCGCAGCGGCGCGAAGGCCGGCGACGTCGCGCTCGTCGGCGGCGCCGGGCCGATCGGGCTGCTCACCGCGGCCGTCCTCACGGCCGAGGGACTGCGCGTGGCCATCACCGAGCTGAGTCCGCTCCGCCGGCAGAAGGCGCTCGACACCGGCGTCGCGCAGCACGTCATCGACCCGTCGCAGCAGGACGTCGCCGCAGAGGTCCGAAGGATCACGGACGGGCGGGGCGCCGACGTCGCGTTCGAGGCGACGTCGGTCGACGTCGTGCTCGACACGCTCCTCGACGCGGTGCGACCGCAGGGCGTCGTCGTGAACATCTCGATCTGGGGGCACCCGGCCACCGTCGACATGCAGAAGCTGGTGCTGAAGGAGATCGACCTGCGGGGGACGATCGCCTACGTGAACAGCCACCCGGCCGCGATCGCGCTCGTGCGCGACGGCAGGGTCGACCTCGCTCCGTTCATCACCGACGTCATCGGACTGGACGATCTCATCGACAAGGGCTTCGACACCCTCATCCACCGCAACGAGACCGCCGTGAAGATCCTCGTGGATCCGCGCAAGGCATCCGCCGCCCGCCCGGCGACGGCGTGACGCGCGGCCGAGGAGTCATCCATGGACATCAGTCTCGTCTCCGCGCTCGCCGCGGCCTCCGGCGGGTTCTTCGGCGCAGCCGTCGGAGCGCTGCAGTCGTTCGTCTTCACCGGCTTCTTCGTGCTCGTCGGCATCGTGGCGCTGATCGTCGATCCCCAGTCGACGATCCTGAGCACGATCGCGTTCGGCCCCGTGTTCGGGCCGCACATCGCGTTCGCGGGTGGCGTCGCGGCCGCGGCGTACGCCGCGCGCACGAGCGATCTCGTGGGCAAGGACATCGTGACGCCGCTGGCGAAGCTCGCGCGGCCCGACGTGCTGCTGGTCGGCGCGGCGTTCGGCGTCTTCGGCTATCTGGCGCAGCTGCTCATCGCCCTGACGCCGTGGTTCGGCTCGCACACCGATTCGATCGCCCTCACGGTCGTCGTCTCGGCGATCGTCGTGCGCGTGCTGTTCGGCAGGACGCGGCTGCTCGCACGCAACGGCTCCGGAGCGTCGGGCTGGGCGGCGTACTCGCCCTCCGACAAGGGGCGCTGGATCGAGGGGCAGGAGCGGTTCGTCCCCAACACCGTCCTCGGCGTCTTCGTGGGCCTGCTGTCGTCGTACGTCGCCGTGACCCTCGTGCAGAGCGTGCCGCAGCTCGGCGGGGCCGCGCAGACCGTCATGTTCGGGGTCTCGGCCGTGTCGCTCGTGTTCCTCTCGCTCGGCCTCTCGGTTCCCGTCACCCACCACATCACGCTCCCCGCCGGCGTCGCGGCAGTGACGTTCCTGCCGCTCGTCGGCGGAGCGGCGTGGGCGGCGATGCTGATCGGAACCGTCGGCGGCCTTCTCGGGGCCTGGCTCGCAGAGGTCTTCAGCCGGCTGTGGCTGGCCCACGGCGACACGCACGTCGACCCGCCGGCAGCCGCGATCTGGCCGACCACGACCGTCATCCTGGGAGCGGCGACCCTCGTCACCGCTGCCGCCTGACCCGGTCGGCCCACCGATGTCCGGAGGATGTCGTCGTCGGAGCGCACGCGGACCGCGCCGGCCGTACGGCATCCTCCGGGCTCCCTCGTCGCTAGCCCTCGTCGCTAGCCCTCGTCGCTCAGGATGCCGCCGAGCACCTCCAGCACGCCGGAGCGGGCGCGGCGGCCCGACTCGCCCAGGCGGGCGGTGACGAGCGGCACGAGCGCGTGCAGGAAGACGGCGTGCGCGATGCGGATCACTCCTCGCGAACACGGCAGCCACCACCCCTCAACTACTACTCCCCGCGAGACTGCACTGGTGCGCCGAGACTGCACTCCACACGTGCAGTCTCGGCGCGCAGATGCAGTCTCGCGGAATGCGGGGGTGGCGTGACACGCTCGCCCCTCTTGACACGCCGCCGCACGGGGAGGACCGTGTGACCCACACACGTTTCGACTGTGAGCGCCTTGTGCCTCGAGACAGGCCGCCTCCCGGCACGATGTCGCCCCCTCAGGTGGCCTCGGCACGTCAGGAGTCTGTGATGTCTCGTACGTACACGGTGCAGTCCGGCGACACGCTCAGCGCGATCGCCCAGCGCTTCTACAACACACCCGGCCTGTTCGGGTTCATCGCCGCCGCGAACGGCATCGCCGACCCGAACCTCATCTCCGTCGGGCAGGTGCTGACGCTGCCCGATGCGGGACGCGTCCATCCGGTCGTCGCCGGCGACACGCTCTCGGCGATCGCGCTCGCCGTCTACGGCGACGTCGGCAAGGTCGCGCTGATCGCGAACGCCAACGCGATCCGCAACCCCGACCACATCGAGGTGGGATGGGTGCTCGCCCTCCCCGACGTCCCGGCCCCGCCTCCTCCCCCTCCGCCCCCTGTCGACCCGCCGCCCGCCGATCCCCCGCCCGCCGACGGGCCGCCGGCCGAGCCGGTCGAGGTCGTCCCGGGCGTGCGCCCGAACGGCGTCATGCCGTACGCCAGCGAGCCGTTCGGCGTGTACCAGCCGCTCATCGGATGGCGCAGCAACCTGCAGGCCGAGCGCGTGCACGCCGGCATGGCGAACCGGTTCCGGCAGGCGGCGAGCCTCGCCCATCTGGAGCCGCAGCCCGAGTCGGGCCCGCGCCTGGCGTCGACGCGGTTCATGGATGCCACGGGCACCGCGCTGGGCCGCGCGATCGCCCTGCGGGCCGACGCCGTGGAGATCCAGCCCACGGCGGTGGCCGACATGTGGCAGACGCTGCTGCAGGAGAGCGCCGACTCGCCCGTCATGACGACGCTCGCGGCCCCCGCGGCATCCGAGGGCGCCGCGCCGGACGACCGCGAGATCGTCACGGCGCGACTGCTCCAGCAGCTCTCGCGCGAGGACGCGTCCGTCGTCGGCCAGCTCTTCGCCCGCGAGATCCAGCCGTGGGAGCGCGCGCTCGCGGCCGTGCGGTTCATCGCCGAGCGGCATCCGTCGAAGGAGCTCTTCCTCTCGCCCATCGGCATCCTGCACCGCTTCCGCGAGTACTTCTTCGAGCTCGGCACCTTCCTCGGCCCGCCCGTGGGGCACGTGTGGATCAGCCCCGGCGGCACCGTCGAGCTCGTCGAGGTGAACACGCGGCGCACCCTCGTCGAGCGCACCGTGGAGCAGTCCACCGAGACCGTCACGAGGTCGGAGGACTCCTCCACGCTGCGCGACGAGATCGCCGACGCGGTCAAGGTCGAGAACGCCAACGACATGAAGCTGGGCGTGACGACGTCGGCGAGCGGCGGCTTCGGGTCGATCTTCCAGGCCAGCGGCAGCGGCTCGTTCAACCTCGACTCGTCGCGCAAGCAGGCCCAGGAGCAGACGCACAAGCGCATGCGCGAGCAGACCTCGAAGCTCGCCAGCGAGGTGAAGCAGAACTTCAAGACGACGTTCCGCACGGTGACCGAGACGACCGACACCTCCAGCCGCCGCTACGTGCTGCAGAACACCACCGACCGCCTCGTCAGCTACGAGCTGAGCCGCAAGATGCGCCGGGTCGCCGTGCAGGTGCAGGACCTCGGGCAGCAGCTGTGCTGGCAGCTGTACGTCGACAACCCGGGCAACGCCCTCGACACCGGGGAGTTCGTGCACGAGAAGGCCGAGGCGCTGGATCCCTCGTTCAAGCGCCCCGACGCCATCCCCTATCCGCCCGACAAGCCCGTGACGACGACGTTCGCGCTCCCGTTCCTGCAGCACAACGGCGGCGACGACGACACCGACCTCACCTATGTGCTGTCCCACGAGAACCGCAACCACGGGATCAACGTGAACGCCGGCGCGAACAGCATCATCCTGTTCCGCTTCGAGATCGACCTGCCGCCGGCGCCCGAGGGCTACGAGCTCAAGGGCATCGCGAGCATCGACTTCAAGAGCGAGCAGGCGCAGTTCACCCTGACCGACGCCGACCTGCAGCCCAACCCGAACAAGACGACCAACAAGTTCTCCATCCGGCTCACGAAGGCGAACTTCGGCGGCAAGAGGTCGATGCCCTTCGAGGCGACGATGGTCTACACGCCGACGAAGAGCGTGAAGGATGCCATCGACGCCAAGAACGCGGAGGCGATGAAGGACTACACCGACGCCGCGGCGGCCGAGCGCGAGCGGCTGTTCTACGCGACCCTGCGCAAGCGCATCAAGCTCAGCAGCCGCGTGCCGTCGCGACGCGAGGCGGATCTGCGCGAAGAGGAGCGCAACATCATCTACCGATCGATCGTCTCGCGCCTGTACGGCAAGACGTCAGGATGGGAGAACGACGACTACCACGTGGCGTCCGAGCTGATCCGCTACTTCTTCGACATCGACGCGATGCTCTACTTCGTCGCTCCCGACTGGTGGCGTCCGCGCGCGATGCAGCGCGTCTCGATGAACGCCTCGGGCGCGCTCCAGTCGACGATCATGGAGGGCCGCGGAAAATATCTCTTCACCGACGAGTCCGACCCCGCGCCGCTCGGCGCGTCGCTGGGCTGGTTCCTGCAGCTCGACGCCGACACCAATCGCAACGCGTTCCTCAACTCCCCCTGGGTGAAGGCCGTGCTGCCCATCCGGCCCGGGCGGGAACGCGACGCGATGGCGTTCCTCAGCAGGCCGGAGGTGGCCGGCACCGACGGGCTCGACGAGCCGTACCCCTTCGACGCGCAGCAGGACCCGCCCGAGTACGACGGCAAGAGCCTGCGCGAGGTGCTGCTCCTCATCGCGGCCCGCATCGCACAGGAGCACGACGCGTCGATGACGCCCGTCCCGGTGCGGCCCGGCGACCCGAACTCCGAGCTCGCGCTGCCCACCGAGACCGTGTTCGCGCACGGGTTCGACCCGCTCGCGGGCGGCATCTCGTTCGGCAAGGAGCCGTTCGCGGTGTTCAGCCAGTGGACCGAGATCCTGCCCACCGAGCAGGTCGTCGCGACCGAGTACCCGCGCTGAGCGCGCGGCACCCGCGGAGGGGACGGAGGGATGGGCGACGAGGCGGCCACCGGCATCCGGCGCCCGCTGGTCGCGCGGCCCGCCGCGCCCGAGCTGCCGCGCATCGACCCGCCCGAGCCCGCGGAGCGGCCCGCGATCGAAGCGCCGACGCGCCCCGCTCCGTCGTCGGAGCGCGTCGGAGAGCCCAGCCCCGAGATCCGCGGCTCGCCGCGGCGCCCCGCGAGCGACAGCGCCCGGCGTCGCACCACGGTGACGGGCATGTCGATCAACGTCGCGGCGGGGCGGGTCGCGCTGTCGACGGCCGACGGGCCCCCGTATCGCGGCAGCGTCGACACCGACCTCGCGCCCGGCGCCTACGATCTGACGGTCGATCGCCGGGCGGAGCGGTGGGTCTTCGCGGGGGGACAGGTGCGGTCGGGCCTGCGCTTCGACCTCACGATCGACGGGCCCGATCCGTTCACGCTGGACTACGCGCAGCCGCTCCTCCTGTCGGTCTCGCGCGGCCTCGACGACACGCGGGGCGACACGCTCGCGCAGGCCGTCGCCCTCGTCGACCGGGCCGTCTACGATCACGAGCCGCAGCGGTGGGCCGACGCCGTCGACTACCTGTGCCTGCTGAACGAGGTCGACCTCTACGACGTGATCGACGAGCTCGAGGCCTCGCACCCCGGCGTCGCCGGCGAGCTGCTGCTGAACTTCGCGCACGCCGTGCAGCGCTCCGACGTCGAGGGACAGGACGGCGTGCTGCGGGCACTGCAGAGCTTCGTGCGCCCGCCCGCGGAGTACTACGTCGACGGCTTCGTCTCGTGGCAGGTCAGCCCCGCCACGTGGAAGCACGACGAGACGTCGACGCGGAAGAGCAACGTGCAGCTGGTGCTGAGCTTCGAGAGGCCGCCCCGCGCGCTCACGGTCTACGCGGAGGACATCGGCGACGCGCCCGACAAGGAGAGCGCGCCGCCCGTGCACGGCCCCCTCGCGCTCACCTATCCGCGCGCGCTGAGCCTCGGCACGACGCCGCGCCTGCACGCCGCGAAGAAGGCCGCGCTGGCGCAGATCGAGGCGCAGAACGCGGAGTTCATCGTGGTCGCGTTCCGGCTCACCGCCGAGGTGCTGCTCGGCGTCTTCCAGGCCAGCCAGTCGGTCGCGCAGATGGCCACGAAGACGCAGGTGCGACCCGCCTCGCGCGCCGAGCGCGGACCGGGACGCTGGGAGCCCACGGGGCAGGGCGGCACCAACATGAAGGCGGATGCCGAGGCCTACGAGCTCTCGTCGTGCGGCACGCCGCGCGGCATGGGCTACTACGTCGACGGCGTGCAGTTCGAGGGGTTCAAGGGCGGCAAGCTGCTCGATGCGAAGCACTGGACACGCGGCGGCCGGATGGACAACTTCATCCGCGAGGTGCCCTGGAGCGCCGGCGAGAAGATCCGCAAGCAGGCCACCACGCAGCTGCGCGTCGCGTCGCGGCACGGGGTGGGCGTGCAGTGGCGGGTGGCCGACCGGCACGTCGCCGACGCGCTGAGGGCGTTCATGACGAACGAGGGGCTGCCGATCGAGATCGTGTTCATCGCGCCGTAGCGCGAGCCGCCCGGTAGCCCGGGAGGGCGTCGAAGCAGCCTGCGGGCGGTGCAGGAGCCCGGCGGAGATCGCGCATCGGCTCGGGCACCCGATCGTGGTGTGGCGGGATGAGCTCGTCGCCGTCGCCGCATCTCCGGCATCCACGTGTCGGGCTGGTTTCGCCCGCCCGGTCGCCGTAAACACCCTGTTACGGTCTCGCCGATCGGGCGAGGCCGCGCGCCCGCTGAGCCTACTTTTGGTCCATCCCGCGGGTCATCCCTCCGGCGGGCGGCAGTTCCCCGGGAGGACCCCATGAAGAAGGCTCTGAAGAACCCCGCGCTCCAGATCGGGGCGGCCGCCGTCCTCGGCATCGTCTTCGGCCTGATCGTCGGCGAGTGGGCGGGGAACCTGAAGTTCGTCGGCGACATGTTCATCCGGCTGATCCAGATGTCGATCGTGCCGCTCGTGATGTCGTCGGTGATCGTCGCCACGGGGTCGATGACCGGATCGGGCATGGGAAAGCTGGCCCTGCGCACCTTCTCGTGGATGCTCGGGTTCTCCGCCGTCGCCGCCGTGCTCGCCTGGGGCATCAGCGTCATCGTGCAGCCGGGCGCGGGCATCGACTTCTCCGGCGGCGTCGACCCGTCGCTGCAGGAGTCCGCGGGCGAGGCGACCGGATGGCAGGAGACCCTGCTCGGGTTCGTCTCCACGAACGTGTTCGCCGCGATGTCGACCGCGGCGATGGTGCCGATCATCGTCTTCTCGCTGCTGTTCGGGGTCGCGCTGAACGCCGTCATCGCCAAGACGGGCAACCGCCTGGTGCTCGACTTCTTCGACGCGATCCAGCAGATCGTGCTGACGATGATCCGCTTCGTCATGCTGATCGCCCCCGTCGGCGTCTTCTGCCTGCTCGCCAACCTGGCCGGCACGGTCGGGTTCGCGGTCGTCACCAGCGCCCTGAAGTACCTCGCGGCCACCCTGCTGGGCGTCCTGATCGTCATGGTGCTGTTCGTGCTCGTCGTCTGGCTGCGCACCGGGCTGAACCCGGCGCTGCTGCCCGCCAAGCTGGCCGACCAGACCATGATCGCGATCACGACGACGAGCTCGGCCGTCACGTTCCCGACCGTGCTGCGCACCGCCGTCGAGAAGGTGGGCGTGAGCCAGCGGGTGGCGAACTTCACGCTCTCCGTCGGGCTCACGATGGGGTCGTACGGCGCCGTGCTCAACTACATGATCGTCGTGATGTTCCTCGCCCAGTCCGGCAGCATCACCCTCGACGTCGGCACGATCGTGCTCGGCATGGCCCTCGCGATCCTGCTCAACATGGGCACCATCACGGTGCCGGGCGGGTTCCCCGTGGTCGCCATGTTCCTGGCGACCTCGCTCGGGCTCCCCTTCGAGGCCGTCGGCCTGCTCATCGCAGTGGACTGGTTCGCCGGCATCTTCCGCACGTTCCTCAACGTCAACGGCGACACGTTCGTCGCGATGCTCGTCGCGAGCGCCGGGGACGAGATCGACCGCGACGTCTACACGGGCACGAAGAAGGTGTCGACCGACGCCCTCGACCTCGACCGGATGAAGGAGCAGTTCGAGAAGGCGGATGCCGCCGACTGACGACCCGCACGCCGTGGCGCGTCCGCCGCGGCGGCGCCGCGCCGGTCAGCGCCGCAGCACCGAGGGGCGCGGCAGGCCCAGGTCCTCGACGAGGTCGCCGAGGGCCCGGTCGAGCTCGGCGCCGGCCTGCGTGACCTTGTTGAGGCCGAAGGCGGCGAGCCGGGCGCTCGGCACCTCGAAGCTCAGCGTCGTCCCCGGCCCGGCCGAGGTGTGCGCCTCGATCCGCAGCGGCGAGTAGAGCATCGTGCCCGGGTCGTGCCGGAAGAGCCGTGCGGCGACGCCGTGGTGCACGATCATCCACGTGACGCTGCGGGCGGCGCTGCCCGCGTGCCGCATGAGGTCGCCGGGATGCGAGGTCCAGACCCGCACGAACCCGCTCGGCGCCTGCCACTGCAGGCCGCGCACGAACCCCGCCCAGTCGTCGCCGCGCAGCTCGGCCAGCGCCTGCTCGTCGGAGAGCGCGGGGACCGCCTGCTCGAACGCCGCGACGAGCGCGTCGAACTGCGCGTTCGACTCGAGGCGCACGCGCCGCGCCACGTGCTCGAAGACCGTCTCGTCCGCGTGGTAGCTCACCGGTCCATCCTCTCGCGGCCCGCGCGATCTCATCACAGAAAGATAACGAAAACCCCTTGCCCTCCGTTACCTGACCGTTATAGAGTGCTTGCACGTTAGTTGTTTTGCTGTGGCAGCTAACGGCATGTGATTGCAGGACACTCTTGGTGCAAGGGACAAGGGCCGGTCGGTAGCCTCTCCGACCGGCCCTTACTTGCGCCCGCCCTGACTACACCCCGCCGCCGCCACCACCACCGCCGCCACCGCCGGCGGAGCCGCCGCCGCTCGACCCGCCCGACGTCGACGACGACGAGGTCGCGGCGGCCGACAGCCCACTCACGCTCGACGCGAACGACGCCGCGTTGAAGGCGCCGGTCCCGGCGTACCAGACGGGGCCCGCGGCACCGACGGCCGTGTACAGCGTCGCGAGCTGCTGCGACCACTCCTTCTCCTGGCCGAACACGACGGCGTACGGCAGCAGCCGCTCGTACAGCACGAGGCGCTGACGCGGGTCGTTCGCGTCGACGCGGGCGCGCTCGGCGCCGCGCGGCGACTGCAGCATGCGGATGCGGTCCTGCTCGGCCCAGCCGATGAACTCCTTGAGCCCGAGCAGGTGGTCGCGCAGCTCCGCGCCCGCCGAGGTGAGCGGGCGTCGCGCGACGAGCATGATCACCGCGAACAGCACGACGACGCCGACGACGATGAGCACGATCGGCAGCGCGGGCGCGGCACCCGCCTCGGCGGCGATCATGCCCGAGACGAACAGCACGAGAAGCGCCGCGGCGGCCGCGACGAGGGGCCACACGTACGTCGAGATCGGCACCTTCACGCGCAGGCCGCGCTCGCGCATCAGCGCGTTCGCGCGCTGCACGATCGACGACGCGGTCGAGGCGACCTTGTCGTTCTGCTTGCCGAGCGTGAACTCCTCGCCCGGCCGCCCCGACGGGAACATCGCGCGCAGCAGCTGCCTGCCGTTGCCGTCGGCGCGCGACGCGTCGACGAGCTGCACCGAGAGCTTCTGCTTGCCGAGCAGCGACCTGCCGTCCTCGACGATGCGGATCGACCCGACGACCGCCTGCTCCAGCACCTCCGCGGGGATCGCCTTCGAGGTGCGGCCGAGCAGGACGGATGCCTCGAGGGCGTCCGTCCCCTTCGGCGGGTCGTACTCGGCGATGATCGTGGGCCTCCCCGGCGCGTCGCGCAGCTTGCGCCGGCGCGTCACCGCGGCGGCGCCGAGGGCACCCAGCGCGCCCACGCCCGCGACGGCCTGCACCCAGCTCGCCGGCTGCGCGAGGTACGAGGTGTCGAACGGCACGAACGCGCCGTCCTCGAAGCCCACCGCCATCGTGAGGGTCTCGTGCGGGCCGAGCTGCTGGGCGACCGCGGTCACCGTGACGCCGCCGTCGGCGGGCGCCTGCGAGATCGAGGTGCACGGCGTCGTGGCATCCTTCCTCCCGGCGTAGCAGGCCTGGCGGCCCGACAGCTGCGCGGCGAGGTCGGCGTCGAGATGCAGGCGCGCGGTGACCGAGCCGAAGTACTGCGGCCAGTCGACGCCGTTGACGTTCCAGTAGAACTCCATGCCGGTGTCGGGGAAGTCCCACGTCACGTTCTGCATCTCGTAGGTGATGACGTAGACCTGCCGCCCGTGCAGATAGTCGTCGGCACGCGAGACGACGTCGAGCGCGCCGTCCTCCTCGCTCGTCTCGATCGGGCGCGCGGCGCCGTTCTCGTCCGTGATCGAGATCACCGACGGCCGCAGGGGCTGCCCGTTGTACTTCAGCGGGAGGAGGCGACGGATGCCGCGGTTCTGGTCGTAGGCGGGGAACACCGCGACGAAGGTCTCGACGACGTGCAGCCGGCTGGTCCCGTCGTCGTCGCGCGTGAGCGTGTAGTCGACCGTGAGCGAGTCGAACGCGAAGTCGTCCACGTCGGCGTGGGCCGGCACGGCGACGCCGAGGATCCAGAGGAGGGATGCCAGGATCCCGATGACGACCGCCCGCAGACTGCGCATGCGCCCAGCCTAAGCGCCGGTTACAGTGGACGCCATGACCAACAGGACCCTCGCGATCTCCGCGTGGGAGTCCCTGTTCCGGGCCCAGCACGACGTGCTGGAGGACATCAGCGGCGACTTCAGCGACGAGACCCTGACGGGCCCCGAGTACGACGTGCTGCTGACCGTGACCCGCGGCGAGGGCGCGACGGCGCGGCTGCGCGACGTGACCGCCAACATGCTGATCAGCCAGCCGACGGTGTCGCGGCTCGTCGACCGGATGGTCGCGCGCGGCCTCATCTCGAAGTGCCCCGACCCCATGGACGGGCGCGGCGCGATGGTGCGCGCGACCGAGCGCGGCAGCGAGCTGTTCCGCCGCGTCTCGACGGCGCACGGCCGCGCGATCGCGGCCCGCATGGCCGTGCTCACCGACGACGAGCTCGCCCAGCTCAAGGCGCTGACGACCAAGCTCCGCGAGGCCGCCGAGCACTGCGAGGCCTGACCGGCGCGGCGTCCTGCGAGGCCCGGCCCGCGGGGCTACGGCGTGCGGCGGCGCAGCGTGAGCGACGCGATCACGAGGGATGCCACGGCGAACGCCGCGACGATCGCGAGCGGCCCGTACAGGTCCCATCCCTCGTCGCCCGCCACGACGGCGGCGACGGCGTCGATCGCGTGGCTCAGCGGCAGCACGTCGCTGAGGGCGGCGAGCGCGTCGGGCATGTCGTGCCGCGGCATGAACAGCCCGCCGAGCAGGATCTGCGGGATCACCAGCACGGGCATGAACTGCACCGCCTGGAACTCCGTGCGCGCGAAGGCGCTCGCGAGCAGCCCGAGGGCGGTGCCGAGGACCGCGTCGACCACGGCGACGAGCCCCAGCTGCCACAGCGGCCCCTCCACCGACAGCCCGCACACGCCCACCGCGAACGCGACGGTCACGACGGCCTGCAGCGCCGCCATCACCCCGAAGGCGAGGGCGTAGCCGAGGATGAGCTCGGCCTTGCCGAGGGGTGTCGTCATGAGCCGCTCGAGCGTGCCCGAACGCCGCTCGCGGAGCGTCGTGATCGACGTCACGAGGAACATCACCACGAACGGGAACAGCGCGAGGATCGGGCCGCCGAGCCGGTCGAACACGCCGGGCTGGTCGACGAACAGCCACGCGAACAGCCCCACGAGCAGGCTGGGCGCCACGAGCATGAGCGCGACCGAGCGGTGGTCGTGTCCGAGCTGGCGCAGCACGCGCCCGGCGGTCGCGAGGGTGCGCGACGCGGTCATGGCGGCGCCTCCCCCGGTGTCGCGGCCGGCGGGAGCCGCGCCGGCCGCGCCGCGCTCCGGCCCCGCGGCGGCGGGCACCGCGGCATCCGGCTCCGCAGCGGCGGGATCCACGGCATCCGGCGCGGCAGCATCGGCCGCCGCAGCGACGGGCTCGGCGGCGACGATCTCGGCAGGGACGGGCTCGGCGGGCGGCCCGGCATCCACGAGCCGCAGGAAGGCGGTGTCGGGGTCGCCGGCGCCCGTCGACTCGAGCAGCCCTCGCGGCGTGGTCTGGGCGAGCACGCGGCCGTCGCGCACGAGCACGATCTCGTCGCAGCGCAGCGCCTCGTCCATGACGTGGCTCGACACGAGCAGCGTCGCGCCGCGCTCGGCGAGCCGCCGGAACAGCGCCCACAGGCTCTCGCGCAGCACGGGGTCGAGGCCGACGGTCGGCTCGTCGAGCACGACGAGCTCGGGACGCCCGAGCATCGCGGCGGCGAGCGACACGCGCCCGCGCTGGCCTCCCGAGAGCGAGCCGACGAGCTGCCCCTCGTGCCCGGTCAGGCCGACGTCGGAGACGACGGCATCGACCTCGCGCGCCGGCGCGCCGAGCAGCCGGGCGAAGTAGGCGAGGTTCTGCGCCACGGTGAGGTCGTCGTAGACCGAGGCGCCCTGCGTGTCGTACGCGACGCGGCGGCGCAGCGGCGGCGACCCCGCTTCCTCGCCCAGCACGGCGACGGCGCCGCCGGCGGTTCTCTGCACGCCGACGATCGCGCGCATGAGCGTGGTCTTGCCGCCGCCGCTCGGCCCGAGCAGGCCCGTGATGCGGCCCGCCGGCAGATCGAGGTCGAGGCCGTCGAACACGAGCCGGCGGCCGCGTCGCACGCGCAGCCCGCGGATGGAGACCGCCGCTGAGGTTGTCGTCACGCGCCGCATTATTCTCCCCGCGGATGCCGGTGTCGATACCCCTCAGACGGCGAACCGCCCCGGTCCGGGCGGACGCGGGGCGGTTCGGGCGGGGCCGGCAGGCCGCGGCGATCAGTGCTCGATCGGCTGCGGGCCGTCGGTGCTCTCGTGGGCGCGGATGGTGGGGGCGCCGCCCTCGGCGACGACCTCGACCTTGCGGGGCTTGGCCTTCTCGCTCACGGGGATCGTCACGGTGAGCACGCCGTTGCTGTAGGTCGCGGCGATGCCGTCGGTGTCGATCCCCTGGCCGAGGTTGAGCTGGCGCAGGAAGCTCGCGGCCTCGCGCTCGCGCGTGATCCACTTCACGCCCTCGCCCTCCGGCAGCGTGCGCTCGGCGCGGATCGTGAGCAGCTGGCCGTCGACGTCGATGTCGACCGAGCCCGGGTCGATGCCGGGAAGGTCGGCGCTCAGCACGTAGTGGTCGCCGTCGCGGTACAGGTCCATCGGCATGCGGCGGGGACCGCGCGGCGCGTCGAGCAGGCTCGAAGCGAAACGGTTCAGCTCACGGAAGGGGTCGTACGTGGCCATGGTCTCTCCTTACGGTCAGGGATTCCTTGTAGGTCTCAAAGTTGAGTCATGTCGGCTCAACTGCATTCAGATTAGCACTCTCACCCCGAGAGTGCCAACGCTTCGCGCACGGCGAACACGCGCCCGACTCCTCGTCCCCAGGCGACGATCTCGCCCGACTGTCCACGGATCGTCCCCGCCGCGCTCCGGCCGGCGCCGCGGCCCGGGACAGTGAGGGGATGCCCGTTCCTCCCGCCCCGCTCCCCTCCGATCTCGGCGACGCCTTCACATGCGCCGCGGCGCTCGACGCCGGCGTCAGCAGACGGCGGCTGCGCGCCCGCGACCTCGGGGCGCCGCACCGCGGCGTGCGCACGCGTCCGGCCGAGGCCGGGCTCCCCGGCATCCGGGAGGCCGACGCCGATCATCGCGACAGGGTGCGCGCGGCGGCGCTGCGGCGGGCGCGCGCGTACGCCGCCGTGATGCGCCCGCACTGCTTCTTCACGGGCCGCTTCGCGCTCGCGCTCCACGGGCTCCCGCTCGAGCGTCTCGACGGCGAGGAGCTCGCGGGCGAGGGCATCGCCGGAGGCGATGCGCCCATCGACGTCGGCGCGCACCTGCCGGCGCGGTCGCCGCGCGCACGGGGCGTCCGCGGCATCCGGACGACGCCCGCGCTCGCGCCCGTGCGCGTGCACGCGGGCCTCCGCATCAGCTCGCCCGCGGCGACCTGGGCGCTCCTGGCCCGCGAGCTCGACGTGCCCGCCCTCGTGCGCCTCGGGGATGCCGTCGTGCACGTGCCCCGCGATGATCGCGGGCGGCGTCAGCCCGGACTCCAGCTCGCCACTCCCGCGCAGCTGCGCCGAGCGGCGGAGGCCCCGCAGCGGCGTCACCGCACGAAGCTGCTCGGGGCGCTGGAGCACATCCGCGTGGGAAGCGCGTCGCCGCTCGAGACCGACTGGCGCCTCGGAGCCGTCGGAGCGGGACTCCCCGCGTTCGAGCTCGACGTCGAGGTGCACGACGCCACGGGTCGGCTGCTCGGCATCGCCGACGCGCTGCACCGCCGGCACCGCACGATCGTCGAGGTCGAGGGCGATCACCACCGCACGAGCCGCGCACAATGGTCCCGCGACATCGAGAAGCACGCCGCCTACGTCGCCGACGGCTGGGAGGTCGTGCGCCTCACCGGCGCCCACATCCGCGGCCACGCCCCGCGCGCCCCCGAGATCCTCCGCGCCGTCCTGCTCCGCCGCGGCTGGCGCCCCTGACCGCCCGCGCGGCCGCGCGGCCCGGCCCGGCCCGGCTCGGCGCCGCTCGGCACCGCCCGCGCCGTCCCGCTGAAACAGTGGACACTCGTGGCCGCTTCGCGCGCCGACATCCGACCACAAGCGCCCACGACGTCGCCCACCCCACGAGAAGCGGACACTCGTAGCCGCCTCGGGCACCCGCATCCGACCACAAGCGCCCACGATCCCAGGCCGCAAGCCTATGGACACTCGTCGCCGCCTCGCGCGCCCGCACCCGACCACAAGCGCCCACGGCTTCGCCCACCCCACGAGAAGCGGACACTCGTGGCCGCCTTACCCGCCCGCATCCGACCACAACTGCCCACGATCCTGCGGCGTCACCCCGCCGAAGCCGCACGCCGCGCCGCCGAAACAGTGGACACTCGTCGCCGCTTCAGGCACCCGCATCCACCCACAAGCGCCCACGACTTCGCCCACCGCGCGAGAAGTGGACACTCGTCGCCGCCCCACCCGCCCGCATCCGACCACAAGCGCCCACGATCCCGCGGCGCCACCCCGCCGAGGCCGCACGCCGCCCCGCCGAAACAGTGGGCACTCGTGGCCGCCTCACCCATCCGCACCCGACCACGCCCGCCCACAACCTGCCCAACCCACGAAACGTGGGCACTCGTGGCCGCCTCGGACGTCGGCATCCGGCCGTACCCGCCCACCGGCGGGGCGGGCGCGCGGAGCCGCGCGAAGAAGTGGGCAGCCGTGGTCGCGTCATGCACCGGGACGCGACCACGACTGCCCACGATCGTGAGGGGCGGCGCACCAGCCGCCTCGCCTCACGCCGGGGCCGGCGCCTCCTCGGCGGGCGCCGCGCGTCGACGACGGATGCCGGGCCGCCGGATGCCGGGCCGCCGGCGGCCGCGGGACGACGCGATGCCGACGGCGACGATGAGCACGAGGCCGTAGAAGATGTTCGACAGCCAGCCGGCCTGGGTCCACAGGTAGAGGATCTTCGAGCCGGTCTCCAGCGTGTAGACCGCGAGCACGGTGCCCCACACGTTGAACCGGCCGTTCTTGAACTGCGTCGCGCCGAGGAAGGCCGCCGCGAACGCGGGCAGCAGGAACCCGGGGCCGCCGGCCAGCGACGCGCCGCCCGTGCGGGCGGCCAGCACGATGCCCGCGAACGCGGCGATGCCGCCGCACAGCACGAGCGCGAGCGTGACGTACCGCGCCGTGGCCACGCCCGCGAGGCGGGCGGCGTCGGGGTTGCCGCCCGTCGCGTACAGGTACCGGCCCACGGGGGTGTGCTCGAGCACGAACCAGAGCACGATCGTGATGATCAGCAGGTAGACCGGCCCGAGCGTGATGCTGCCGAACACCTGCGTGTTCACGAGCGCCTTGAACTCGTCGCTCAGTCCCGCGATCGTGCGGTTCCCGCTCACCGCCGTCGTGAGGCCGATGAGCACCGAGTTCATGCCGAGCGTCGCGATGAGCGAGAAGATGCGCAGGCGCACGACCAGGAAGGCGTTGACGAGTCCGATGAGCAGCCCGCTGAGCAGTCCCGCGAGGATGCTGACGGCGATGGCGATCGGCAGCGGCACGCCCAGGCCGGTCTGGACGACCGCGGTCACGACCCCCGAGAACGCGACGAGCGTGCCGACCGAGAGGTCGTAGACGCCCGTCGCGAGCGGCAGCGTGAGGGCGACCGCGAGGAGCGCCGTCATCGTGCCGTTGTCGACGATCGAGAGCAGGGTCGTCGACTGCAGGAACAGGTTCGGGATCACGATGATCGCGAACACGACCATGACGATCAGCAGGTAGACGGCGCTGATGTTGCGCGGTCCGAGAAGCCGGAGCCACCGGTTCGGTGCGGCTGCGGTGGTGGTCATGAGGGGTCCTCTTCGGTCTGGGCGGCGTCGCCCGTCTGGGCCGCGTCGCCCGCGGGGGCCGCGTCGCGGGGCCGCAGGCATTCGGTGGTGATGGCGTCTTCGGTGAGGTCGGAGCCGGACAGCGTCGCCGCGATGCGGCCGCCGCGCATCACGAGCACGCGGTCGCACTCGTTCGCGAGCTCCTCGTCGGTGCTGGAGCACAGCACGATCGCGGCCCCGCCGCGGGCGGCCTCGGCGATCTGCTCGTAGATCTTCGCGCGGGCGCCGATGTCGACGCCCTGCGTCGGCTCGTCGAGCACGAGCACCCGCGGCCCGAGCCGCAGCACGCGCGACAGCACGACCTTCTGCTGGTTGCCGCCGCTGAACGCGCCGACCATCGACTCGGGCGTCGCGGGGCGCACCTCGAGCGCCTCGAGCCAGCGGTCGACCGTCATGCGCTCCGACCGCCGGCGGATCGCGAAGGCCCCCCGCCATCCCCGGCGCACGTCGGCGTACCGCGACATCAGCAGGTTCTCGCGCACGCTCAGCTCGCCGACGACGCCCTTCAGCTTGCGGTCGGCCGGCAGCAGCACGACGCCGGCGCGCATCGCGGCGCGCACGTCGCCGGGCGGCACGGCACGGCCGCGCACCTCGACGACGCCGGCATCCACGTCGCTCGCGCCCGAGAGCAGGCTCGCGACGGCCTCGCGTCCCGATCCGTCGAGGCCCGCGATGCCGACGACCTCTCCGGCCTTCACCTCGAACGACACGGGGCCGACCGGCCCTGCGGAGAGCCCGTCGACGCGCAGCACGACGTCGCCCGTCGGCGTCGGCAGCTCGGCGTAGAAGCGCTCGACGCTGCGGCCGATGATCTTCTCGACGAGCCGGTCCTCGTCGACGTCGGCGACGAGCCCCCCGGCGACCGCGGCCCCGTCGCGGAGCACCGTGTAGCGGTCGGCGACGCGCACGACCTCGTCGAGGTGGTGCGTGACGAGCAGCACGCCCGCGCCGCGCGAGGCGACGCCCGCCACGATCGCGTAGAGCCGGTCGGCCTCCTCGCGGGCGAGCGAGGCGGTCGGCTCGTCGAGCACGAGCACGGTGAACTGCGCGTCGTCCCAGTCCTGCAGCGCCCGCGCGATCGCGACCATCGTGCGCTCGGCGGGGCTGAGCGCGGCGATCGGCACGGTCACGTCGAGGTCGACGCCGAGCCGCTGCATGACCTCGCGGGCGCGGCGCCGCTCGCCGGTCCAGTCGATGCGGCCCATCGCCCCGGTCGTGAAGCCGCGCTCGAGCGCGAGGTTCTCCACGGTGTTGAGCGTCTCGACGAGCGCGAGGTCCTGGTGCACGAAGCGCAGGTGCCGCCGCCATCCGGCCTGGGCGCCGGCGTCCACGTCGACGGCCTCGCCGTCGTAGAGCACCCGCGTGCCCGGATCGGCCGCGTGGTAGCCCGAGAGCACCTTGATGAGCGTCGACTTGCCCGAGCCGTTCTGCCCGAGCAGGGCGTGGATGCTGCCGGCCTCGATGCGCAGGTCGACGTCGCGCAGCGCCCGGTGATCGCCGAACGTCTTGCCGATGCCGCGGATGTCGAGGGCGCGGGGCGCGGGGAGGACCCCGGCCCCTGAGGGGGCCGGGGTCCCGAACGCGTCGCTCACTGCCAGAGGGCCTTGAACTGGTCGCGGTAGCCCTCGACGCCGGGCCAGAAGCCGTCGTCGGAGGTGTCGAGGAAGTCCTTCGTGAACAGCACCATCGGCTGCTCCACCTGGGCCGCGGTCACCTCGTCGCCGAGGATGAAGCGCGCCGCGGAGTCGACCGCGAGGTAGCCGATGTAGCCCAGCGGGACCGGGACGTCCGCGATCTGCGAGCCGCCCGCCTTGATGTCGTCGTACTGCGCGGGGCTGCTGCCCTGGGTCACGAAGTGGAAGTCGGACATGCCCGCCGCCTGCAGCGCCTGCGGAACGCCGATCGCGAAGTCGCCGTACTGCAGCATGGCGTAGTTCACGTCGGGGTTGGCCTGCAGGAAGCTGACGATCTGACCGGGCAGGGCCTGACCGGCGTCGGCTCCCGACACGTCCTGGTTGCGGCCGGAGCACGTCGAGCACTCGGCCAGCCGGTCGACGAAGCCCTTCGACAGGTACGGGCTGTTGCCGAGCGTCGGGTCGCCGAAGTAGACGCCGTTCGCCTCGCCGCCCGCGTCGACGATGACCTTCGCCGCCAGGATCTTGCCCATCTGCTCCGACACGGCGCCCGCGACGAGGGCGAGCGAGACGCCGACGTCGCCGCTGCCGCAGTCGGCCAGGATGTCGTCGCAGGCGATGCCGCCGATGAGGATGGTCGGGACGCCGGCCGCCTCGAGCTGCTCGGCCTGCGACTTCCAGAAGGTGCCCGGGTCGAAGGCTGTGACGATGACGGCGTCGGGCTGCAGGCGCACGATCTCGTCCATGCCCGTCGCGATCGCGGCGGGGTCGGCGCCGATGTCGACGCGGGCGAGATCGAAGCCGATCTCGCCGGCCGCCTCCGCGATGCGGTCGCCGATGATGGCGCCGATCGGCAGCGCGGGCTCGGCGTAGATCAGCTTCTTGCCCGCGACGGAGCCGCTGAGCGGCTCGGTCACGAAGATCTGGTCGGGCGCGGTCGACACCGCGTCGACCTCGGCCTGCGCGGCCGCGACCGCCGCGGTCGCGTCGCCGCCGCCCGCGTCGCCCGACTCGGCCGGTGCGGTCTGCGTGGTGCCGGCCGTGTCGCCGGCGTCGCCCGTCGCGGCGCAGGCGCCGAGAAGCAGTGCGAGAGGAAGTGCCGCGGCCAGTGCCGCGGTACGACGAGTGATCGCCATGAGTGGTTCGCCCTCCATTGGTGCGTGTGCCGCCTCACCATTGACGCGGCTAGAGAGAGCGTTATATAGAATACAGAATCCGTCAACCCAAAACCGTGTAACGATTTGGTATCTGGTGTCTCGGTATCCCCGACGACGACCGCGAGGGCTCGTGCGCCCGATCGCGACGGAGGGCGGCACGAGCGCCGGGACACTTGCGCTCCTGGCCGGAGCGCGGACCGGGCATAAGCTCGAATCCATGACCACGCTTCGCACGGCCGACGAAGACCGCGCCCCGGCCCTCGCCGCGGCCGCCGCCGAGGGCCCCCTCGACGAGGGGTTCCTCTCCCGGTTCGACGAGCACTTCGCCGAGCTGCACGCGCGGTTCTGCGAGATCTACGCCGACAGCCACGACGGCCTGCACGAGCTGGGCCAGGCGGTCGCCCTGGCGTCCACGACGACGAACACGCGGCTCATCGACCTGCGCCTGCGCGACGCCGAGCGCCTCCCCGTCGCACCGCTGACCTCGCACCGCGCGCTCGGCGCGGCCTGCTACGTCGACCGCTTCGCGGGCAATCTCGACGGGCTGCACGACCACGTCGACGCGCTGCGCGCGCTCGGCGTGACCCACCTGCACCTGCTCGACGTCTTCGAGTCGGGCGTGCGCGTGCACCGGCGGCTGGGCTCCCTCGAGCGGCTCTTCTCCGCGGCGGGCGCGCTGCACGTGACGGGGATCGCGGTCATCGTGGACTACGCGCTCACCGACGACACGGCGGCGTTCGGCAGGCACATCGCCGACGTCGTATCGCTCGCCGACGAGGGCATCGGCATCGTGAACGTCGGGCGCACCGGATCGCCGTCCGTGCGCGGCGCGCTGCGCGCGCTGCTCGCCATGATCACGGCGCAGACCGTGCTGAGCGACGACGCCTCGGGGCCCCTGCTCGCCGATCCGTCCCAGCAGGCGCTGCTGTGGGAGGCCCTCGCCACGGGCGAGGCGACCGCGCTGCGGGCGGCCCTGGCGGGGCGCGCACCGCTCGCCGAGGGCACGACGCGCGTCGCGGCGGTGCGCGACCAGGACCCGATCGCGTGGACGTTCCCGGGCGACGCCGACGAGGCCGGCCGTGCGCACGCCCTGCACGCGCACTACACCGCCGAGGCCCGCGGCGGCCTCTCGGTGGCCGCGGCCCCCGACGACACGCGCGTGGCGGGCACCGCGGCATCCCTCGCGGGGCTCGACGACGACCCCCGGGGCGAGGACCGCCTCGTGCTCGCGCACGCGATCGTGCTCGCGAGCGGCGACCTGCCCGTGCTGTGGCTCGGCGACGAGGTCGCCCAGCTCAACGACGACACCTACCTCGACGATCCCCTCCGGCGCGGCGATCCGCGCTGGGCGCATCGCGGCCAGCGGCCCCGCGACCGCTACGCCCGGCAGCACGACGCCGGCACCGTGCCCGGGCGCGTGTCGCGCCGGCTGCGCGCGCTCATCGCGGCACGCGCCGAGTCGCCCGAGTTCGCCGAGCCCGTCTCGGTCGTCGACACGGGCCGCGGGGCCGTGCTCGGCCTGGCCCGGGGGGCGGGAGCGAGCCGCGTGCTGCTCTTCGCGAACCTCGGCGACGCGCCCGTGACGATCGGCCGCGAGCCGTTCGCAGGCGTCGCGCCGCTCGCGCGCGATCTCGTCCGCCGCCGCGACGTGCGGGTGAGCGGCGGCATCGACCTGCCGCCGCTCGCCGTCGCCTGGCTGCGCGTCACGGACCGCTGACGACGGGCTCGGCCTCCGCGCGTCGCCGTCACGACTCGTCGGCGTAGAGCACTCCGCGGGCGAGCAGGTCGTCGATGCGCTCGGCGGGCAGCGCCTCCGACACCACGGCGCGCGTGTCGGCGCCCACCTTGGGCGCGCGTCCGCGGCGGTCGGGGCGCACGCCGTCGAACGTCCACGGCGGCCGCAGCAGCGGGTGCCCGTCGGCCTGCGGCTCGAGGATGCCGAGATGGTTCACCTGCTCGTTCGCGAGGTAGTCGCCGATCGACAGCACGGGCGCGAACGGCACGTCGTGCTCGGAGAGCACGCGCTCCCAGTGCGCGACCGGCTTCGTCGCGAAGGCGCGCTCGACCTCGGGGACGAGGTCGAAGTAGTTCGCCTCGCGCGCCCGGTACTCCGCGAAGCGCGGGTCGGCCAGGAGGTCGGGGCGGTCGAGGGCGCGGCACAGCGACTGCCAGAACTTCTGCGACGACGACAGGTGCAGCGCGATGCCGTGGTCGTCGGAGGTCTGCACGACGAAGTTCTGCGCCTGCGGGTGCCGGCTCTCGCGCGTCGGCGAGACGCCGCCGAGCTCGAACCACTGGCTCACCGCGTCGGCCGTGAGGACGCTCACCGACTCCATGATCGACGTCTCCAGGCGCGTGCCCTCGCCCGTGCGCACGCGCCCGAGGAGCGCCGCGAGGATGCCCGTCGCGGTCGAGAACCCGGTCACGAGGTCGGCGAAGATCGTGCCCGACAGCTGCGGATGCCCCGCGTCGCTCAGCAGCGAGTAGAAGCCGCCGAACGACTGGCCGATCGTGTCGTAGGCGGGACGGTGCGCGAGCGGGCCGCTCGACCCGAACCCCGTGACCGACCCGTACACGATGTCGGGCCGCAGGGCGCGCAGGTCGTCGGGGCCGAGGCCGAGGGCCGCGACCTTGCCGGGACGCAGGTTCTCGACGAACACGTCGAACCCGGGCACGATCGCGCGCACGACCTCGACGCCCTCGGGCTGCTTGAGGTCGACCGAGATGCTCTTCTTGCCCGTGTTGTACTGGCGGAAGTACACGCCCTCGTCGTTCTGGTGGCGGCGGAAGTCCTCGCCCGTCACGGGCTTCTCGACCTTGACGACCTCGGCGCCCAGCGCGTTCAGCAACGACGTGCCGAACGGCATGGAGATGTAGCCGCCCACCTCCAGGATGCGGAAGCCCTCCAGCGGGCGCTGTCTCTCGGTCACGTCGTCCTCCCGTCCTCGCCGCTCCAGCGGGAGACGACGTCGGCGATCTCACTGGTTCCGGGGCGCGGGCTCTGCGGCTCGCGCGCCGGGGTCGCGCTGAACCGCGGCGCGGGCGCGGGGTGCAGCACGCCGTCGACCCGGCGGTACAGCCCGCGCTCGGCGTTGTGCGGCTCGTCGGCCGCCTCGTCGAAGGTCAGCACGGGCGAGACGCACGCGTCGGCGCCCGCGAACGCCTCGGTCCACTCGTCGCGCGTGCGCGTCGCGATCGCGGCGGCGATGAGCTCGCGCAGCCGCGGCCAGCCCGACCGGTCGTTCTGCGCGGGCCAGTCGCTCGTGTCCACGTCGAGGCGCGCGAGGAACTCGCGATAGAAGTCGCCCTCGATCGCGCCCACCGCGAGGTACCGCCCGTCCGCGCAGCGGTAGCAGGCGTAGAACGGCGCGGCGCCGTCGAGGAAGTTCGTCCCCGGCTCGTCGGAGTGGATGCCGGCGGCGCGCAGCCCCTGGATCTTCGCGGTCAGCAGGGCGACGCCGTCGAGCATCGCGGCGTCGACGACCTGTCCGCGGCCCGTCGTGCGCGCCGACAGCACCGCCGAGACGATGCCGAAGGCGGCGATCGCTCCCCCGCCGGCGTAGTCGCCGAGCAGGTTCATGGGCGGCCGCGGCCCGTCGTCGGGCGTGGAGAGCATGTGCAGCGCGCCCGACTGCGCGACGTAGTTGATGTCGTGCCCGGCCTCCCGTGCCCGCGGGCCCGACTGACCGTATCCGGTCAGCCGGGCGTAGACGATGCGCGGGTTGCGCGCGAGCAGGTCGTCGGGCCCGAGCCCGAGGCGCTCGGCGACGCCCGGGCGGTATCCCTCGACGAACACGTCGGCCCGCTCGGCCAGCGCCAGCACGGCCTCGCGGCCCTCGGGGGCCTTGAGGTCGGCGGCGACGGCATCCACGCCACGGTTCACGATGTCGGTCTGCTCGGTCAGCGACGCGGTCGCCGCGAGCGCGCGGGCCGCACGGCCCTGCGGTCGCACGACGCGCACGACGTCGGCGCCGACATCGGCGAGCAGCATCGAGACATACGGTACCGGGCCCATCCCGGCGAGCACGAGCACGCGTGTGCCCGTCAACGGCCCCGTCATGACGGCCTCTTCCTCTCCGCGCCCGCGGGCGCATCGGTCGCTGGAGCGCCGGTCAGTACGAGCGGGGCAGCCCGAGCACGTTCTGCGACACGAAGTTGCGCACCATCTCCTGCGAGAACGGCGCGTTGCGCAGCAGCCGCACCTCACGCCACAGGCGCTCGATGTGGTACTCCTTCGCGTAGGCGTAGCCGCCCAGGGTGGCGAACGCGCGATCGCAGGCGTCGAAGCCCGCCTCGGCGCCGAGATACTTCGCGACCGCGGCCTCGGAGCCGCAGGGCTTGTTCTCGTCGAACAGCTTCGCGGCCTTCATCGCGGCCAGCTCGGCGGCCTCGAGACGGATCCACGAGTCGGCGAGCGGGTGCGCGACCGCCTGGTTCTGGCCGATCGGACGGTCGAAGACCACGCGGTTCTTCGCGTACTCCACGCCGAGCTCGAGGGCCGCCCGGCCGATGCCGATGCCCTCCATCGCGACGCAGATGCGCTCCGGGTTCAGCCCGTCGATGATGTAGTGGAACCCCTTGCCGACCTCGCCGATGACGTCCTCGTCGGCGACGAACAGGTTGTCGATGAACACCTCGTTGGTGTCCACGGCGGCGCGCCCGAGCTTGGGGATCTCACGCAGCGTCATGGCGTCGCCCATCTCGGCGAAGAACATCGTCATGCCGCGCAGCGGCTTCTCGGGGTCGCGCGGCGACGTGCGGGCGAGCAGCACCATGCGCTGCGCGTTGGCGGCGTTGCTGATGAACACCTTCTGGCCGTTGATGCGCCAGCCGCCGTCGACCTTCTCGGCGCGCGTCGTGATGCGCGAGGTGTCCACGCCCGCGGTGGGCTCGGTGATCGCGAAGCAGGTGAGCATCTCGCCGGTCGCGAGCTTCGGCAGGTACTTCTGCTTCATCTCGTCCGAGCCGTACTTCACGATCGGCGCGGGCGGGAAGACGTACGAGTGGATGGCGGAGGCGCCGGCCATGCCGCCCGACCTCGCGATCTCGTGCATCATGACCGCGGCCTCCTGCAGGCCGAGCCCGAGGCCCCCGTACTCCTCGGGGAACATGATGCCGAGCCAGCCGCCCTCGCCGAACGCGCGGACGCACTCCCACGGGTACTCGTGCTTCTCGTCCTTCTCGTACCAGTAGTCCTTGCTGAACCTGCCCGCCAGCGCCCTCGTCGCCTCACGGACGATGTCGATGCTGCTCTCTTCTTGATCGCTCATGGTGCTCTTCCGCTCTCCGTCGTCTCAGATTATATATTATATCAAAACTATTCGACGATGTCGAGATCGCGCGGCAGGCCGATGGACTTCAGCTCGACATAGGCGTCGAAGCCCTCCAGGCCCGCCTCGCGGCCGATGCCGCTCGACTTGAAGCCGCCGATCGGCGCCGTGAAGCCGACCGGGCTGCCGTTGATCTCGACGGTGCCCGTGCGGATGCGGCGGGCGATCCGCACGCCGTGCGCGGGGTCGCTCGTGAACACCGAGCCGTTCAGCCCGTACTGCGAGTCGTTCGCGAACGCGATCGCCTGCGCCTCGTCGTCGTACGGGATCACCGTCGCCACCGGGCCGAAGATCTCCTCCTGCGCGATGCGCATGCCGGGGGCGACGTCGGTGAAGACCGTCGGCTCCACGTAGAGCCCGCGCTCCAGGCCGCTCGGGCGACCGCCGCCGCGCACGAGCCGGGCCCCCTCGGAGCGCCCCGCGTCGATGTAGCCGAGCACGCGGCCGTGCTGGCGGCTGTTGACCAGCGGGCCGACCTGCGTCGCCGGATCGGTCGGGTCGCCGACGGGCATCGTGTCGACCATCGCCGTGAACGCGTCGAGGAACTCCTCGTGGCGCGAGCGCGGCACGAGCACCCGCGACTTCAGCGAGCACACCTGTCCGCTGTTGCGGAACGAGCCGATGCGCAGCGATTCGACGACCGGGCCGAAGTCGGCGTCGTCGAGCACGATCGCGGCCGACTTCCCGCCGAGCTCCAGCGTGACGCGCTTCATGAGCGGCCCCGCGACCTCGGCCACCCGGCGGCCCGCGGCCGTCGAGCCCGTGAACGTCACCTTGTCGACGCCGGGATGCGTCACGAGGTACTCGCTGACCTCGCGGTCGGCCGGCACGACGTTGACGACGCCCGCCGGCAGCCCCGCCTCGGCGAACAGCTCGGCGAGCAGGAAGGAGTCGAGCGGCGTCTCGGGGGCGGGCTTGAGCACCGCGGTGCAGCCGGCCAGCAGCGCGGGCACGAGCTTGATGAGCGCGATGACCATGGGGTTGTTCCAGGGGATGACGGCGGCCACGACGCCCGCCGGCTCGCGCACGACGAGGGCGCGGCCCGTCGCCGACTCGCGCAGCGTCTCCCAGGGGTACTCGGGGGCCATCGCGACGAAGCTGTCGACCAGCAGCCTGGGGGTCGTCGCCTGCATGCCGAGCGACAGGGTGATGGGGCAGCCCATCTCGTCGGTCACGAGGCGGGCGATCTCATCGCGCCGCTCGGCGATGAGCACCCCGAGACGCTCGAGCACGGCGATGCGCTCCACCAGGCTCATCCACGGCCACGGGCCGTCGTCGAACGCGTCGCGCGCCGCGGCGACGGCGCGGTCGATGTCGGCGCGCTCGCCCTCCGGCACGCGGGCGAACGCCTGCTCGGTGTGCGGGTTGACGACGTCGATCCACCGGGTGCCCGAGGGGGCGACCCACTCGCCGCCGATGAAGAGCCTGTCGCTGTTGTCCTGCCAGACCACGGTGTCCGTCCTTTCGTCGTGCGCGCCGGCCGCCGTGGGCGACGCGCGGATCGCGTGAGAGGCCCCCGCCGGCTCAGGGGCGCTCGGGGAGGCCGCGCCCCCTCATCCCCGGGGCCCCTGCAGCAGCGCGGCGAACCCGGCGACGGGCTGCGCGGGGTCGAGCTCGAGGATCGCCGCCAGCAGGGCGTCGGCGCCGTCGGCGCCGAGCGACGCGGTCGTCAGATCGCGGAACTTCTCCTCCAGGTCCTCGGGCGACGTGGGGCTGTCGGCGGTGCCGGGCGCGCTGCCGACGAACACGTGGCGACGCGCGCCGTCGTCGTGGGTCACGGTGATGTCGGCGACGAACTTGCCGGGATTCGCCGCGTCCAGGGCGGCATCCGGCTCGATCGTGATCCTCTGCGCGAGCTGCGCGACGTCGCTCGACGGACCGATGTCGAGCCCGCCCTCGAAGTAGCGGTGGTGGGTCGAGAAGCCGTTGCCGTGGCCGAGCAGCGCGAGCGAGAACTGGAACGGCAGGCTGTACTGCAGGTGATCGAGCCGGGTCGGCGCGAACGCGTGGGCGTTGCGATTGCCGACGACGACGTCGTTCGCCGGCTGGATGCGCAGCAGCACCGAGGCGATGTCGTCGGTGCGATCCTGCAGCTGCTTCGCGCCGAGGATGTAGGCGTGGTTGAGGAAGCAGCAGCAGTACGACTTGATGCACACCTTCGTGATCTCGAAGGGGCGGTCGAGGGCGAAAATGCCCGCGTCCGACGCGTCGAGCCGCCGCTGGATGAACGTCGAGGCCCAGCCCTTCGAGCCGGTGAGGAAGGCCGGGGGGCCCGTGATGCCGGCCGCGGCCATCTCGGCCGAGCGGATGCCGTTGCGCGTGCCGATGCCCGCGTGCACGCGCTTGACCGAGCCGCCGCCCGACGTGTACTCGGTGGTGCCCGAGGCGTGGCTCATCGCGATCGACAGGGCGTCGAGCGTCTGCGCGACGTCGAGCCCGCGCATCTTGGCGGCGACGGCCGCGGCGCCGAAGTTCGACAGCTGGGCGTGCGGGTGGAAGCCGCGCGAGAGCATGTCGCGGCCGATGAGGATGCCGATGCGGGTGTACACCTCGTAGCCGGCGACGAGGCCCGTGACGACCTCCTCCATCGTCGAGCCGAGCTCCTCGCCGATCGCGATCGCGGCGGAGACGACACAGCTGCCCGGATGCGAGAAGCTCTCCTCGTGCGCGTCGTCGTACTCGAAGCTGTGCCCGTAGGTGGCGTTGACGAACGCGGCGTCGGCGGCGCTGAAGGTCTCGTCGCCCGCCATCGTGACGTGCGAGCGGCCGGGCGCGTGCGACGCGCGGGTGAGGGCGAGCACGGCACGGTTCCACGGCAGCGGCACGCAGCCGACCTGCAGCGCGAGCTGGTCCTCCATGAGTCGCCGCACGCCCTCGAGCGCATCCGCGGGGATGCGCTCGTAGGTCAGCTCGACGACGAGGCGGGCGATCGCCTCCTCGACGGGCGGGAACGCCTCGGTCGCATCCTCATCGTGCTCGCCTGTCTGCTCCGGCTGGGCCACGGCGCCCTCCTGATCTCGTCACGGATACTCAGAATTGTATATGAGATATCACACATGATCTCAAGAGGGCACGGGAGGACCCGGCGCCGAACGGAGACGGACACCGCCGGCGGCGTGTGCGGCGGCCCGTGCCGAGCGCCCCGGGAACGTGAAAGGCCCGCGGAATCCGCGGGCCTTTCACTCGTTTCACTGTCTCAACACAGTGCGCGCCCGAAGGGACTCGAACCCCTAACCTTCTGATCCGTAGTCAGATGCTCTATCCATTGAGCTACGGGCGCATGGCTCTCGCTCTCGCGAAGGCCGACGTCCAGAATACACGTCCGACGCCGATCCGGCGAATCGGGTCACTCCGCGGCGTGCGCGGCCGCCGCGCGCCGGGCCGCGCGCAGCTTCGGCAGGTCGACGAGCCGCAGCGACTGCATGCGCGCCTCGCGCATCCGCGCGTAGTCAGGCTCGAGGTCGGGGCGGGCCGCGACGATGCCGAGCGTGACGTGCAGGTTGCGCTCGACTTCGTCCCACGCCGCCCCGCGGGCGCTCGCCACGAGGCGGTCGAGCTCCTCCGGGTCGTCCGCGCGCTCGCGCAGCTGCTGGGCGACGTGCAGCGACTGCTTGCGCCGGCGCTTGAGGTTGCGCACGTCACGGCTGCGGTAGTCGTGCGTGCCGTCGGAGGAGTGGTGCTTGCCGCGGGCCTGCGAGATCTGACCCGCGACCCGCTCCGCCTCGGCGTCGGCCTCGTCGGCGAGCGACAGCAGCGTCTCGCGCGCGACCGGCACGAACCGCTCGCCGTCGAAGTCTTCGCCGTCGGCGAGCACGTGCATGAGGATCTCGTTCTTCAGCCGCAGCCGCGTCGCGGCCGCGGCGATGTACAGACCCTCGGCGACGACGTCGCGAGAGCGTATGCGCTTGCCCTTCTCGGCCACCTGATCACCCCGCAACGATCCTACGGCGGCAGGTGCGGCGTAGCGTAGTGGGCATGAGCGAGGACCCTCGGCTCAGCGCCGCCCGCTACCGCCTGCGCCGGATCGACGGCGCCGACGACACGCACGACGACGCCTCGGAGCGGCGGCACGCGCAGGACGAGCGCGACACGACGGCGGTGCCGACGCCCGACCAGCGCGCCATGTACGTCGAGACCGCGATCCAGCAGGCGATGCGCCGCGGCGACTTCGACGACCTGCCCGGCTACGGCAGGCCGATCGAGGGGCTCGGCGACCACCACGACCCCGACTGGTGGATCCGGCGGAAGATCCAGCGCGAGCAGCTCACCGGCCTCGGCCCGCCGGCGCTCATGCTGCGGGTCGAGCACGCGGAGCTCGCCGAGCGCCTCGACGCGCTCACCCGCGAGCATGACGTGCGCGCCTACGTCGAGGACTTCAACCGGCGCGTCGTCGAGGCGCGGCGCCAGCTGCTCGGCGGCCCGCCCGTCGTCACGCCGCTGCACGATCCGGATGCCGAGGTCAGCGCGTGGCACGCGCGGCGCGCCGCACGGCTGCCCGTCGCGGAGCCCGAGAGGCCGCGACGGCGACGGTGGCGCTTCCGCGCCTGACGACGGCGCGCCATCTGTTCACCTCGCGTTCCTTTTGAAGTCCCGCGGTCTCGTAATTCGCGTTCACGTCCATGCGGCCGAATGTGTCTGCTCGATCCTCCGAGCCGACATCTTCGAAAGAGGCCACCATGCACCGCGCCACCCTGCCCGCCGCCGCCCTGCTCGGCATCACCGCCCTCGCCCTCACCGGCTGCCAGGGCGCCAGCGCCGGAGAGGTCCCGGCCGAGACCGCCGATCCCGACGCCCCCATCACGATGGCCACGCTGCCGCTCGGCGACGACCCGACCGCGGTCAACCCGATCGACGTGTTCGCGGAGCTCTTCGAGGAGGCGACGGGCCGCACCGTCGAGATCGTCGACGTGCCCGACTACCTGAGCGTCGTCGAGGCGATCCGCGCCGACCACGTCGACATCGGCATCATGAGCGGCTTCCCGTCGGCCCTCGCCGTCAACACGGGCAAGGTCGACGCCGTCGTCGCGTTCGGCGGCGACGACAACCCGGTGTCGACGTGCGTCGTGCTCGAGGACTCGCCCGTCACCACGCTCGACGACCTCAAGGGCAAGACCGTCGCGTTCGCCGACCAGGCGTCGAGCTCGGGATACTTCATGCCCGTCTACATGCTGCACGAGGCCGGGCTGGAGCAGGGCACCGACTACAAGGCCATCTTCGCGGGCGGCCACGAGGGCAGCTTCGCCGCCCTCGCGCAGGGCCAGGTCGACGCCGCGTGCACCGCGATCATGCTCACGCAGCTGGGCAAGCCCATGTTCCCCTTCGAGGAGGGCGAGTGGCGCGCCGTCGGCGAGAGCCCGTCGATGAGCGTGCAGGGGGCCGTTCTCGGCCGTCAGTCGCTCGACGCGGAGACCCGCAAGACCGTCGCCGAAGGCATCGCCGCCGTCTTCTCCGCCGAGAACGCCGAGGCGCTCGGCGCGTTCGGCTCGTTCGTCGGCCTGGAGCAGATCGTCGCGCCGGATGCCGCGCTCTTCGCGCCGTTCGCCGAGATCGCCGGCGTCGCGGGCGTCGAGCTGAAGGACCTGCAGTGAGCACAGCGATCCCCGGCGAGGCGCACACCGCCGCGCCCGCAGCGCCCGCCGCTCCCGCGACGACGGCGGAGATGCGCCAGGCGCTGCCGCTCGTGTCGGTCGCAGGCCTGCAGGTCGCCTACGACGACCGGCTCGTGCTCGACGGCGTGGACCTGTCGCTCTTCCCGGGCGAGACGGTCGCGCTGCTCGGCTCGTCGGGCTCGGGCAAGTCGACGCTCATGAAGAGCCTCACGGGCTTCGCCCCGATCTCCGGCGGCAGCGTGCGCGTCGCGGGGCACGACGTCACGAACCTGCGACGCGGCGAGCTGCGCGAGCTGCGCTCCCAGGTGGGGCAGGTGTTCCAGCAGTTCAACCTCATCCCGCGGCTCAGCGTCATGACCAACGTCCTCACCGGCGCCCTGCACGCGGCGGGCCCGATCAACCTGATCGGCGGTTTCTCGGCCGCGCACCGCCAGCGCGCGCTGCACCTGCTCGACCGGGTCGGCATCGCGCACAAGGCCTCGGCCCCCGCGCGGTCGCTCTCGGGCGGACAGCAGCAGCGCGTCGCGATCGCCCGCGCGCTCATGCAGCAGCCCCGCGTCATCCTCGCCGACGAGCCGGTCGCGTCGCTCGACCCGAAGCTCTCGCACTCCGTGCTCGGCCTGCTCCGCGAGATCGCGCGCGAGGACGGCATCCCCGTGCTCGTGAGCCTGCACGTGCTGCCGCTCGCGCTGGCCCACAGCGACCGCATCGTCGGCCTGCGCCACGGCCGCATGCTCATCTCCGGCCGCACGTCGGAGCTCGACGCCGACCGGCTCGGCGTGCTCTACGACGGGGAGGACGACCATGACGAGCACTGAGACCCGCGGCGCCCGCGAGGTGCCGACGCTGCCGATCGAGGAGCGCGCGCGACTGGAGCGGGCCTTCCGCATCCCGCGCACGCGCTTCCTGCTCGGCATCCCCATCGCCCTCGCGGTGCTGATCTGGTCGGCCGGCGGCGTCGGCTTCGACTTCGTCAAGCTCGGCCAGGGCGCCGTGAACATGGGCGAGTTCCTCTCGCGGCTCTTCCCGCCCGACTTCTCCAAGATCGGCACGATCCTGCTGCTCCTGCTCGAGACGCTGCAGATGGCGATCGTCGGCACCGTGCTCGGCGCGATCCTCTCGCTCGTCGTCGCGTTCGGCGCCTCGGCGAACATCGCGCCGCGATGGCTCTACTACCCGTCGCGCTGGGTCATGAACATCATCCGCGCGGTGCCCGACCTCGTCTTCGCGCTCATGTTCGTCTCGGCCGTCGGGCTCGGGCCGTTCGCCGGCATCCTCGCGATGACGCTCGGCTCGATCGGCTCGATCGGCAAGATCTTCGCCGAGGCGATGGAGTCGGTCGACAAGGGGCCGATGGTCGCGATGGAGGCTGCCGGCGCCTCGAAGCGCCAGGTCATCCAGTACGGCGTGCTCCCCCAGGCGGCGCCGCTGCTCGTCTCGTACACGCTGCTCATGTTCGAGGGCAACGTGCGCGGGGCGACGATCCTCGGCCTCGTCGGCGCCGGCGGCATCGGCCTCGAGCTGACCACCGCGATGCGCATGTACGACTACGGGCACCTCAGCGCCATCATCATCTGCATCATCCTGCTCGTCACCCTGATCGACCAGGGCAGCGCCCTCATCAGAAAGAGAATCACATGACGACCCTCGACATCCGCCTCAGCCCTCCGGTCAACCTGCGCGACCTGGGCGGCACGCCCGTCGCCGGCACGGTCGTGCGCCCCGGCGTCGCGATCCGCACCGACGACCTGTCGATCGTCACGCCCGAGTACGCCGACGCGCTCGTCGCCGATGGGCTCACCGCCGTCATCGACCTGCGCAGCCCGCAGGAGGCGGGCATCACGGGCCGCGGCCCGCTGGGCGCGCACGCCGTCTCGTACCACCACCTTCCGCTCATGTCGAACGTCGGCGAGGGCATGGACCGCGAGCGGCCCGTGCTCGACCACGCCGCGATGGGCGAGATGTACGTCGGGATGGTGGAGAACGCCGCCCCGCAGCTCGTCACCGCGCTCAGCGTGATCGCGCACACGCCGGGCACGGCCGCGTTCCACTGCGCGGCGGGGCGCGACCGCACGGGCGTGCTGGCCGCGATGCTGCTGCTCGTGCTCGGCGCCTCCGACGAGACGATCGTCGAGGACTACGCCCGCACGGGCCCCCACATGCCCGCGATCGTCGAGCGCACCCGCACGGTGATGCAGCCCCTGCTCCTCAGCCTGGGCTTCGACCTCGAGAAGCAGGGCACGGTCGACTTCGGGGAGGGATCGATGGACGTCTCGATGCACATCCTGCTGAGCCGTCTGCGCGATCGCCACGCCGACCCGCTCGCGCCGCTGCGCCGCGCCGGGCTGTCCGACGACACGACCGCGCTGCTGCGCCGCCGCGCGCTCGTCTGAGCGTGACCGACGCAGCCGCCCAGGCCGGGCCCGCCGGATCGAGCGGGCCCGGCCGTCCGCGCGACGAGCGGATCGACCGCGCGATCGTCGAGGCCGCGCTCGAGCTGATCGACGCGGGAACGCCCGTGACGCTCAGCCGCCTCGTCGCCACGAGCGGCGTGAGCCGCGCGGCGCTGTACCGCCGCTGGCCGTCGCTCACGACCCTCGTCGCCGACGCCCTCAACGTCGGGCGCGAGACGCCCGGCGACGTCCCCGACGACGCGGACCTGGGCGCGTTCGTGCTCGCATCGTGGTTCGACGGCGAGAGCGCGGGGGTCACGCGCTTCCCCGAGCACCGGTTCCGGCACCGCATCCGCCTCGCGATGTCCGACCGCGACCTGCAGCGGGCGTACTGGGAGTCGCACGTGCGGCCGCGGCGCGAGCCGCTGGAACGCGCGCTGCGCGAGCGCGTGCGGCGCGGCGAGCTGCGCGCCGACCTCGACGTCGAGAGCGCCTTCGACCTCATCGTCGGCGTCTTCTACTACCAGCTGATCGTGCGCGGCGAGGAGGCCGGCAGCCCGGTGACCGAGGCGCGCGTGCGCGCGGCGTTCGACGTCGTGTGGAACGGCATGCGGGCGCCGTCCCCGCCGGATCAGCCCTCGCCGGCCGAGCCCTCACCGGCGCCGTCCCGTGCGGCGATGACGTCCTCGAGCATCCGGAGCCGTCCCTCCGACTCGGACCCGGGCTCGACCGACCACAGCACGAGCTGCTGATCGGGCACGCCCACCTGGATGAACGTGTCCCAGTCGAGCCGGATGTCGCCCGCGACGGGATGGCGCACCGTCTTGGTGCCGAAGTTCTGCTGGGCCACGCGCCGCTCGGCCCACCACGTGCGGAACTCGGGCGAGGTCAGCGAGAGCTCGCCGACGATCCGCACGAGCTCGGGGTTGCGCGGATCGGCGGCGGCCGCCATGCGCAGCACCGCGACGCAGGTGCGGGCCACGTCGGCCCACTCGGGGTAGCGGGCCCGCATCCGCTCGTCGGTGAAGGTCAGGAGGATGTAGTTGCGCTGCTCGACGGGCACCTCGTCGAAGTCGATGAGCAGCTCCGCGGCCAGGGGGTTCCACGCGACGATGTCGAGGTACGTGCCGAAGACGAGCGCCGGCACCCGGTCGAACCGGTCGAGCAGGCGCGCGATCTGCGGGCGCACGCGGGCCTTTCCCGGTGATGCCTTGGCGGCGAGCTGCTCCTCCCTCCCGGGATAGGAGAGCAGGCGGCGCACGTAGGCGATCTGTCCGTCGTCGAGCCGCAGCACCTCGATGAGCGCGTCGACGACGGGCGGCGAGGGCGCCAGGCGCCCCTGCTCGATGCGCGCGTAGTAGTCGGGGCTGATGGCCGCCAGCCGGGCGACCTCCTCGCGGCGGAGCCCGCGAACGCGGCGGCGTGCGGTGTCGGCGTCGGCGATGCCGACCTCCTCGGGCCGCAGCTCCTCACGCCGCGCGCGCAGGAACCCGCCGACCTCGCCCAGCTCCGTGCTCGTCGGCATGGCGCCCCTCCCATCCCTTGCCTAGGAGAGTTTTTCCTAGGTTGAATCCCTCACATTGTGCCCCTCTTCATCCTGGCAGAGAGTGGATGTCAACGATCTACCGATCATCGATTGAGAGAGGATGCGAGCACAACCGTGAGCGCAGTCACCGCCACCGACATCACCGTCGAGCACATCACCTTCCGCAACGCGGACATGCTGTGGGACATCGCCGCAGACATCTACCTTCCCGCCGGCTTCGACGCCGCAGGGTCCTACCCCGCCGTCGTCACGGCGCACCCGATCGGCTCCTGCAAGGAGCAGACGGCGGGCAACATCTACGCCACGCGCCTCGCCGAGGAGGGCTACGTCGCGATCGCCTTCGACGCCAGCTTCCAGGGCGCGAGCGGCGGCACGCCCCGCCGCATCGAGGACCCGGGCCAGCGCGTCGAGGACTTCCGCCGCGTCGTCGACCACCTCGTCACGCTGCCCTACGTCGACGCCGACCGCATCGGCGTGCTCGGCGTCTGCGGCGGTGGCGGCTACACCGTCAACGCCGCCCTCACCGAGAAGCGCTTCAAGGCCGTCGTGTCGGTCACGGGCGTCAACTACGGCCGCCTGTCGCGCGACAACGCCGCTCTCGCGGGCGGCCCGCTCGCCCTGCTCGGCACGATCGCGCAGCAGCGCTCCGCCGAGTCGAAGGGCGCCGACGCCGCGATCAGCGCCTCGCTGCCGCCGTCGGCCGAGGTCGCCCAGCAGATCGGCGACGTCGACGTCATCGAGGCGTTCGACTACTACTGCACGCCGCGCGCGCAGCACCCCGAGGGCACCGCGACGTTCGACGTCGCGCACGGCGCGGCGACGCTCGGCTGGGACGCCTACCACCTCGCCGACGTGCTGCTCGACCAGCCGACGCTCGCGATCGTCGGCGACAAGCAGGGCGCCTTCGGCGCCTACCGCGACGGGCACGACCTCGTCGCACGCGCGGGACGCGACAACGTCCGGCTCGTCGTGCTCGAGGACGTGTCGCACTACGACCTGTACGACCAGCCGAAGGGCGCCGGCAAGGCGCTCGACGAGCACATCGTGCCGTTCTTCGCGACCAACCTCTGAGCCTGCGCCACGACGCGCAGAGCCGGAACGCGACGGAGGGTCGGGGACACCATCCCCGACCCTCCGTCTTCTCGTTCTCGCGTGGTGCCCGCCCTCGCCGGTCAGGGCGTCGGGCCGGTCGCGGCCGGCCGGCCGGGGGTGTTCGCCCACTGGCTCCACGACCCCGGGTACAGCGCCGCGTCGACGCCGGCGATCCTCAGCGCGACCGTGGCGTGGGCCGCGGTGAGGCCCGACCCGCAGTACACGCCGACGGGCGTGTCCACGGCGATGCCGAGGCTCGCGAACCGCTCGCGCAGCGCGTCGGCGTCGAGGAAGCGGCCCTCGGCATCCGTGTTCTCCGGTCCCGGAGCGTTGCGCGCACCGGGGATGTGCCCGGCGACCGGGTCGAGCGGCTCGCTCTCTCCGCGGTAGCGCTCGGGCGCCCGCACGTCGAGCAGCACGCCGCGCTCGGGGAACGCGGCCGCCTCGTCGATGTCGAGTCGTGCGAGCGCCCCGCTCGACAGGATCACGTCACCGGGCTCGGGCGTGACGTCGCCCGGCTCGAGGGGCAGGCCGGCGGCGCGCCACGCGCGCAGCCCGCCGTCGAGGATGCGCACGTCGGCGACGCCCGCGTCGGTGAGCAGCCACCATGCCCGCGCGGCGGCGATCGACCGCCAGTCGTCGTAGACGACGACGGTGTCGCCCGTGCGCAGGCCCCAGCGGCGGGCCGCGGCCTGCAGGCTCTCGGTGTCGGGGAGCGGATGCCGGCCCTCGGCGGGCTCGCCGTGCCGTGACAGCTCGTCGTCGAGGCTCACGTACACGGCCGTCGGCACGTGCCCTTCGAGGTAGGGCGCGCGCCCGTCGGGCGCGTCGAGGCGGTAGCGCACGTCGAGCACGCGCACGGTGCCGATCAGGGGTTCGAGCTCGGCCGGGGTGATGAGAACGCTCATGCCTTCGACCCTACTCACGCCGAGGCGGCTCAGGGCGTGCGCGGGGCCCGCCGCGCACCGTCTGTCACGCCGTCGGCGCGGCGCCGCGCACGGGGCGGCCGCGCCTGGGCCGCTCGGCCGCGATCCCGAGCGTCAGGCCGGGTGCGGCGGCGAGGCGCTGCTCGACGCGATCGAGCCAGCGCAGCTCGGCCTCCGCGACGCTGCGCTGCCAGTCGACCACGAGAGCGCGGGCCAGCTCCTCGGCCGTGCCGGGCTCCGCCGAGGCGTCGTCGCGCAGGCCCTGCAGCCGCGCGAGCGTCGCGTTCCGCTGCGTCTCGAGCGCCGTGCCCACGTCGGCCCCCGGGAGCGTCGCGGCGACGGCGAGCTTGATCGCGAGCTCGTCGCGCGTGCCCGGGGCGCGCGAGACCGGGGCGTCGAGCCAGGCACGGGCCTCGGCGGAGCCGGCGTCCGTGATGCGCCAGTACACGTGGCCCTGCGGGTCGGTGTCGCCCTTCTCGACGAGGCCGTCGCGCTCGAGGCGTTCGAGGGTGTTGTAGATCTGGCCGACGTTGAGCGGCCAGGTCGACCCCGTGCGGCGGTCGAACTCGGTGCGCAGCTGGTACCCGTAGCACGGCCCCTGGTCGAGGATCGCGAGCAGGCTCTGCCGCACCGACATCCGCACTCCTCCGCCGCACCCGCCAGAACATGCCGAGTATATACATACCCGGCATCCCCACCCAGCCCTCCCCCGCAGTGCACTCCCCGCGAGATGGTGGGTTTCTCGCCGACGCGGTGCCCACCGTCTCGGCGAGAAACCCACCGTCTCGGCGACGAACCCACCGTCTCGGCGAGAAACCCACCGTCTCGGCGACGAACCCACCGTGTCGCGGGAGCAGGAGAGGCGGGACGGGGCGGAAGCGGGAGGGCGCAGGGCTCGGGGGCGCAGGGGTCAGCGGAGGGCGGCGAGCCAGGCGTCGAGGAGGCGGGCGGTGGCGCGGGTCTCGGCCCAGGGCATCTCGGAGGCCTCGGTGCGGCCCTCCCGGAGCGCGAGGATCACGGCGTCGCTCTCGGCGGCCATGGGGTCGACGACGTCGGCGCGCAGCGGCTCGGCCGTGCCGCCGACGCGGTGCAGCGTCGCCCCGTCGGTGCTCGCGGCACGACTGCCCCAGACGTTCGGGATCTCCAGGCTCCCGCGCGTGCCGGCGATCGTGACGCTGCGCGGCAGCGCCTCGACGAACGAGCACGCGACGCGCACGGCCGCGCCGCCGAAGGTCACGGTCGCCTCCGCGTGCACGTCGACGCCCGTGTCGCCGACGATCCCCGTCGCATCCGTCAGCGCCAGGTCGTCGAGCGCGCCCGACCACGCGGCGAGGCCGACCGCGAGCGACACGGGATAGCAGCCCATGTCGAGGATCGCGCCGCCGGCCGTGGCCGGGTCGGTCAGCCGCGCCAGCCCGTTCTCGACGCGCGAGCCGAGCGTCGCGGTCGCCCCCGTGAGCGCGCCCAGCTCCCCCGATGCGACGAGCCCGCGCACGAGCGCGGGGAACGGGCCGAACCGGTACTTGAACGCCTCCACGAACGGCAGGCCGCGCTCGCGCGCCCGCTCCAGCACGCGCTCGGTCTCGGCCGCCGTCACGCCGGCGGGCTTCTCGCAGAGCACGGCCTTGCCGGCGTCGAGCGCGGCGAGCGCGAGGTCGGCGTGCGTCGTGTGCACGGTGCCGATGTAGACGGCGTCCACGTCGTCGCGCGCGATCACCTCGTCGTACGTGCCCGTGACCCGGGCACCGTGCTCGTCGGCGAACGCCCGCGCGCGCACCGCGTCACGGCTGCCCACCGCGTGCAGCCCGCCGAGCCGCGCGTTCCGCAGCGAGCGCGCGAAGAACCCGCTGATCTCCCCCGGTCCGAGGACCGCCCACCGCGCCCGTTCGTCCATGCGGCCCACGCTACCGCGCGGGCGCCGGATGCGGCACAGGATGCCGGATGCTACGCCGCCAGCGCCTGCGCGATGTCGGCGATGATGTCGTCCGGGTCCTCGAGGCCGATCGACAGGCGGATCGTCGTGGGCGAGATGCCGCCCTCGGCGAGCTGCTGCTCGGTGAGGTGCGAGTGCGTCATGGATGCCGGGTGCGCGACGAGCGAGCGGGCGTCGCCGATGTTGGCGACGAGCTTGACGAGCCGCAGCGCGTCGACGAAGCGGTGCACGCGCGCGCGGTCGGCCGCGGCGTCGCCCGTGCCGGCGATGTCGAACGAGAACACGGCCGGCACGCCGCGGGGCAGGTAGGTCGCGACGGCGCCGTGCCAGGGGTTCCCCTCGAGCCCGGGGTGGTGCACGCGCGAGACGGCGTCGTGCCCGTCGAGGAAGCGCGCGACGGCGAGCGCCGTGGCGCTGTGCCGCTGGATGCGCAGGTCGAGGGTCTCCAGGCCCTGCAGCAGCTGGAACGCGTTGAACGGCGAGAGCGACGGCCCCAGGTCGTGCACGTACTTGGTCTTGATGAGCACGGCGAGCGCCTGGCCCTGCGGGCCGAACCGCTCCCACAGCACGACGTCCTTGATGCGCGCGTAGGGCGCCGTGAACTGCGGCCAGCGCTCGGGCTCGGCGCCGAAGTCGAACGAGCCGATGTCGACGACGACGCCGCCCATCGACGTGCCGTGCCCGCCGAGGTACTTGGTCGCCGAGTGCACGATGATGTCGGCGCCGAAGTCGCCCGGTCGCTGCAGGTACGGCGTGGCGACGGTGTTGTCGATGACGAGCGGCACGCCGGCCGCGTGCGCGATGTCGGCGATCGCGCGCACGTCGAGCACCTGCGCCGTGGGGTTGGTGACCGACTCGGCGAACAGCGCGCGCGTCGTGGGGCGCACGGCGTCGCGCCACGCGTCGAGGTCGTCCTGGTCGACGAACGTGACGTCGATGCCCCAGTCGGCGAACGTCTCCTGGAACAGGTCGACGGTGCCGCCGTAGAGCTGGTTGGCGGCGACGACGTGCTCGCCCTGCTTCGCGAGCGCGAGCAGCGCCACCGCGACCGCGGCCTGACCCGACGCGACCGCCGCGGCGGCGGTGCCGCCCTCGAGCGCGGCGACCCGCTCCTCGAAGATCAGCTGCGTCGGGCTCGCGTTGCGGCTGTAGAGGTTGCCCGACTTGCGCAGCGCGAAGAGGTCGGCGGCGTCCTGCAGCGAGGCGAACTCGTACGCGGTGGTCTGGTAGATGGGGGGCGCCACCGCGTTCTGCGGCGTACCGGGCACGTAGCCTCGGTGCAGCTGGGTCGAGGCGAATCCGTCGGTCATGACGTCACGGTCCAGGTACGACAACACATGCCGTCCATCATCCCGGCTGACGGCGACCGCGCCCGAGTCGTGTGTCGAACTGTTGCGAGCGGGCTCGCCCCCGTCGGCAGAGGGTACCCTAAGAGGCATGCCTGCCTCTTCGTCCGCTGCCGGCGACGCCCCGCGTCAGCTGGGCGACGCGGTCTCCGCCGACGAGTTCAAGCGCGTGTTCCGGGGACACCCCGGAGGCGTCGCGGTCATCACCGCCGACGCCGGCGACGGTCCCGTCGCCCTCACCGCGACGTCGGTCTCGTCGGTGAGCGCCGAGCCGCCGCTGCTGATCTTCTCGGTCACGTCGTCCTCGTCCGCGGCATCCGTCCTCGCCCGCGCCGAGACCTTCGTCGTGCACCTGCTCGACGCCCACGACCTCGAGCTGGCCGAGCTCGCCGCCACGCACGGCGTCGACCGGTTCGCCGACACCGACCGCTGGGCGCGCCTCGTCACGGGCGAGCCCGTCTACCGCGGCACGCGCGCGTGGGTGCGCTGCGCCGTGATCGGACGCATGGATGCCGGCGGCTCGACGATCATCGCCGGCCACGCCCTGCAGGCGCAGATCAACCGCGAGGTCGGCGAGGGAGAGCACGGCGACGCGCTCATCTACCACAACCGCACGTGGCACCGCCTCGGCGACGCGACGCGCATCGACGCCTGGCGCTGAACCCGACGACGACGCGCCCCGCCCGGGACACGGGCGGGGCGCGTCTCGCGCTCAGGCGAGGCCGGGCTGCGGTCAGGCGAGGCCGAGCTGCGAGAGGAACAGCTGGTTGTCGTAGTAGACGCGGTGCTCGACGACCTTGCCGTCGCGCAGCACGAAGGTGTCGATCATCGGGAAGGTGACGGCGCGACCGGTCGGCGGGACCTCTCCCTCCGCGCTCGCGAGCGGACCGTCGTGCGTGCCCGTGAAGGTCTGCTCGACGGCGACGCCGTTCTCGTCGGCGTAGACGTGACGGGGCGTGAGCTTGATGTCCGGGAACGCCGTGGTGAACGCGGCGAGCACCCCGAGCAGCGTCTCGATGCCCGCGAACGACATGCCGGGCAGCTCGACCGCCACATCGTCGGCGAAGATGCTCGAGAAGAGCGCGTTGTCGCGCTCGTGCAGGCCGCGGTTGTGGCGCTCGACGATCTCGTCAGCGGTGAAGGCCATGGTTTCTCCTTTGAATTGATGACCGAGTGCGGCGACCCGGTGCGCCTTCGCACCTGCCGCTGAAAACCGAGCATACCCGAGATATTCCAGGCGGCGCGAGAGGGATCCAGCGGCGGGGAGGATTCCGCGGAGGGGAGCTCAGCGCAGGGCGCGCGCCTCGATGAAGGCGCGCAGCGCCGCGGCGTCGTCGGCCATCTCGGTGACCCGCTGCGGGGCGTCGAGCATCGCCGCGAGGTCGTCGCCGAGCGCGACCCGCAGACCGGTCGCCTCGGTGATCGTCTCGGAGAACTTCTCGGGCTTGGCCGTCTCGAGCACGAGCATCGGCACGCCCTCCTCGAGGTGCTCTCGCGCGACCTTGACGCCGTCGGCCGTGTGCGGGTCGATGAGCTCGCCGCTCGCCTCGTGCACGGAGCGGATCGTGGCGAGCCGGTCGGCGTGCGTCGACGTGCCGCTGAGGATGCCGAACTCGCCGGTGAACCGCGGCTGCTCGGCCGACAGGTCGAAGAAGCCCTGCTCGTCGAGGTCGCGCCACGCGGCCACGACGCGCTGCGGGTCGCGGCCGAGCAGCTCGAAGATGAAGCGCTCCAGGTTCGACGCCTTCGAGATGTCCATCGAGGGGCTCGAGGTCGCGAGCGTCTCGGCGGCGCTGCGCGGGCGGTAGACGCCCGTGCGGAAGAACTCGTCGAGCACGTTGTTCTCGTTGGCGGCCAGCACGAGACGGCGGATCGGCACGCCGATGCCCTTCGCGAACAGCCCCGAGAGGATGTTGCCGAAGTTGCCCGACGGCACCGTGAACGACACCTCGAAGCCCTGCGGCGACTCGAGCGCGTCGGTCGCGCGCAGCCACGCCCAGAAGTAGTAGACGGTCTGCGCCGTGATGCGGGCGAGGTTGATCGAGTTGACCGCGCCGAGGTGCTGCGCGCGCTTGAAGTCGAGGTCGCCGGCGAGCTCCTTGACGAGGTTCTGGCAGTCGTCGAACACGCCCTCGACGGCGATGTTGTGCACGTTCTCGTCGTGCAGCGAGTACATCTGCGCGCGCTGGAACGGGCTCATCCGTCCCTGCGGCGAGAGCATGAAGACGGCGACGCGCTCCTTGCCGCGCAGCGCGTGCTCGGCCGCCGACCCCGTGTCGCCCGACGTCGCGCCGAGGATGTTCAGCACGCTGTCCTTCTTCTCGAGCACGTACTCGAGAACCTGGCCGAGGAACTGCATCGCCATGTCCTTGAAGGCGAGCGTCGGGCCCTCCGACAGGCCGACGAGCGTGATGCCGCCGCCGATGGGGCGCAGCGGCACGACCGGCTCGGGGAAGCCCGCGTAGGCCGCGGCCGTCATGCGGGCGAGGTCGCCCCGCGGGATGTCGGTGGCGAACAGCCCGAGCACCTCGGTGGCCAGCTCGGGATAGCTCAGCCCCCGCCACGACTCGAGCGTCGCGGCGTCGACGCGCGGCATCCGCTCGGGCACGGCGAGACCGCCGTCGGGCGCGAGCCCTTCGAGGAGCGTTTCGCTGAAGGGCTGCGGCGTCATGCCGCCACGGGTGGAGATGTACTGCACGAGAGACTCTTCCGATCGGCGCGGAGTTCCCATTCTCGCAGGTGCGGATGCCGCACGGGGAATCACGCCCGACCCCGGATCGCCCCTCGCCTAGGATCGCACCGTGGCCACCCCCAAGATCGTGCTGTTCTACGTGTTCGCCCCGCTCGCCGATCCCGAGGCGATCCGGGTGTGGCAGCGCGACCTGGGCGAGGCGCTGGGACTGCGCGGGCGCGTGCTCGTCTCGCCGCACGGCATCAACGGCACGCTCGGCGGCGATCTGCCGCAGCTCAAGCGCTGGGCGCGCTCGTTCCGCTCGTACGCGCCGTTCCGCGGCGCCGACGTGAAGTGGAGCGCGGGCACGGGCCTCGACGAGAACGGCCGCAGCGTCGACTTCCCGAAGCTGAGCGTGAAGGTGCGCGACGAGATCGTCTCGTTCGGCGCGCCCGGGGAGCTGCGCGTCGACGAGGCCGGCGTCGTGGGCGGCGGCACGCGACTGAGCCCCGACGAGCTGCACGCGCTCGTCGCCGAGCGCGGCGACGACGTCGTCTTCTTCGACGGGCGCAACGCGCTCGAGGCGCAGGTGGGCCGCTTCCGCGGCGCCGTCGTGCCGCCCGCCGAGACCACGCGCGACTTCGTCGGCCTGCTCGACTCCGGGATGTTCGACGCCCTCAAGGGCCGCCCGGTCGTCACGTACTGCACGGGCGGCATCCGCTGCGAGGTGCTCTCCAGCCTCATGACCGCGCGCGGCTTCGGCGAGGTGTACCAGCTCGACGGCGGCATCGTGCGCTACGGCGAGCGCTACGGCGACGACGGGCTGTGGGAGGGCTCGCTGTACGTCTTCGACGGGCGCGGCGCGATCGACTTCAGCGACCACGCCGCCGTGATCGGCCGCTGCGCCGGCTGCGGCGCGGCCACGAGCCGCACGGCGAACTGCCCCGACCCCTCGTGCCGCCGCCAGCTCGTCGCGTGCGACGACTGCGCGGCGGTGCCGTGCGAGGCGCACGTCGCGCCCGCGGTTCCCGCCGCATACGGTTCATGACCCACGCCGCGGGCGGTTCACGATTCAGGAAGCTCGCCCCGAAACACCGGGCTCGGCCGGCCGGACCGCCCGTTCTTCCTGAATTGTGCACGCTTCCTGAATTGTGCACGCTTCCTGAATCGTGCACGGCCTGAATCGTGCACAGCGGTGCGCGCACCGCAGCACAGCACAGCACAGCACAGCACAGCACAGCACAGCACAGCACAGCACAGCACAGCACAGCAGGTCTAAACTAAGCCTCACCTAAGGTAGCCGAGGAGGCCCGATGGCTGGGCGTGGTTTTCAGGGTGCCGTCATGCGCGGCTTCGGTGCGCGCGATCACGAGGCCACCGTGGTCGGCACCGAGCTGCTGGCGCCGAAGTTCCTGCGCGTGCGCTTCACGAGCGCGACGCTGTTCGACGAGATCGAGGCGCCGCCGACCGCGTGGCTGCGGTTCTGGTTCCCCGACCCCGAGGGACGGAACGCCGAGCATCAGCGCGCGTACACGTTCAGCGAGGCCGATCCGCCGAACGGCCGGTTCGCGGTCGACTTCGTGCTGCACGAGCCCGCGGGGCCCGCGTCGGCGTGGGCCGTCGCCGCGCAGCCGGGCGCGACGGTCTCGGTCACGTCGCTCGGCTCGTCGCGCTTCGACCTCCCCGACGAGCTGCCCGCGGGCTACCTCGTGATCGGCGACTCGGCATCCATCCCCGCCATCAGCGGCATCCTGCGCACGGTCCCGGACGACGTGCCGATCGAGCTCTATCTCGAGCAGCACGACGACGCCGATCTGCTGATCCCCCTGCCGAGCCACCCGCGCGTGCGCACGCACTGGGTGCCGCGGCGCGGCGCCGGCTCGCTCGCGGCGGCGATCGAGGCCCGCGACTGGTCGAACTGGTACGCGTGGGTCGCGCCCGAGTCGGGGTCGCTCAAGGCGCTGCGCACGCGGCTGCGCGACGAGTTCGGCTTCCCCAAGTCGGAGACGCATCAGCAGGCCTACTGGTATCACGGCCGCGCGATGGGCAAGCTGCGCGCGCAGCAGACCGACGACACGCCCGCCGAGGCCGCCGGAACGGATGCCGCGATCGCCGGCGCGGATGCCGCCGTGGCGACGGTCGGAACGGATGCCACCGTCACGACTGCCGGGGCGGATACCACCGGGGCGGATGCCACCGTCACGACGACCGGGACCGCTGCCTCACCCGCGGCCGCCTCTCCCGCCTCTCCCCCGCCCGCCTCCTCCTCCGCCTCCGCCGCCCCCGCGGGCTGGCGCGCGCAGGCGGGCTCGCGGCTGCTGCGGCCGCTGCGGCCCGCGCTCATCGTGGGCGGCGTCGCGCAGGGGATCGTCACGCTCATCCAGCTCGCCCCGTTCTTCCTGCTCGTCGAGCTCGCCCGGCTGATGCTCGCGGGCGCCGAGACGTCGCGGCTGTGGACGGTGGGCCTGTGGGCCGTCGGCCTCATGGCGGCGGGCGCCCTGCTGTCGTCGCTGCTGCTGCTCTGGCTGCACGCCGTCGACGCGCGCTTCGAGCGCGACGTGCGCCGGCGGCTGCTCGGCAAGCTCGCGCGGCTCCCCCTCGGCTGGTTCGAGAACCGCACGTCGGGGCAGGTCAAGCAGCTCGTGCAGGACGACACCCTCTCGCTGCACTACCTCGTCACGCACGCGGTGCCCGACGCCGTCGCGGCGGTCGTCGCGCCCGCCGCCGTGCTCGTCTACCTTTTCGCCGTGGACTGGCGGCTCGCGCTGCTGCTGTTCCTGCCGATCCTCGTGTACGTGCTGACGATGTCGGTCATGGTCGTGCAGTCGGGCGCGAAGACGGCGCAGGCCCTGCGCTGGGCCGAGCGCATGAACAGCGAGGCGGGCGCCTACCTGGAGGGCCAGCCCGTCGTGCGCGTGTTCGGCGGCGCTGCGGCATCCTCGTTCCGGTCGCGGCTCGACGAGTACATCGCGTTCCTCTCCGACTGGCAGCGCCCGTTCTCGCGGCAGAAGTCGCTCCTGGACCTCGTGACGCGCCCCGCGACCTTCCTCGCCGTGATCGTCGTCTTCGGCGCGCTGTTCGTCACGACGGGCGGCATGGACCCCGTGGCGCTGCTGCCGTTCCTGCTGCTCGGCACCACGTTCGGCGCACGGCTGCTCGGCATCGGCTACGGCCTGTCGGGCCTGCGGGGCGGCCTGCTCGCGGCGCGGCGCGTGCAGATCGCGCTCGACGAGCCCGAGCTGGTCGCGCGCGACGCCGCGGGCGACGACGACGCCTCCGTGCCCGCCGGCCGGGTCGAGTTCGATCGCGTGGCCTTCTCCTACCGTCCGGGCACGCCCGTGCTGCAGGACATCACCCTCACGCTCGAGCCGGGGACCGTGACGGCGCTCGTCGGCCCGTCGGGCTCGGGCAAGTCGACGCTCGCCGCGCTGCTCGCCCGTTTCCACGACGTGGATGCCGGCGGCATCCGCATCGGCGGACGCGACGTGCGGGCGCTGCCCGGCGACGAGCTGTACACGCGCGTCGGCTTCGTCTTCCAGCAGACGCAGCTCGTGCACGGCACGGTGCGCGACAACATCGCCCTCGCCGTCCCCGACGCGACCGACGAGCAGGTGCAGCAGGCGGCGCGCGACGCGCAGCTGCACGAGCGCATCCTGCGCCTTCCGCGCGGCTACGACACCGTGCTCGGCCCCGACGCGGCGCTGTCGGGCGGCGAGCGGCAGCGGCTCACGATCGCCCGCGCGATCCTCGCCGACACGCCCGTGCTCGTGCTCGACGAGGCGACCGCGTTCGCCGACCCCGAGTCGGAGTACCTCGTGCAGCAGGCGCTGAGCCGGCTCACCCGGGGGCGCACGGTGCTCGTGATCGCGCACCGGCTGCGCACCGTGACGGGCGTCGACCGCATCGTCGTGCTGGAGCACGGCCGCATCGCCGAGACGGGCACCCACGACGAGCTGCTCGCCCGCGGCGGCCGCTACCGGCGGCTCTGGGATGCCGGAGGGCTGCCGGCGCCCGACCCCGCCGACGGCGAACCCGGCTCCGGCTCCGGCGGCGAGGATCCCGTCACGACCGTCGCCGGGGAGGCCGTCCGATGATCCGCACGCTGCTCTCGCTGCTGCCCGCCGACCGTCGCGGCCGCGTCGTGCTGCACACGGTGCTGGCGCTCGTCAGCGTCGTCGTCCGCGCCGCGTCGATCGTCGTACTCGTGCCCGTCATCACGGCGCTGTTCGGTCCCGTGCCCGCCGACGCGTGGCCGTGGGTCGGCGTGTTCGCGGCGCTCACGGCGGCCGGCTGGGCGCTCGACGGCGTCGCGTCGGCGATCGGGTTCGAGCTCGGCTTCGGCCTGCTCGACACGGGCCAGCACGCGGTCGCCGACCAGCTCACGCGGGTGCGCCTCACGTGGTTCGACGCCGACAACACGTCGAACGCGCGCCAGGCGATCGCCGCGACGGGACCCGAGCTCGTGGGGCTCGTGATCTATCTCGTCACGCCGCTCGTGAGCGCGGTGGCCCTGCCCGTCGCGATCGCGATCGCGCTGCTGCCGATCGCATGGCAGCTGGGCGTCGCCGCCCTGCTCGGCGTGCCGGTGCTGCTCGGGGCGTATGTGCTGGCGGGGCGCATCGGCCGGGCCGCGGACCGTGCGGCATCCGACGCGAACGCCGCGCTCACGGAGCGGATCGTCGAGTTCGCGCGCACGCAGCAGGCGCTGCGCGCGGCACGGCGCGTGGATCCCGAGCGCAGCCACGTGGGCGCGGCGCTCGCCCGCCAGCACGGCGCGATGATGCGCCTGCTGCTCATGCAGGTGCCGGGGCAGCTGGTGTTCAGCGTCGCGAGCCAGCTCGCGCTGCTGCTGCTCGCCGGCACGACGGTCGTGCTCGCCGCGGACGGCCAGGTGTCGGTGCCCGCGGCGATCGCGCTCATCGTCGTGATCGTGCGCTACCTCGAGCCGTTCACGACGCTCGCCGAGCTCAGCGGCGGCGTCGAGGCGTCGCTCGGCACGCTGCGCCGCATCCGGTCGGTGCTCGAGGCGCCGCGGACGCCCTCCGGCACGAGGGAGCTGGGCGGCTCGCGGACGGCGGATGCCGGGCCGGGGTCGACGGCGACGGCGACGGACGGGCGGGACGCGGGTGCCGTACCGGAATCGGCGGGCACCCGGGCGCCGGGCGCCGAACCGGGATCGGCCGGCCCGCGGGATGCGGCGCCGGGCGCGCCGGCCCGCATCGAGCTCCGGGACGTGACGTTCGGCTATGCGGCGGGCGAGACGCCCGTGCTCGATCGGCTCACGCTGACGCTGGAGCCGGGATCCACGACCGCGATCGTCGGCCCCTCGGGGTCGGGCAAGTCGACGGTGCTGGCCCTGCTCGCGGGCCTGCACGCGCCGACGTCGGGAACGATCCTGGTCGACGGGCAGGACGCCGCCGAGCTCACCGCCGACGCGCGCGCCGGGCTGGTGAGCGTCGTGTTCCAGCATCCGTATCTGTTCGACGGCACGATCCGCGAGAACATCGCGGTCGGCGACCCGTCGGCGGACGCCGAGACGCTCGAGGACGCCGCGCGGCTCGCGCGCGTGGATGCCGTGGCCGCGCGCCTGCCCGACGGGTTCGGGGCGCGCGTGGGCGAAGCGGGATCGTCGCTGTCGGGCGGCGAGCGTCAGCGCGTGTCGATCGCGCGGGCGCTGCTCAAGCCCGCGCCGCTGCTGCTCGTCGACGAGGCGACGAGCGCGCTCGACACCGAGAACGAGGTCGCCGTGGCATCCGCCCTCGCCGACGACCGCATCGCGCGCACCCGCGTGATCGTCGCGCACCGGCTCTCCAGCATCAGGGCCGCGGAGCGCGTCGTCTTCCTGGAGGACGGCCGCGTCGTCGAGGACGGCACGATCGACGAACTGCTGTCGGCCGGCGGCCGGTTCGCCGAGTTCTGGCGGCAGCAGGAAGCCGCGACGGGCTGGGGTCTCGGCGCCGCGGCGCGCGCCTGATGTCCGTGCGTCATCGCATTCCCGCACCACACCGCAAGACGAGGAGAGAGTCCATGTCCGTCGTGAAGATCAACGCCCTGTCGGTCCCCGAGGGGACGGGTCCCGAGCTGGAGGCACGCTTTGCCGCCCGCAAGCACTCCGTCGACGGGCAGCCCGGCTTTCAGGGCTTTCAGCTGCTGCGCCCGGTCGCCGGGGAGTCGCGCTATTTCGTCGTGACGACGTGGGACGCCGAGGAGTCGTTCCAGGCGTGGCGCGCGACGCGTGCCGGCGATGCGCACGGCGGACACGACCGTGCGCCCGTCGCGACGGGCGCGGAGCTGCTGGAGTTCGAGGTCGTCGACCTGGACTGAGCGAACAACGACGGCGCCGTGACCCGGTTGGTCCGGGTCGCGGCGCCGTCGTGCGCGCGAGGTCGACGCGCGAGGTCGGATGGGGGGATCAGCGGGCGGGGGAAGGGTGCGCGCGGGTCGGCGCAGGAGGAGTGTGCTCGGTCAGTGCGCGGCTTCGTAGGCCGCGATGACGTTCGCCGGGATGCGGCCCCGGCTGCTCACGGCGAAGCCGTTGTCGCTCGCCCACGCGCGAATCGCGGCGAGCTCCGACGACTTCGACGCGGTGCGGCGCGGACGCGCCACCTCGGTGCGCGCGGCGGTCACCGACCGGCCGGCGGCGACATAGGGCGCGAATGCGGCGCGCAGCTTCTCCGCGTTCGCGTCGGACAGGTCGATCTCATAGGTACGACCTTCGAGCGCAAATCGAATGGTGACGCCCTCACCGTTCTCCAGAACCGTGCCATCAAGATCGTCGACGAGCTGAATGATCTGCTTCTTAGCCATTGCGCCATTGTTACAGAGGTGACGTCCCTGGGAGTGGTGTAGTTCTCGGGCTCGAGTGTCACGTCGTGAACGTGGTGAGCCATCGTGCGATGGTCAGTGAGAACTGTCTAGGAAACTCACGGAAGGACACAAACGCACGATGGCTCTTGACCAGTCTGCCCTGCTCGAGCTGCTCGGGGAACTGAAACTCACCGATGTCACCGACCGGATCCGGGTCGCGACCGAGACGCTCTACCAGGAGCTGATCAACGCGGAAGCGACCGCGTTGATCGGTGCCGCCCCGTTCGAACGGTCGTCCACCCGGACGACACAGCGCAACGGCTCCCGACCGAGGACCCTGTCCACGACCGCCGGGGATCTGGAGCTGCGGATCCCGAAGCTGCGGCAGGGGACGTTCTTCCCGTCGCTGCTGGAGCGACGTCGCCGCGTCGATCAGGCACTGTTCGCGGTGGTGATGGAGGCCTACCTGCACGGCGTCTCCACGAGGAAGGTCGACGACCTGGTGAAGGCGCTCGGCGCCGACACCGGGATCTCGAAGTCCGAGGTGTCCAGGATCTGCGCCGACCTGGACGCCGAGGTCGCCGCGTTCCGCGACCGCGATCTTGCGACGATGGGCTACCCGTATGTGTTCCTCGACGCCACCTACTGCAAAGCACGAGTGAATCATCGGGTGGTGTCGCAGGCGATCGTCGTCGCCGTCGGCGTCGCCGCAGACGGACGCCGCGAAGTGCTCGGCTTCGACGTCGGCGACACCGAGAGTGAGCCGTTCTGGACCAGCTTCCTGCGCTCTCTGAAGGCCCGTGGGCTGGCCGGCACGCAACTGGTGATCTCCGACGCCCACACCGGGCTGAAGAAAGCGATCAGCACCGTTCTGCAGGGCGCCGCCTGGCAACGCTGCCGGGTGCACTTCATGCGCAACGTCCTCGCGGTGGTGCCCAAGGCCAGCGGCGAGATGGTCGCCTCGATCATCCGCACGATCTTCGCCCAACCCGACAAGGAGCATGTTCAGGCCCAGTTCGACGAAGTCGTCCGCATGCTCGACCGGTCGCACCCGAAGGTTGCCGAGATGCTCTCCGACGCACGAGACGACCTGCTCGCGTTCACTGGGTTCCCGCAGAAGCACTGGCGGCAGATCTGGTCCACGAACCCGCTGGAACGGGTGAACAAGGAGATCAAGCGTCGCACCGACGTGGTCGGGGTGTTCCCCAACCCCGCCGCGCTGCTGCGCCTGGCCGGCGCGGTCCTGGTCGAGCAGCACGACGAATGGGAAGCCGGCGACCGCCGCTACTTCTCCGAGCACTCCATGCGGCAACTCGACGCCATGAACACCGCCCACATCGAGGAGGTGGTCATCCCCGAAATCGCTGCGGCATAATCAAACCCAACTGACCGCACGGTGTCGAGAAACTCCACCACTCAGCGGGACGTCACCGTTACAGATCATTCGCGCTTTTCCCAACACTCCGCGCGATTTCCTCCGCGATATGTCGTCACGTGTATGAAACGGCTGAGGATAGACAGGCGCGAGGCATTCGGCCGGTCATATCGCGTGCGCAATCGGACTATGATGTTTCGACTATGCGGAGGATTCCGCGCATCGGTATCCGCGGGTGTCCGTGCCGGCGCGTATCCGTGCGGGGTCTCGATACGCGCCGGCTCCGCCGGCGCACTCGACCAGCGGGGACATGCGCGGCGCATGAGGACCGCACCCTGCGACGGTGATCGCCCTCGGGCCGGCCGGAACCCTGCTCGGCGGGCGAAGCGGGCGGGCTGTGTTCGGGATGCGGGAACCGTGCCCGAGCTGCGGGAACCGCGCCTGACGGGCTGAGCGGGCGGGACATGCGAAGGGGCGGGAATCGTGCCTGAACTGCGGGAACCGTGCCCGACGGGCGAAGCAGGCAGGACATGCGAGGGAACGGGAATCGTGCCTGAACTGCGGGAACCGTGCCCGACGGGCGAAGCAGGCAGGACATGCGAGGGAACGGGAATCGTGCCTGAACTGCGGGAACCGTGCCCGACGGGCGAAGCAGGCAGGACATGCGAGGGAACGGGAATCGTGCCTGAACTGCGGGAACCGTGCCCGACGGGCGAAGCAGGCAGGACATGCGAGGGAACGGGAATCGTGCCTGAACTGCGGGAACCGTGCCCGACGGGCGAAGCAGGCAGGACATGCGAGGGAACGGGAACCGTGCCTGAACCGCGGGAACCGCACTCGGCGGACGAAGCAGGCGGGATATGTTCGGGATGCGGGAGCCGTGCTCGACGGACTGAGCGGGCGGGACATGCGAAGGGGATCGTGCGCGGCCCGGCAATCGTGCGCGGTTCGGGGATCGTGCGCGGTTCGGGAAGCATGCGCGGCATAGGAACCACGTTCGGCCGCGGGAGTCGCACTCGTTCTGCGAGAACCACTCGTTCCGCGAGAACAACGCACGGTACAGAGGAACCAGGCCTCGGCTCGCCGAGAACCGTGTGCGACGTAGTGGGAGCGCACCGAGGGCATGCGCGTGCTGACGGCCGTGCTGACGACCGAAGGCGCAATCGCGCGCGGCGGATAGGGCTGCAGTCGGCGACGAGAACCGCAGATGGTCCGCAGGGAACCACCGTCCGCAACGGAGAATCGCGTGCGCGCGGGCACTGTTCCCGGGCCTCTCGTCATCGCCTCGGCGGATCGCCTTTCCGCCCGGGGAAGAGGGGTATCCTTCCGCTCACGTGACGCTCTTCTCCGTGCGGGGGCGCCCTCACATACCCGCTGAGTGCCTTATCCATCTCTTCGGTGCGAGGGTGTGCTGCTCTTCGGCGCGAAGGCGGGATGGCGGGAAGACGAGGAAGCCGCGCGCATCGGAGCTTTGCGGGATGACCAGCGGTCAGAACGGCGGGGCGTCGCCGACGTCGTCGCACGAGAGGGCAACGGGCGGCGGTGACGGCGCCCCGGCGGGTGTGAAGCGGACGGTCGCGGGCGGTCTGTCGCGGTGCGTGCGTCCGGTCGGGCCGGTCCATTCGAGCACGCCGCCGGGACGCTGCCGCACCCGCCAGGCCGTTCTGTGCTTCGCGACGTGGTGACGCCGGCAGAGGTGGGCGAGATTGTCGGCCGTGGTCTCTCCGCCGTGAGCGGCGTCGCGGGTGTGGTCGATGTCGCTGCGGACCGCGGAGCGCGTGCATCCAGGTGTCCGGCAGCGTTCGTCCCGGGCGCGGAGGAACCGCCTCAACTCCGCAGAGGGGCGGTACCTGTCGACGGCGAGCGGGAGGCCCGTAGCGGGATCCGTGAACACGCGCGTCCATGCCGGAGCGAGATCGGCGAGATGCCGGGCAGTGTCGGTGTCGATGGGCCCGTGCCCCGCCAGCAGGGCGGGCCCGGTCGCCACGTCCCCCGTCGCGAGGGTACGGGCGGGAACCGTGATGTGCACGTGGCCGGTGATCGCCGCCGCAGCGTCGCCGAGCACGGCGGGCGTGCCGGCCAGGAGCAGGTCGGCCAGCACGTCGGCGCGCGCCTGGTCAAGGGTGCGGGTGTCGACGGACGGATCCCCGGTCGCGCGATGCGGACTCGGCCCGGTGGTCACGGTGGTGACGGTGCCGGACAGCCTGTTCGCACCGGGAGCACCGGGAGCACCAGCGCCATCAGCACCACCCGCCCCACCGAGTGGACCTGCCTCAGCGGGCGTACCGGCCTCATCAAGCGCATGGGGTTCGCCGGGAGCATCGAGCCCGCCGGTGGCGTCGAACTCACCGGTGGCGCCGAGGCCGCCGAGCCCGCCGGGTTCAGCGGACACGTCGGGCTCGTCGGGCTCGTCGTCTTCAGAGGTCGCCGCCAGCGCGACCGTGGCGAGCTGGGTGAGGCGATCGCGGATGCCGTAGGCGAGCGCAGCGGGAAGGTCGGCGATCAGACGCGCCAGGCCGTCGTCGAGGTCGTAGACGCGCACCTGCCGGTCCTCGACCGCGGAACGGGTGCGATCAGCGAAGTCATCCGGCGCGACGGTCGCCGCGATCGCCCGCGCCGCCGTGGTCATCCGGGACGGGGACTCCGTGAGCGCGACCTCCAGGGCGCGCGCCTCGTACGTGGCGCGCAGGGTGTCGTCGCCGATCGAGACGCCCACGCGCGCGATCGACCAGGCGTGGCCGGCGTCGATCCTCCCCTCGGCCCACGCCGTGTGGGTCGCGGAGAAACGGGTCACCAGGGAGTGCGCGTCGCCGAGACGCGCCTGCACCGTGCGATCGGAGACGCGCAGCGCCATCCCGAGCTCGAGGGACACCTCGCGCAGGGGAAGATCGGCGTCCGAGGCGCGCTCGCCCTGCAGACGTCGCTGCTCCATCCGGTCGAGGACGAGGTCGATCGCCTCGGCGAACAGGCCGGCCTCCGCCGCCTGCAGGGCCGCGATGTCGCGCCGCGTGCCCTGGAGGCGCGTGAGGAGGTCGTCGAGCGCCGACCAGCCGGTGTCGTGCCCGGCATCCCGAGTTTCTTTGTTCCCCATACATCCCCCCAGATGCGTGCTAGTCTAGCACATATGTTCGATGAAGTGGAACCGAAGGCGCCGTGGTGCGTCGAACGTGAGGGCTCGAGGCGCCACGGGCGTCGCCACCGACGCTCGACCGGCGAGACGACGTCCCGGAGGCGCCGGCGAGCACTCGACGGGCGGAGAGGGCGCGGACGTCCCCTACCCGGCCTGCTCGGCCGGCCAGGTCCAGGCCGCCCCGGGGTGGCGGGTCATGGTGCCCGGCGCGTAGCGGAAGACCTTCACGTCCCCCTCGGTGACGACGTGGTCCCAGCCCTCCCGGTCGGTGAGGGCCGCGGCGAGGTTGTCCATCGCCCCGGGCAGGTACAGGCCGCGCAGCTGCGCGTAGGGCTCCATCGATCCCGTGATGATGACGTAGGCGGGCACCCACGTCACATCGTCCAGGCGCTGCTCGATCTGCGCGATCTGCTCCTCCTGCGACAGGTCGGTGCCCGCCAGCTCGTCCATGTACATCGAGCGGTCGAAGGCCCACCACCACTGCAGGCGGTCGATGTACGCCCCCGTCGAGCGCTCGGGCCAGTTGCCGATCGCCGGCATGAACATGACCTCTTCGGGCGCCTGGTCGAACAGCACCTCCGACACGTGCACCTGCGCCGCCGTCATCCGGTAGACGAACCAGCTCGCGAAGTAGCTGTGCGCCGCGAGCGCGACCGCGAGCGCGAGCGCCGCGGTCGCCGCCGTCGCGACGTACCAGCGGGCGCGCAGTGCACGGGTGAGCCACGGCGCGATGATCGCCGCGCAGCCCGCCATCGAGTACAGGTACACGCGGATGATCGCCTCGCCGCCGTAGTCCTGCATGCCGAGCAGGGCGACGGGCGAGAACGCGACGATCGAGACGGCGAGCCAGGGCCTGCGGCGCACCATCATGACGACGACCAGGATCGCGGCGGTCGCCCAGAGCACGACGGCCGAGCCGCGGCTCGCCGCCGACAGCAGCTCCTGCGCGGGCGACACCGTCGGCTCGATGTTCGTCGCCGCGTTCGCGAGCAGACCGCCGTCGGAGATGACGCCGTACCGCTCCACGACCTCGATGCGCAGGGCCAGGAACGCCCCGAACAGCACCGTGGCGAGCGGCGCGATCCAGAACGGCGCGCGGCGCACGACGACGAGGGCCCACAGCGCGATGAGCACCCACACGGGCGTGAGCTGGTGCGCGCACACGAGGGCGGCGAACAGCGCGAGCGCCGCCGCCCCGGCCGACGGGCGACGACGCGCCACGAGCGCGAGGGCGAGCACGGCGACGGCGAGCGGCGTCGCGATCGACTGCGGCGCGAAGTAGTCCTGCCCGACCCAGGTCAGCACCGTGGCGAGGAACGCCGCGACGACGCGCGCGAGCGGGCCGGCACCGACGACCGCCGCCAGATAGGCGACGACGAGCGCCATCACGACCGTGATGACGGGGGTGATCCACGTCGCGAGCGTGATCGGCGCGACGCCCGTCGCCTCGCTGATCCACGCGGATGCCGAGAAGAACGCGGGCCACTGCTGATAGATGTCGAGGCCCGGGAACAGCGTGCCGGTGTCCATGATCGCGTCGGTCGCGCCGATGTGCTTGTAGGTCCACGCGTAGCGCGGCACCTCGTCGGTGAGCGCGCCCGTCGTGCGGAACGCGAGCACGGCGAGCGCCGTGGCGGCGACCGTCGTGCCGACCGATCCCGCGCGCACCCCCCAGACGAGCAGCACGACGGGCACGGCGAGCGCGAGCAGCAGCAGCGGCTGGCCCGCGGTGAGCAGACCCCACGGCGAGGTCTCGGCGGAGCGCACGGCGGGCAGCGCGAGCAGCCACGCCAGCAGTCCCGCACCGCCCAGAAGGACGCGACCGACGACGGATGCCGAGGGCGTGCGCTGCGCTCCCCTCCGCGCCGTTCGTCGTCTGCGCGCGACGAGCAGCCGCCGATCGACGACGACGCGCACCGAGGCGAGCACGCCGGCAGCGGCGGCCAGCAGGATCGTGCCGACCGCCGGATTCCACACCCCCAGCCACAGGCTCACCGACGAGGCCACCATGAGCGCCGCCGCGCTCGCAGGCAGCACGAGCGCGGCCGCGGCGATGCCCGAGGTGCGCACCCACGAGGCGACGACGAGTCCCGGAGCGATCAGCAGCAGCGGCAGCACGGCGGGGCCCGCCGTGCCGAGGAACGCCGCGGCGAGGGCGGCGAGCGCGCACGCGAGCGCCGCGACCGCGAGCCACGCACGCCACGCGCCGGGCTCCGCGGGTTCGTCGTGCTCGGTGTTCTCGGTGCGTTCATGAGGCTCGTCCCGTGCCTCGGAGCCGTCGCGCACGGCAGGGCCATCCGGCGCCCCCGGCTCGCCCGACGCCTTGGGCTCATCCGACGTCCCAGGCTCCGCGGGCACCGCGGGCTCGTCCGGCGTTCCGGGCTCCGCGGGCACCGCGGGCTCGTCCGGCGTTCCGGGCTCGTCCGGGGCCGCAGACGCGGCATCCGCGTCGGGCGCACCGGCATCCGGGAGCGGGCCGGTCCCGCCCCTCACCTCGGTCTCGCGGCGCGCATCGCGACGGGCACGGCGCGTCGGCGCCGGCTCGCCCGTCTGCGGCAGGGCGAGCGTGGGAGCGCTCCCGTCGGGGTCGGACACGGCGTCCGGCAGAACGTCCGGCATCATGCTCATCGTGACGTGCTCATCGTGATCTGAGGATACGCGAGTAGAGGCGGGGCGACGCGGCGAGGACGGCGAGGGTCGCCGCCAGGCGCGCGTGGCCGCCGCCCGCCAGCCGGGCCAGATCGCCCGACCGCACGAGCGCGCGCGCGTCGTGCAGCATCCGCTCGGCGCGCACATCGGAGCCGTCGGCCACGTGCTGGGCACGCAACGACATGTTGGCGACGGGCTGCACGACGTTCGCGGCGCGATACACGCGCAGCGGATACCGCAGCGTGTCGAGGTCCGCGGCGTCGACGATCCGCTCCACCTCGGCCAGCTGGGTCAGCAGGTCGCCGAGGTGCGGGCCGAACCGGTTCGAGATCGATCCCTCCGTGTCGGTGTACAGATACAGCGGCCGGTCCACTGTCACGATGCGCCGCGAGCGCAGCACGGCGCGCAGGGTCGGCGCGAAATCCTCGTACACGCGGCCCTCGGGGTAGGGATCGGCGCCGAGCACGTCGCGGCGGTAGACCTTGTTCCAGGCGTACCCCTTCTCCTCGTCGCGCAGCAGGTTCTCGGCGAACTCGGCGCCCGTGCGCACGGGCACGGGCTCGCCGCTCTCGGTGAGCCCCAGCTCCTCGCCCGCGGGAGTCGTGCGCATCGTGCGCCCCACGGCGATGTCGGCGTCGGCGGCGCGCAGCGCGTCGACGAGCGCCCGGATGCCGTCGGGTGCGAGCGCGTCGTCACCGTCGACGAACGCGATGAGATCGCCGCGGGCGACGCGCAGTCCCGAGTTGCGGGCGGCCGAGAGGCCCCGGTTGCGCTCGTGCCGCACGACCGTCGTCGCGATCCCCGCGACGTGCGCCGTCTCGCACGCGACGTCGAACGCCCCGTCGCCACCGCGGTCGTCGACGAGCACGAGCTCGTCGGGCCGGCGGCTCTGCGCCGCGACGGATGCCACGCACCGCCCCACCGCCGCCGGATCCCGGTAGACGGGAAGCACGAGGCTCAGCGTCCCGGTCATGACGCCGCACCGCCCAACGCCCCGCGGCCGGCCCCCTGCGCGACGCGCACGCCCCGCCCCCACACCGCCGACCGCACCCCCGCCGACCGCATCCCCGCTGGTTGAGTAGCGCGCGCAGCGCGCGTATCGAAACCCGTGTAACGGACCGTGGCAAGGGTCTCGATACACCCGCGGCTCCGCCGCGGGCACTCGACCAGCGGGGTCAGAACGGCAGACGGGCGATAGGGCTGGACCAGTGGGGAGAGAGCATGACCCGAAGGCACACCCACGCCCCGCCCCCACACCGCTGGTTGAGTAGCGCGCGCAGCGCGCGTATCGAAACCCGTGTAACGGACCGTGGCAAGGGTCTCGATACACCCGCGGCTCCGCCGCGGGCACTCGACCAGCGGGGTCAGAACGGCAAACGGGCGGCAGAGCTCGACCAGCGGGGTCAGAACACGACCCGAACGCACACCCCCGCGGCATCCCCACCCCGCCAGCCGTCTACCCGCTGGCCGCACCCCCGCTGGTTGAGTAGCGCGCGCAGCGCGCGTATCGAAACCCATGTAACGCGCCGTGGCAAGGGTCTCGATACACCCGCGGCTCCGCCGCGGGCACTCGACCAGCGGGGTCAGAACGGCAAACGGGCGGCAGAGCTCGACCAGCGGGGTCAGAACACGACCCGAACGCACACCCCCGCGGCATCCCCACCCCGCCAGCCGTCTACCCGCTGGCCGCACCCCCGCTGGTTGAGTAGCGCGCGCAGCGCGCGTATCGAAACCCATGTAACGCGCCGTGGGAAGGGTCTCGATACACCCGCGGCTCCGCCGCGGGCACTCGACCAGCGGGAGGAGAACGGCCAGCGGGGGGAGGACGGCGGGGCGGGGGCTCATGGGCGGGGGCTCCGGTGCGGACGGGTGCGCAGCGCCGGCCAGACACGGGTGCGCAGTGCCGACCAGGCGTAGAGGAACGGGCCCGCGGCGTAGCCGCGCAGCTCGGCGCGCGCGAGGTCGCGCGGCAGCGGTCCCTGGCCCGAGCGGTCGCCGTGCGCGCGCTCGTGCGCGTGCTTCGCGGAGTCGGCGCGCAGCAGCAGGCGCAGCGCGGCGGGCACGCGGGCGAGCAGACCGCCGAGCAGCAGCGGGCGGGTGACCGCGAGCCGCGTGAGCGACGCGGTCATGCCCGCGCCGTAGCCGAACAGCTGATGCCGCAGCGCGTCGCGGTCGGGCCGGTGGTCGTGCCAGACGAGCGCGTCGGGCCGGTACGCGATCGCGCCGCCCGCGAGATACGCCGCCCGCACGAGATCGAGGTCCTCGCCGCCGCGCGCGGGCATGCCGGCGCCGAGCTCGGGAGCGAACCCGCCGAGCCGTCGCAGCGCGTCGGCGCGCACCGCCAGGTTGTTGCTCGCGCCGAACTCGGCGCCCGTGAACGGAAAGGCGAGGCCGCGCGCGCCCGGCTCGCCGAGCGCGGCCCGCGGCGGCCCGCCCGCACGCCACCACTGCGGGCGGAACCCGCGCGCGAAGCCGCCGTAGGTCTCGAACAGCACCTGCTCGGGGGTGTCCAGCCGCGCGGGCAGCACGAGCCCCGTGACGCACGACACCTCGCGCGCGGCGTCGGCGGCGAACGCGCGCAGCAGCGCGGCGATCCAGGCCGGATCGGCGAGCGTGTCGTCGTCGGTGAACGCGACGACCTCGCCGCGAGCGACGCGCGCGCCGGCGTTGCGCGCCGACGACGCGCCGCGACGGGGCTCGCCGACGAGGCGCAGCCGCTCGTCGTCGATCGTCCGCAGCACGTGCGCCGCACGCCCGCGCTGGGCGGGATCGTTGTCGACGACGATGACGTCGAGGCTCTCGTGCGTCTGCGCGAGCACGGCGCGCACGGCATCGGGAAGACCCGGGTGCCGGCCGAGCGTCGGGATCACCACCGACACCAGCGTCGGCGGGCCGGACGCGACGCCGGGCTCCCCGTCGTGGACCGCATCGGATGCCGAGACCGCATCGAACGCCGAGACCGCCTCGACTGCCGAGACCGCATCGGATGCCGCGGCCGCCTCGTGCGACGCACCGTCACCGGCATCCCCCGCGTCCCGCGGCGTGCGCGGATACCGCTCGCGCAGGCGCGGCAGCACGCCGCCGTCGGCCGGCTCGAGGTCGAAGCCCACGGGCGCGCCCGCGCGGCGCGAGAGCACCGCGACACGACCCTGCGACGGCATCCGCGCGACGCCGCCGTCGTCCAGATCTCCGTCGAGGTCGACGTCGAGCACGGGGATCGGCGTGAAGCCCTGTCCCGCCGAGACGACCGTCGATGCCGGAGCGGCGCCCGCACGCCGCCGCACGCGGGCACGACGCCGGGAGCGCAGGTAGAGCACGGGACCGGCGAGGCATCCGCGCAGCTCCGCCCGGTCGAGCGCGCGGGGGTAGCCGGGCCCCTTGCCCCCGTTCTTCTCGGAGCCCGGGGCGAGCAGGCCGCGCGCCGAGCCCGGCAGCCGCCGCACCATGCCGGCCAGCGCCGTCGGCCGCGTGAGCACGAGCTTCGTGAGCACCGCCGTCATGCCGACGCCGTAGCCGTACAGCTGCTCGCGCAGGCCCGCGAGGTCCTCGCGATGGTCGTGCCGCACGATCGCGCGGGGCTGGTACAGGATGCCGCCGCCGGCGAGGTAGACGGCGCGGAAGGCATCGAGGTCCTCGCCGCCGCGCGCGAGCGTGCCCGCGCCCAGCGCCTCGTCGAAGCCGCCGATGCGATGCAGCGCCTGGCGGCGGAACGCCATGTTGTTGCCCGAGCCGAAGTCGGAGCCGAGGTACGGGAAGGTCGGGCCCTGCGCGCCCTCGGGGCCGAGCGCGACGAGGCGCGGCGTCGGCGTGCGCCGCCACCACGCGAGCGCGAAGCCCTTGCCGAAGCCGCCCGCCCGCTCGAACAGCAGCTGCGCAGACGTGCGGTAGCCGGCCGGCAGCACCAGGCCCGTGACGCACCAGACGTCGTCGTCGGGGTCGGCGGCGAACGCCCCCGCGATCGTCTCGACCCAGTCGGCGTCGGGGAGGGCGTCGTCGTCGGTGAACGCGACGATCCCGCCGCGCGCCGCGGCGACGCCGGCGTTGCGCGCGGACGACAGCCCGCGGCACGGCTCGTCGACGACGCGCAGCCGCGCATCGCGGATGCCGTCGACGAGGGCGCGCGCGGCACCCGTGGCCGGGTCGTTGTCGACGACGACGACCTCGAGGTCGCGGTGGGTCTGGGCGAGCAGGCGATCGACCGTCTCGCGCAGCCGCGGGTCGCGCCCGAGCGTGCACAGCACGACCGACACGAGACCGTCGCCCGCCGACGACGGGGAAGACGCCGACGAGGAGGACGAGGAGGCGGCCGCCTCCGGCACGAATGCCGACGATGCGGATGCCGACGATGCAGACGGCGAAGACACGAATGCCGAAGACACGGACGCCTCCGACAAGGGCGCCGAAGTCGCGGATCCCGCCGACGGGGATGCCGTCATCAAGGGCGCCCGCAGCACCGGCGCCGGCCCGGGCAGTCCCGCGGCCCAGCGCTCCACCGCCGCAACGACACCGGCGTCCGCACCCCCCGCACCCGCAACGACACCCGCATCCGCAACACCAACACCCGCGACACCCGTATCCGCAACGCCCGCGCCCGCGCCCGCGAACACCGCGTGTCCCACGGGCGCGCCCGCGCGCCGCGCCACGACGCCCACCGGGCCGGCGGGCAGCTGCGGGGCGATCGGGGCGTCGAGGTCGACGTCGACGACCGGAACGGGCCGGAACGGCCGCTCCCCCGCCGGCTCCCCGGCGCGATCGGCCGAACGCGCGGCACGGCGCTGCGCGACGCGGCCGGTCAGGTAGCCGGCGCCCGTCGCGAAGAGCCCCGCGACGATCGCGCCCGCGCGCAGCGGACCGGTCGCGTCGCCGCGCAGGGGCGCCGCCAGCTCGCGCAGCACGCCGGCGGGCAGCACGCGCGCCGCGTAGCCGCGCTCGGACGAGAGGCCGTCGCCGGTGCCCGCGATCGTCGCGACCGCGGCCTTCGAGCGCCCCTCGTGCCAGCAGCGGCGCACGAAGTAGCCCACGGTGCCGCGCGCGGGCGGCACCTCGTGGTGCACGATCGCGGTCGCGTCGCGCACGATGACGCCGCCAGGCACGGCTCGCGCGAGCCGGATGCCCAGCTCGGTCTCCTCGCAGCCGGCGGGCAGCGTGCCGACGCGGCCGAGGCCCTCGGCGAAGTCGCCCGCGCGCTCGAGCGCGCTGCGCCGCAGCGCCATGTTCGCGCCGATCGGGTTGCGGATGCGGTCGCCGCCGGAGGGCAGGCCCCGGTAGTCGCAGCCGACGACCCAGCCGAACTCGTCCGGGAACCACGCGGGGCGCGCGGCGAGCCAGTCGGCCCGCACGGCGCCGCCGACGCCGACCACCTCGTGCGCCTCGAAGCGCCGGCGCAGCGCGTCGAGCCATCCGTCCTCGGGGACCGCGTCGTCGTCGAGGAAGACGAGGATGCCGCCGTGGCTGCGCCGGATGCCCGTGTTGCGCGCGCCCGAGAGCCCGCCGGCCGCCTCGCTCTCGACGACCCGCACGCCGGGCAGCGCCGTGCGCGCCCACGCGGCGAGCGCGGCGTTGTTGTCGACGACCACGACGACCTCGTCGCCGGGGCGGAGCTGGGCGACGGCGGCCGCGGCCGCGCGCGCCAGCACGTCCTTGCGTCGCTCGGTGTAGGCGGCGACGACGACCGAGACGGTCAGGTCGGGTCGCACGCGCTCTTCCCGCGGCACGCTCTCCTGCCGCAGCAGGCTCCCTTCTCGCACCACTAGGCTTCCCGCACCACTATGCGGCGCGGCGGGCCTCGAGGTCGGAGCCGTACCAGGCACCGATCTCGAGGCGCGACGCCGGCTCGGCGCCCGACGGGCCGAAGCGCTCGGCGAAGATCGTGCGCAGCACACGCAGGCCGTCGCGCACGGCGTGCAGGTTGCTCGCTCCGTGCGCGCGCGAGTGCTCGTAGCTCGGCACCTCGGCGACGCGCAGCTTGGCGACGCGGCAGTTGAGCAGCGTCTCGATCTCGAAGCCGTCGCCCCAGCGGGCCTCGTCGCCGTGCACGTCGGGCAGGCCGAGGGAGGGTAGGATGTCGCGCCAGAACGCGTTGTACCCGTAGCAGAGGTCGCTGTAGCGCGTGCCGAACAGCGCGTTGACGGCGAGCGTGAGCCCGCGGTTGCCGAGCGAGCGGACGCGAGTCAGGTCGGCCGAGCCGCCGCCGACGAGCACGCGGCTGCCCTTGACGAAGTCGGCGCCCGCGGTGAGCGCGCCGACGAGCACGGCGATCTCGGCGGGGTCGGCCGAGCCGTCGGCGTCGAAGGCGACGATCACGTCGCACCGCGCGGCGGCGAAGCCGCACGCCAGCGCGTTGCCCTTGCCCGCGCGCGTCTGCTGGATGAGGCGGGCGTGCGGGGCGACGCGCTGCACGGTCTGCACCGTGTCGTCGGTCGAGTGACCGTCGACGACGATGATCTCGTCGGCGAGGTCGAGGGCGGGGAGCACGAGCTCCAGGTTGCGCGCCTCGTTGAAGGCGGGGACGACGACGGTGACCGTCGGCGTCAGGGGGCGTAGGGGCACGGTCGACACGCGATCTCCTGCAGTTCGGGCTTCACGCAATTCGCAGATCAAACTAAGGTCAGGCTCACCTTATCATCATCACACGTCATCGTCACGCCGGCACGTCACGCCAGCGCGACGTAGGCGGTCACCAGGCCGAGCGTCGCGGCGCTGCCCAGCAGGGCGAGGCTCAGCCGCTGCGCGAACCGGCGCGGCTGGGCGATCGCGAACGCGAGGCTCGCGAGCACGCCCGCCCCCACGGCGCCCAGGATCGGCCAGGTCTCCAGCCGGAGCGACTCGATCTCGGTGCCGCCGTCGGCGTCGGCGGCGTGCACGACGAGCCGGCCGAAGGCGCCCGCGGGCATCGTCACCTCGATCCCGGCGGTCGCCTGGGCGCCCGGGTCGAGCGCGGGCAGCGGGATCTCGCCGATCACCTCGCCCGACCGCTCGTTGCGCCCGAGCACGACGGAGAGCACGGTCGCGACGGTCGGGTGCTCCGACCGGTTCGTGACGGTCACCGAGAGCGTGCGCCGCGACGGCAGCGCGAGCTGCCGCTCCCAGAACTCCGGTCCCGTGATGCTCAGCCGCCCCGTCAGCGGCGGCGGCTCGGGCGCGGGCGGCGGCGCGTCGTCGGGCACGGCGGGCGGGGTCGGCTCCGGAGCGTCGGAGACGACGAGGGGCGCGGATGCCCGGGCTCCGCGCACGCCCGACGCGACGACCGCGCACGGACAGGCGGCGGGCGGCGCCACGACGAGGATGGTCGTGGTCGCGGCGCCCGTGGCATCCGGCACGAGGTCGATCGCCGACCCCGTCGCGCAGTGCGCCGACGTCGTGCCGTCGCCGCAGACCGACACCGACACGATGTCGCCGACGGGCCAGCCGGAGAGCGTGATCGCGACCCGATCGCCTGTGGCGGCCTCGACCGCGTCGACGACGATGCTCGGCGTGCCGGCCGCGGCCGCGGGAGCCTCCCCGGGCACGGCGGCCCCCGCGGGCGCGCCCCCGGGGGCGAGGGCGAGCGCCGCGGCGACGACGAGCTCAGCGAGCACTGTCCTCCTCGGGAGACGGAGCGGCGGGAACGGGGGCCTCGGCGGCGGGCACGGCGGGCTGCGGAGCCTCGGTGCCCTCGCCCGTCGCGGCATCCTCGCCCGCCTCGGCGGGCGAGGCGACGGCGGCCGCGGCGGCCTGGGCCGCCGCGAGCTGCTCCTTCATCCGGCGCCAGCGTCGACGGCGGGCGCGCACGATCAGCACGACGATCGTGACGACGACGAGCACCGCGATCAGCACGAGCCACGGCACGGCCCACACGGGAGCGGCCTGCACCACGGGGCGCAGCTCGACCGTGTCGTCGAGCACTCCCCCGGCGTCGACGGGCTGGAGCTCGACGACGCCGCTGATGCGCACGAGGGCGGGGACGGACTCGATCGTGAACTCGCGCTGCACCTCGGCGCCGGGCAGCAGGTCGGCGATCTCCGTCGGCTCGGCCGACCCGATCTGCGTGCCGATGATCGACTGCGCCGTGACGCTCTCGCGCGCGCTCAGGCGCACGTTGCCGGGGTTGCGGATCGTGTAGCTGACCGTCAGGGTGCCGGTCAGGTTGTCGGGGCCGAGCTCGAAGGTGCTCTCGACGTCGTCGACGAGGAGGTTCGGCCGCAGCTCGCCCGAGACGGTCGCGTACATGCGCACGGCGACGCGCGCGTCGAACAGCACGGCGTTGCCGGCGTCGTCGGTGCCCTGCGTGACGAGGGAGGTCACGATGCCGCCGACGTGGTCGCCGGGGGTCGCGTTGGCGGGGACCCGCACGAGGAACGGCACGTCGACGCGCGAGCGCGCGGGCACCGTGATGCGATCGACGGGGAGGGTCACCCAGGAGCCGACGTCGGCGGGCGCGACGCCCGTCGCGAGCAGGTCGAAGGCGCCGCTCTCGGGGACGTTGAAGGCGTCGGTCGCGAAGAGGCCCACGTCGATGTCGTGCTCGGAGTGGTTGGTGACGGCGATGACGTCTTCGACGGCGCTGCCGGGGTCGAGGCGGTACACGAAGTAGGTGCGATCGCCCGGGCCGTCGGCCCCCGAGGGCTGCACCTGCCAGCTGGTCGCGCCCGCGACCTCCTCGAGGTCGGCCTCGTCGTCGGCGAGCGCGACGCCGCTGCCGCCCGCGAACAGGATGGCGGCGGCCGCCGCATACGCCAAGAGGCGCCGAGCGATCGCCCGAGGCGCCGTCGGCCGCGTGTTCCCGCGCTTCACTCCGTGTGTCCCTTTCTCATGACGGTGTCCGGGTGCGCCGCTGGGGCGCACCCGGACCCGTGTGTGGTTGTCGCTCGGCGGTCAGGAGACCGTGAGCGTGATGGTCGAGCTGTAGGTGCCCGGTGCGACCGTCGTCGGGACGCTCAGCGTGAAGATGGCGCCCAGCACGGCGGTCCCGCGGCCGGCGCCGGCGAGCGCCGACGCGAGCGTCGCGTTGTCGCCCACGCCGCGACCGGCGCGCAGCTCACGGCCCGGCTCGACCGTCTGGCCGTCGCTGACCGAGAGCACCTCGGGCTTCCAGCCCAGCGAGCGGCTCGTGACCGTGCTCGCACCCGACGTGAAGTCGGATGCCGAGGCGGCGACCGCCCAGCCCGGGTCGCTCGTGCGCGTGTCGGTGACCGTCACCTGCGGCAGGTAGCCCCACGAGGTGAAGCGGCGGCCGTCGGGGCGCAGCTCGACGGGAGCCAGCTGCGTCTCGGTGTCCTGCACGCTCAGCGAGAGGCCGCCCACGACGGGGACCTCCACCGAGACGCGGATGTCGGCAGCGGTCGGCTCGCCCTCGCCGGGCTGACCCTCGCCGGGCTGGCCCTCGCCGGGCTGACCCTCGCCGGGCTCGCCTTCGCCAGGCTCGCCTTCACCGGGCTCACCCTCGCCGGGCTCGCCCTCGCCAGGCTCACCCTCACCGGGCTCGCCGCCGCCGGGCGCCTCGACGATCGTGAACGTGCCGTACGTCGTGCGCACGACGTCGGTCACGCCGGGGATCGCAGAGCCCGACAGCAGGCGCACGCCGTGCTCCGAGCCGATGGCCCAGGGCTCGGTGAGCGACGAGTTGTCCGGCGTGGGGAAGGGAACCGTGAGCTCCCAGTCGCCGTTCTCGTCGGCGCGCACCTGGCCGTGCAGGCGCTTGTCGCCCAGCACCGCGCCCGAGATGCCGACGACGTCGAGCGTCGTGTAGACCGTAGCGGGATCGCCCGAGTAGGCGGCGTCGACGAGCGCCGAGATGCCCGAGCCCGACGCGCCGTCGGCGGTGGTCCAGCCGGTGCCCGAGATCGTGATGTCCTCGCCGTAGACGACCTCGTCGGGCAGCGTCCAGGTCACCTCGACGCCGTTGGAGCCGGTGACCGTGTAGTCGGCCGCGGAGGCGGCCGAGGCGCCGCCGATCAGGCCGGCCGCGACGAGGGCGCCGACGGCCGTCAGGGCGGCACCGCGCAGGCCGCGGCGCGGCCTCTGCGCCGTGCTCTCCAGTGTCAGTGTCATTTTCCTCTGTTCCTTACGTGTGATTCGTGTGTGGTGCGTGCGACGGCCGAGCGGTCGTGGGCCGCCCGACCGCCGCACAGTCTGGGGGGCGACGGGGCCTACGAGACGGTCAGGGTGATCGTCCCGGTGTAGCCGCCGGCCGGCGCGTTCGTCGGAACCGTGAACGAGAGGTCGGCCTCGGCCACGGCGGTGCCGCGGCTCGCGCCGGCCTGCGACGACACGAGCGTCGAGCCGCCCGAGAGGTCGGTGCTCACGTCGCCGGGAGCGGCGACCTGGCCGTCGGACGTGCTGACGACGCGGGGCGTCCAGCCCAGGCGCGCGCCGGGGAGCTCGTCGCCCTGCCCGTTGACGAACGACGACGCGATGCCGCTCACCGTCCAGCCGGCGCCGGAGGCACGCGTGTCGGTCACCGTCACGGCGGGCAGCGTGCCCGAGGCGACGAAGGCGTCGAGCGCGGAGCTGAGCGCCGCGGTGCCGAGGCTCACCTCGGCGTTGCCGACGCTGATCGTCAAGCCGCCCGCGGCCGCCGGCACGTCGAACGACACCGAGATGTCGGCGCTCGTCGGGCCCTCGACGGGCTCGCCCGGCTCACCGGGGCCGCCGGGCTCCTGCGTGGAGACGATGGTCGTGGTGGTGGCCACCGAGCGGATGCGGTCGCCGGCGCCGAGCGCTCCCGTGAGGAACGTCAGGGTCAGCTGCTGTCCGGCCTGCGCGGGGGCGTTCACGACGCCCTCGCCCGGGTAGGGCAGCTCGATGCTCCACGAGCCGTCGGCGTTCGCGTCCACGTAGCCGTAGACCGCGTCGGCGCCCAGGTAGCCGTACGGGTCGTCGAGCAGGCGGATGCCGCCGGAGTTGACCTTGACGGCGATCGCCGACGGCGTGACGCCGTCCTGGCGGAACCAGCCGGTGCCGCGGACGGTCAGGGGCTGGCCCTCGGTCCACTCCGCCGGCACGTAGGCGTGGCCGCCGAAGCCGTCGGGGTAGGCCACCTCGCCCTCGGCGGGCTCGCCCTCACCGGGCTCGCCCGGCTCGCCGGGGCCGCCGGGCTCCTCGCCGGCGCCCGATCCGGTGCCGGTCACCGAGAGCACGTCCACCGACTGCGTCGGGTAGAAGTTCGAGACCCACACGTCGCCCGACGCCTGGTCGACGGCGATCTTGACCGCGTTGCCCGAGGTGGGGATGGTGAGCACCTTCTCGAAGGTGGCCAGGTCGTAGACCGTGACGTTCTGCTGGCCCAGGTTGGCCGAGTAGAGGCGACCGCGCTGCGCGTCGACGGCGACCGAGTTGGTCGACGGCGCCGAGAAGTTGGTCACGCCGCGGCCGTAGTCGGGGCTCGCCGGGTCGGCGTCGACGACCGTGATGCGGCCCGCGCCGTACGACGAGACGTACACGCGCTTGGTGACCGCGTCGTACAGCGGACGGTCGTTGCCGGGCAGCGAGACGGCCAGCGCGCGGATCGCACCGTTGTTGAGCGACAGGTCGCGCACGTTGCTCGTGTCGACCGCGTCGCCGTCGATGACGTAGAGGTTGCCCGCACCGTACCCGCCGACGTAGATCAGGTTGTTCGCCTCGTCGACCGTGACGCCCAGGGCGCCGGCGCCGCCGGGGATCGTGATGCGTGCCTCGACCTCCTTGCTCACCAGGTCGATCTGCGCGATGAACCCGGCATCCGGTCCCGAGCCCGCGGCGCTGCCGAGGTTGGTGACGTAGGCCTTGTGCGTCACGGTGTTGACCGCCACGCGACGCACGCCCGCGAACACGGGGGTGCCGTCGTCGAAGGTCACGTCGACCTTGTCGGCCTCGGTCGGGCCGTCGGAGTTCGCCGAGTAGACGAGCACGCCGCCGCCGTACCAGTTGCCGGGCACGCTCTGACGGGCCGCCGTCGTCACGATCGTCGCGCCGCCGGGGGTGTTCGGGTCGACGGCGATGCCGTACGAGCCCCAGCTGATCGACGAGCTCGTGTTGCTCGGCGCCGTCGAGCTCACCGACGACCAGTCGAGCGGGTCGCGGTCGGTGCCGCTGCCGTCGAGGCGCTGCAGGCCCGTGTGGTCGTAGTCGTGGAGGAGGGCGCGCGAGGCGGCGTCGTAGGAGACGACCTTGCCGGTCGCCTCCTTCGTCACCGTCGCGACGCCGTTGCTGCGGGCCTCTTCGCGGGCCGTCGAGTCGGTGAGGTACACCGTTCGGGTCACGGGATCGAGGGCGATCTCGTAGCTCGTGCTCGAGTTCGTGGCGATGGCTGCGGAGGTGTAGCTCCAGCCGTCGTCCGCCGCGGCGCTCACGGCGCCCGCGGCGAGCGAGCCCGCCACGAGAGCGGCGACGGCGCCCGCGGCGACGAGCCGTGGGGTGCGCCGGGTGCCTCGACGTACGAGGACCCTGCCTTGCTCATGCGTCATGGATCATTCGCTTTCTGCATTCGGGATATGGATGCCGCGCGGAGCGGCCGGCGGGATCTCCCACGACGAAGCCCACAGATAAGGCAAAGCTTACCTACATCCGATGATATACGCACGACCGGGCCCTCGGCCACGAGTCGCGTCCCGCGATGCACGTTGTGACGCACGATGTCACCGGCCGCTCTCAGGGGCCGTTCGGCTCCGCGCCGTCCGTGCCGGCGTCCCGCCGCCGACGACGGCCGATCAGCACCGCGACCGTCGCGACCGCGAGCACCGCGATGCCGCCGACGACGAACGGCCACGCGCTGCCGGTCACGCCCGGCGAGGCGGACTCCGTGTCGTCGGCGGATGCGGCGGCATCCGGCGGGGGCGCGTGCGAGTCGGCCTCGGCGAGGGCGGTGCCCGCCCAGCCCGCGAGCGAGCCGTCCTCGGCGAGGAGGGCGACGACGATGTCCCCCGGGGGCATGAGCGCGAGGTCGATGCGCACGACGCCGCCGTCGGGCTCCAGCCAGCCGACGCCGACGGGCTCCGCCGAGCCTGCGTACACGTACGGATAGACGCGGGGCAGGGCGACGGGGACCGTGACGCGCGAGCCCTGCTGCTGCAGCGTGACGCCGCCGGCGGTCTCGTCCGTGAACGACGAGACCTCGGGCGCGGGCGGCGCATCCGCCGCCGCGGCGGGCACGGTCAGCAGCAGCACGCCCGCCAGGGCCGCCGTCGCGAGGACGGCGACCCGGGCGAGGGCGCGGCGGAGGGGTCTCACGAACGGCGCACCCGGCGCACCACCAGCACGGTCCCGGCGAGCACGGTCAGCAGGGCGACGCCCGCGAGGCCGGCGAGCCCCTCGCCGTCGCCGCCCGTCGCGGCGAGCGAGGTGGACGGCTTGCCCGTCGTGCCCTTGCTCGCGGAGGTCGTGGTGCCCTTCGTCGTGGTCGACGAGCTCTTCGAGGACGTCTTCGAGGAGCTCTCGGCGATCGTCACGGCGCCCCAGCCGACGAGCGCGCCGTCGGCGTCGAGCACGGCGAGACGGTGGTCGCCGGCGGCGAGCGGGTCGAGGTTGACGGTGAACTGCCCCTTCGCGTCGGCGTGGTACCAGCCGAGCGCCGTCGGCGTCGAGTAGCCGTAGACGAAGTGCCAGCCGCCCGCCGCCGCACCGGGCACGGTCACCCGCGCCAGGTTGCCGCGCTGCTCGATCGACACGCCGTCGCGCAGGTCGGTCGGCAGATCGTCGCCCGTCGCGACCGGTGCCGCCGGGGTCACGGTCGGCTGCGGCACCACCGGGGCGGGCGTGGGCGTCACCGAGGGCGACGGCGTGGGCGTCGGGGATGCCGTGGGTGTCGGCGTCGGCGTGACCGTCGGCGTCGGGATCGGCCAGCCCGGCGTCACCGAGGGCGTCGGGGACGCGGTCGGGATGGGGGTCGGCACGACGGTCGGCGTCGGCGACGGCGTGACCGTGGGTGTCGGCGACGGGGTGACGGTCGGCGTGGGCGTCGGGGATGCCGTCGGCGTCGGCTCCGGCGTGACCGTCGGGGTCGGGGTGGGAGTGGCGGTCGGCGACGGCGTGGCCGTCGGCGTGGGAGTGACGGTCGGCGTCGGGGTAGCCGTGGGCGTCACAGTCGGCGTCGGCGTCGCAGTCGGCGACGGCGTGGCAGTCGGCGTGGGAGTGACGGTCGGCGTCGGCGTCGCAGTCGGCGACGGCGTGACCGTCGGCGTGGGGATGACGGTCGGCGTCGGGGTAGCCGTGGGCGTCACAGTCGGCGTCGGCGTGGCCGTCGGCGTCGGCGTGGCCGTCGGCGTGGGGGTGACGGTCGGCGTCGGGGTAGCCGTGGGCGTCGGCGTCGCAGTCGGCGTGGCCGTCGGCGCCGCGGTGACGGCGAGGATCGCGGCATCCGTCGTCGCCGAGCCGGCGCCGTTGGTGAACACGGCGCGGTAGGTCGTGCCGTTCAGCGCGAGCGAGGCGTTCGCGAGGGTCAGCGTCGGCGAGGTGGCGCCCGCCACCCGGGCCCACTCGACGCCGTCCGTCGACGACTCCCACTGCACGGTCGGCGCGGGCGCCCCCGTCGCGGCCGCGACGAACACGACGTCCTGGCCCTCGGTCACCGACGCGTCGGCGGGGTGCGTCGTGACGGCCGGGGCGACGGCCTCGGGCTCGGGCGTCACGGTCGGCGTCGGCTGCGCCGCGGGATCGACGACGGTGAAGCGCACCGAGATGCCGCGCTGGTAGTCGGCCGGCGTCGTCAGCAGCGTTCCCGTGAGGATGCGCACCATGTGCTGCGAGCCGACGCCCCAGTTCGCGTCGAAGAACGCGGCGTCGCGGGTCGTGTTCGTCTCGTCCGGCCAGGGGATCTCGATCCGCCACCTGCCGTCCGCACCCGCCTGCACGATCCCGTGCGACCGCTTGTCGGCGAACACCTCGCCCGTCGCGGGGTTGACGATGTCACGCGTCGTCGACAGCGTGTTCGGATCGCCGGAATAGCTCGCGTCGATCATGAGGTTCGCCACCGAGCCCGTCGTCCCGTCGGTCGCGAGATACCCCGACCCCTCGATCACGATCGGCTCGCCCTTCACGACCGCGTTCGGCGCCGACACGCTGAACGGCGTGTTCGGCTGCACCGGGCCGTACGACTCGCCCGACACCGTGACCGGCGCCGTCGCGTCGAGCCGTTCGAAGAAGCGCAGCTGCGCGGGCGCGGAGCTCGTCGATCCCGACGAGTTCGTGAAGACGGCGCGATAGAACGTGCCGTGCTGCGCGGCGTCGCCGCCGACGACCGCCAGGGTCTTCCCGGTGGCGCCGGCCACGTCGGTCCACGTCGCGTCGTCGGGCTCGCCGTTCGGCAGCGTCGCCGTCGTCGACTGCCACGACACGGTGACGTCGACCGGGCTCGTCGCGTCGGCGGAGAACGTGGCGGTGTCGCCGACGGCGATCGTCCGACCCGCCGGCTGCGCCGTGATCGTCGGCAGCGGCACGATGCTCAGGCGCACGGCATCCGTCGTCACGGTCGCGCCCGCGCCGTCGGTGAAGACGGCGCGGTACCAGCGGTTGTTGAGGTTCGAGCTCTGCCCCGCCACGATCGTGAGCGTCGGGCTCTCGAAGCTGCCGTCGACCGTGTTCGACGCGGTCAGGTTGCCGAAGCCCGTCGGCGCGGTCGTCGAGCTCGCGTTCGTGCTGCGCTGCCAGCGCACCGTGACGGGGTCCGTGCCGCCGGTGGCCGCGGCGGTGAAGCTCACCTGCGCGCCGCTGGGCGTGTCGACGCCGACCGGCTGCGCCGAGATCGCGAGCGGCGCAGCCGGCTCCTCGATCCGCACCGTGTAGGCGCGGGATGCCGCGGGCTCGACGCCGTTGGCGGCCTGCACCGTGAACGCGAACGTGCCCGCGACGGCCGGGACGCCCGAGATCGCGCCCGTCGCGGCGTCGAGGTCGAGGCCGTCGGGCAGGGCGCCGGAGACGATCGAGAGCTCCGGGGCGGGGTCCCCCGTCGCGGGGACCGTGAAGCCCGGGTAGGCGACGCCGACCGTGCCGTTCGCGGGCGCGGGGCCGTCGGCGATCGCGGGCGCGACGCCGGTCGGCCCGTCGGCGACGACGGTGAAGGTCAGCGGCAGCGTGCGCGACACGTCGGGGCGGTCGTTCGGGTCGACGCCCGGCTCGTCGCTGTACATCGTGCCGGAGAGCACCTGCACCGTGAAGCTGTCGCCCGCCTGCCAGTCGGGGGCGGTCACGGCGTTCGCGGCCGTCGGCCAGTCGAGGGCGAGCTCGAAGTATCCGTCGCCGTCGGCCCAGACCGTGCCCCACACCGTGGTGTTGGCCACCTCCTCGCCCAGGCGCGGGTTCTCCAGCCCGTAGGTGCGCTCGAGCTGGCCGACCGTGGCGTCGATGAGCTTGACGCCGATGACGGAGCCCTCCTCGCCCGGCTCGACCCGGTCGGGCTTGGCGAGCCACCCGGTTCCCGACAGCTCGATGGCGTCGCCGACGCGCACCTCGGGGTCGTACGTCACGGTCGCGCCGTCGGCGGTGGTCGCCGTGGTCTCGGCGGCGAAGGCGGGCGCCGTGACGGCGGTCTGGGCGACGACCGCGCCGGCGAGCGCGAGGGCGGCGGCGGCGAGCATCGCGAGGCCGCGGCGCACGGGGCGGCCGGCCGGGGTGGAACTGCGGGCGTACATGGTGACCTCTCGGCGGATGCTGCTCTTCGCGACGCTCTGCGGCGTGCCCTGTCTTCGGACGCGCCCTGTCTTCGAACGTGCTCTGTCTTCGAACGTGCCCTGTCTTCGAACGTGCTCTAGGCGAGGACGATGGTGAGGGCGAACGAGCTCGTGTAGCCGCCGACGGCGAGCGTCACGGTGAACGTCCCCTCGCCGAGGGTCTCGGCGATGAAGACGACCTCGCCGTCCCCGTCGACCGTGCCGACCTCGATGGCCTGGCCCGACTCCCACTGCGCGACGGGACCGCTCTGCAGGATCGTGGCCGTGGCGGCCGATCCGGCCGCCACGGCCGTGACCGAGAACACGATCGGCACGGTGTCGCCGATCTCGTCGATCTCGAAGTACGGCGGGCTCACCAGCTCCACGCCGCTGGGCGTGTCGGATGCCGCGGCGAGCGGCACGGCGGCGGTCACCGCGATCACGGGCGCCATCCACGCCCCCGCCCGCAGCAGCGTGCGCCGCGGCAGTCCCTCGCCCTGCGCGTCGATGTGCGACTCGCTCGTTGTCATCGTCCTGTTCCCCTCGGTTGCTCTGCTGTGTCTTCGGGCACCGCCGGCGCGGACGCCGCGCGCCGGACGGCGTGGTCCGCGCCGGTCAGCGCGCCGCGTACTCGGCCACGACCTGCGCCGACCCCGACGCCGTCGAGACCGTCACGGTCACGCTGCCGGCGCCGACGCTGCCCAGATAGGTCTTGAACCCGTGCGACACGGTGGCCCCGGGGGCCACGTCGGCGAACGTCTTCGACCCGTACTTCGACTTGATGGCCAGGGTCGCGGGCTCCGACGACGTGTTCGTCGCGGAGACCTCGATCACGACCTTGCCGGCGACCGCGACCGCCTCGGCCTGCACGTCGGCCGACAGCGCCGGTGCGGGCGCGGACACGTGCACGCTCGGCAGCACGGTGCTGCCCGTGCCCCAGTTCGCCGTGATGACGAGCGTGCCGGGTGCGACGGCCGACGCGGCGGGGGCGATCGCGATGCCCGCCGCGTTCGTCGACACGGTCGCCGTCGCAGCGCCCGTCGCGAAGACGCCGCCGGCGACCGTGAAGGTCACGGGCACGCCGCGCACGGCGGCGCCGCCGGCATCCGTCAGCACGACGCCGTAGCCGTGCACGCTCTCCCCCACGAGCACGCTGCGCTCGATCCCCACGATCGAGGCGCTCAGCGCGCCCGTGGGAGCCGTGGCCGCGACCGTGACCGAGCCGATCGCGGAGACGTTGCCCGCCACGTCGGCGGCGCGGAACTCGACGCGGTGGCCGGCGGTGCCGGGCACCTCGAACGGGCCCTCGTAGGCGGTCCACGCGCCCTCGTCGACGCGCGTCTCGACGACGGCGACGCCCGAGCCCTCGTCGGTCGCGGTGACCGTCACGGTGCGGCCGGTCACCGACCCCGACACGCGCGGCGCGGTCGTGTCGGCGGGCGCCGCGATGTCGAACGGCGCCGACTGCAGCGTGCGCGACAGGTCGTTCGGCTTGAGGCTGCCCGTGAGGAAGCGCAGCGTGAAGCCCTCGCCCGGCGCGAGCGCGGGCGTCGAGCCCAGCGTGTCGCCGGCATCGGCGGTGGTGCCGTTCGGCACGGGCATGTCGATCGAGAAGCTGCCGTGCTCGTCGGCCTCGACGATCCACCAGATCGTGCGGTTCTGGTGCGTCGAGCCGTCGACGCGCGAGTAGGCGCCGTCGTTGATCTTGATCGCGACGGTCGACCCCTCCTCGCCGTTCGGGTGCACGAAGCCGGAGCCGGTGACGCGGATCGTGCCGCCGACCACGGCCGACTCGTCGACCGTGACCGACGCGTTCTGCGGCGCCTCGATCGTGAGCACGCGCGTGACCGAGCGGGTGCCGTCGGAGAACGTCACCGCCAGCTCGCCGGGCTCGACGCTCGAGGGCAGCTGCACGCGGGTGTACACGTCGCGCGGGGTGTCGCCGTGCTCGTCGAGGCGCCACGCGTGCTGCGTCGCGCCGATCTGGCCCAGGCCGCTGAGCGTCACGGTCTCGCCGCCGATCTCGGCGGTCGCGGTGAGCGTGCCGCCCGGCTCGAAGGCGACCGCGCGGAAGGTCCAGGTGCCGCCGCGCTGCACGAGCAGGTCCTCCACGCCGCCGGCGTGGTCGCCGGGGTTGTACACGCGGGTCGTCGCCGCGGTGACGGCGACGGGCGTGCTCGTCGCGAGCGTCTCGCCGCCCTGCGTCACGCGCACCGCGTAGTCGGCCGCGACGGCCGCGTCGCGCGGCACGACGAGGCGGCGGTAGGTCTGCCCGTCGGGGTTCGCGGTGTTGCCGTCGGCGCCGATCGTGAACGGTGCGGACGCCACGACCGTGCCGGCGCCGTCGACCAGCTCGACCGCGACCGCGGCCTCGGGCTCGAAGCCCGACAGCGCGAACCACAGGTCCCCGCCCTGCTCGGCGGTGCCGCCGGTCGTCGTGACGACGGGCCCGGCCGTGGTCGGCTCGTCGACGACGGTGAAGCGCACCGAGATGCCGCGCTGGTAGTCGGCCGGCGTCGTCAGCAGCGAGCCGGTGAGGATGCGCACCATGTGGTGGCTGCCGCTCGCCCAGTTGGTCTCGAAGAACGCGGCGTCACGGGTCGTGTTCGTCTCGTCCGGCCACGGGATCTCGATCCGCCACGTGCCGTCCGCGTTTGCCTGCACGATCCCGTGCGACCGCTTGTCGGCGAAGACGCCGCCCGTCACGGGGTTGACGACGTCACGCGTCGTGCTCAGGGTGTTCGGGTCGCCCGAGTACGAGGCGTCGATCATGAAGTTCGCCACCGAGCCCGTCGTCCCGTCGGTCGCGAAGTAGCCCGTGCCCTCGATCACGATGGGCTCGCCCTTCACGACCGCGTTCGGCGCCGACACGCTGAACGGCGTGTTCGGCTGCACGGGGCCGTACGACTCGGCCGAGACGGTGACGCCGCTCGTGGTGTCGAGCCGCTCGACGAAACGGAGCTGCGCGGGGTTGCTGTACGCCGAGCCGGAGACGTTGGTCAGCACGGCGCGATAGAACGTGTCGTGCTGCGCGGCCGCGTCGACGCCCTCGACCTCGAGGGTCGTGCCCGTCGCACCGGGCACGGTCGTCCACGTCGCGTCGTTAGGCTCGCCGTTGGGGAGGGCGGTGGTGTTCGCCTGCCAGCTCACCGTCATGTCGACGGTGCTCGTGCCGCCGGCCGTGAAGGTCGCCGTCTGGCCCTCCGCGATCGTCTGGCCGACGGGGTGCGTCGTGGCGGTCGGGATCGGGATGATGCTGAGCTTCGCGGCATCCGTCGTCACGGTGGCGCCCGTCGCGTCGGTGAAGACGGCGCGGTACCAGCGGTTGTTGGCGTTGGTGCTCTGCCCCGCCACGACGGTGAGCGTCGGCTTCGCGAAGCTGCCGTCGACCGTGTTGGCGGCCGTGAGGTTGGCGTAGGCCGCCGGCGGGTTCGAGGCGCTCGCGCTGGTGCTGCGCTGCCACTGCACGGTCACCGGCGCGACGCCGCCCGTCGCGGCGGCCGCGAAGCTCACGGAGGCTCCGTTCGCCGCGCCCTGCGCGGTCGGCTGCGTCGCGATCGCCAGGGGCGCCGCGGGCGCGGGGTCGGCGACGGTGATCGTGAGCGCGACGGTGCGCGAGACGTCGGGGCGGAGGCTCGGGTCGATGCCCGGCTCGTCGCTGTACAGCGTGCCCGAGAGCACCTGCACCGTGAAGGTGTCACCGGCCTCCCAGACCGGGTCGGTCACGGCGTTGGAGGCGTCGGGCCACTCCAGGTCGATCTCGAACGAGCCGTCGGAGTCGGCCCAGACCGCGCCCCACACGGTGGCGTTGCTGATCGGCTCGCCGAGGCGCGGGTTGTCGACGAGCTCCTGGCGCGACAGCTGGCCGATCGCGGGGTCGATGAGCTTGAGCCCGATGACCGAGCCCTCCTCGCCCTCGTCGACGCGGTCGGGCTTGGCGAGCCACTGGGTGCCCGAGATGCGGATGCTCTCGCCCGGGGCGACCTCGGTGTCGTACGTCAGGGTCGCGCCGTCGGCGTGCGTGTACGTCGTCTCGGCCGCGTACGCCGGCGTCGCGACGGCGGCGCCGGTGAGGGCGATGAGGGCGGCGGCGAGGATCGCCAGGCCGCGACGCACCGGATGACCGGACGGCGTCGTGCTGCGTGCGTTCATGAGGACCTCTCAGCTGAGCTCGGCGAGAGCGCGGATCGGCGGGCGACCACGGCTCACGCAGACGGAACCGAGAGCGAGGTTAGCATAACCTTCCTCGGCTGAAAGAACTCGTACCCTCTGTTTCATCGCGAACGCGCCCGGATCGGGGGCGCTCGTCGCCGCTTCGCGCGTCGCAGAACGACGACGAGCGCCCCCGGGATCAGGTCACGCCGACGCGGTGGGCGGTCGTCGCCGGATGCCGCGGGGCGAGGCGGCGGCGAGTGCCCGCTTCTCGGCGTGCGGGGATGACGGGGCGTCAGGCACCGGCATCGTCACCGGCGTCCTCGTCGGCGACGTCGAGCGGGAGCACGAGCGGACGCCCCGTCACGGGGTCGGGCACGACCCGGCAGGGCAGGTCGTAGACGCGCTCGACGAGCTCCGCCGTCACGATGTCGTGCGGGTGGCCCTGCGCGACGATCTCGCCGTCGCGCATGACGATGAGGTGCGTCGCGTAGCGGAAGGCGAGGTGCAGCTCGTGCAGCACGATCACGACCGTGCGGCCCGCGCGCTGCAGCCGCCGGGCGAGGTTCAGCACCTCGATCTGGTGGGCGATGTCGAGGTAGGTCGTCGGCTCGTCGAGCAGCAGGATCGGCGTCTGCTGCGCGAGCGCCATCGCGATCCACACCCGCTGCCGCTGACCGCCCGACAGCTCATCGATGTTGCGGGATGCCAGATCGGCGACGTTCGCGGCGCAGAGCGCCTCGATCACGGCATCCTCGTCGTCGCTCGACCACTGCCGCAGCAGGTTCTGGTGCGGATAGCGGCCGCGCGCCACGAGATCCGACACCGTGATGCCGTCGGGCGCGCTCGGCGCCTGCGGCAGCAGGCCGAGACGGCGGGCGACGGCCTTCGGCTGCAGTCGCAGGATCGGCTCGCCGTCGAGCAGCACCCGCCCCGACGTCGCCGGCAGCATGCGCGCGAGCGTCTTGAGCAGCGTCGACTTGCCGCACGCGTTCGGCCCGACGATGACGGTGAGCTCGCCCTCGGGGATCGCCACGTCGATGCCGTGCAGGATCTCGCCGGCCTTGCCGCCGTAGCCGACGCGCAGCCCCTCCCCCACGAGACGGGACGACGGCGCGGCGGGGGACGGGGACGAGAGGGCGGGCGCGCTCATAGACGCTTCCTTTCCACGGCGAGCAGCCAGATGAGGTACAGGCCGCCGAGCGAGCCCGTGATGACGCCCACCGCGAGCTCGGTGGGCGCGAACAGGCGCCGCGCGACGAGGTCGGAGACGAGCACGAGGACGCCGCCCATGATCGCGGCGCCGAACAGCGAGACGCCCGCCGTGCGGACGAGCTTCTTCACGAGGTGCGGCGCGGCGAGCGCGACGAACGCGATCGGCCCGGTCGCGGCGGTCGCCACGGCCATGAGCGCGACGCCGAGGATGATCAGCACGAAGCGCGTGCGCTCGACGCGCACGCCGATGCCGACGGCGCTGGCGTCGCCGAGCGTGAGCTGCTCGGTGGGGCGGAAGACCACGACGAGCAGCGGCACGAGCACCGCGAGCGCGACCGCGATCGCCTGCACCTCGGGCCACAGCGTGCTGTTGAGCGACCCGGCGAGCCACTGCGCCGCCGTCTGCGCGCTCTCCAGCGACGCCCGCACGACCAGCAGGGCGTTGACGGCCGAGAGGATCGCGCCGACGCCGATGCCGACGAGCACGAGCCGGAAGCCCGCGACGCCGCCGCGCCACGACAGCCCGTACACGACCGCGGCCGTGACGAGCCCGCCGGCGAACGCGGCGATCGCGATCGACACGGTGTCGCCGCCGAAGACGACGATCTGCAGCAGCGCGCCGGTCGCGGCGCCCGTCGTGAAGCCGATGATGTCGGGGCTCCCGAGCGGGTTGCCCGACACGGTCTGGAAGATCGCGCCGCTCATGCCGAGCGCGGCGCCGACGAGCAGCGCGGCGAGCGCGCGCGGCAGGCGCACGTCGACGACGAAGAAGCCCGCGAGCGGGTCGTCGGTGCCGCCGACGAACGCCGCGAGCACCTGGTCGAGCGTGATCGGGTAGTCGCCGATGAGGATGCCGGCGATGCCGGCGACCACGGCGACGACGAGCAGCGCGGCGTAGACGACGGCGCGGCGCGTCTCGAAGCGCACGACGAGCCCGCCCGCGCGGAGCACGGTGCGGCCGCGGTGCAGGCTCGAGGCGAGGGCGGCGCGCGCGTCGCCGGTCGGGGGCGCGGGGCTCGTGCGCGCGGCCGGCCGGTCCACCGTGCCGCTCACAGGGCCGCGATCCTTCGCCGGCGCACGATCAGCACGAAGATCGGCGCGCCGAGGAGGGCCGCGACGATGCCGACCTGCACCTCCTCGGGCCGGATGACGATGCGCGCGAGCACGTCGGCGGCGAGCAGCCACACGGGCCCCAGGAGGGCGGAGAACACCATCACCCAGCGCATGTCGGAGCCGACGATGAGCCGCGCGAGGAAGGGCACCGCGAGGCCGACGAAGCTGATCGGCCCGACGGCGGCGGTCGCGGCGCCGCACAGCAGCGTGATCGCGACCATCGCCCACGTGCGCGTGGTGCGCACGCGCACGCCGAGCGCGCGGCCGGTCTCGGCGCCCAGGGCGAGGGCGTTGAGCGCCGGCGCGAGCAGCAGGGCGATCGCGAGCCCGGCCGCGATGAACGGCAGCACGGTCCACAGGATCAGATACAGGCGCCCCTCCAGCGACCCGGCCACCCAGTACCGGAACTCGTTGAACACGGTCTGGTCGATGAGGGTGATGGTCGTCGTGAGCGCCTGCAGGGCGGCGCTGATCGCGACGCCGGCGAGCGCGAGCCGCACGGGCGTCGCGGAGTTCTGCCGCGACGTGCCGAGCGCGTACACGGCCGTGGCGGCGAGCGCCGCGCCCGCGAACGCGAACCACAGGTAGAAGCCGATGCCGCTCACGCCGGTGACGAGCACGGCGACCACGACCGCGAACGAGGCGCCCGCGTTGATGCCGAGCACGCCGGGGTCGGCGAGCGGGTTGCGGGTGAGCGACTGCATGAGCGCGCCCGCGACGCCGAGCGCGAGGCCGACCGTGAGGCCGAGCAGCGTGCGCGGCACGCGCAGGTCGTGCAGCACGCCCGAGTCGGTGTCGCCCGGCACGGGCCGCAGCAGCAGCTCCCACGCCTGCCCGAGGGGGATGTCGCGCGAGCCGAGCGACAGCGACAGGATCGTCACGGCCGCGAGCGCGGCCACGGCGGCGAGCACCGCGCCCGTCCGCACCGTTCCCGGCCGGACGATCGCGGGCGCGCCCGCCGGCGCCGCCGGCGCGACGCCCGCGGGGGCGCTGGTCACGCGGCGGGCGTCGTGCGCGACGACGCGCCGCGTCCGCGCAGCGCCCAGGCCAGCAGGCCGCCGCCGATCACGATCGCCCCGCCCAGCACGGCGACGCCGAGCACGGGGAAGCCGGAGCCGCCGTCGGTCGTGTGCGCCGCCGCGACGGGGGCGTCCGCCTCGGCCTGCGTCGCGTTCGGGTCGGTCTGGGCACCCGGCGTCGCGGCGGTGCCGCCGTCGCCGAGCGAGATCGTGCCGCCCTGCACGGTGCCGTCGGTGCCCGGGGCGGCCGAGCCGGGGCTCGTCGTGCCCGTGCTGCCCGTGCCGGTGTCCGCCGCGCCGCCCTGGTCGGCGGGGGCCGCCTGGCCGCCCTGATCGACGGCGCCGCCCTGGGTGGTCTGCGTCGCCGCGCGCTCGACGATGCGGAAGTCGTTGCCGCCCCGACGCGTGTAGCCCTCGTAGCCGAGCTTCTCGCCCGTCTCGGAGTCGAACACGTCGCCCGTCGCGAGCATGCGCAGCCAGTGGTCGCCCGGGGCGAGATCGGCCGGCAGCACGAGCGAGCCGGTCGCGTAGCCGTTCGCGTCGAGCGCCTGCGTGTGGTAGACGCACGCGCCGTGCGAGGTGTCGGAGCATGCCTCCCCGTCGTCGATCTTGATGTAGACGACCTCGTTCGGCGGGAAGCCCGACACCTCGAAGTTGAGCACGTCGCCCGCGCTGAGCTCGGTGGGCCAGACGCGCGACGACGTGCCCGGCGTCTCGGGACCCGGGCCGTCCGGCGGGAGCGCGAGGGCGGGCGCCATGCCGAGCGCGCCGACGACGAGCGAGAGAGCGAGGGCCGCGGCGCCCTTCAGGATGCCGGCGCGTCCGCGCTGCGCGCGCCCTCCGCCCGCCCGTGCCGTGCTGTGCGTCGTGTGGTTCACGATGTGCTCCTTACGTTCTCGATCTCTGGTCCGGGGCGGCGCTCATGCGACCGCGGTGCGGCGTCGGATGGTGATCGCGCCCGCCGCGGCGGCGGCCAGCACGAGCACGGCGATCCCGCTCATCACGAGCGTCATGGTCGTGTCGTCGTTGCTCGAGACGGCGCCGAGCGCGCCGCCGACCGCACCCGCGGCATCCGCTCCGCCCGGCGTGGCACCGGCCACGGCCGCCTGCTTGCCGTTGGCGGTCACCCAGCCGACGAGCGTGCCGTCGGCGCCGACGAAGGCGAGCTTGTGCGTGCCGGCGGGCAGCGTGCCGATGTCCACGGTCAAGGTGCGATCGCTGCCGACCTGCACCCAGTCGACGGGCAGGACCTGCCCCGTGGACGTGTACAGGTAGAGGAAGACCCAGTCGCCTCCCGCCGCTCCCGGCAGGGTCACGACGATCTTCCCGTCCTTCTCCACGCCGGTCACGCCGCCCGCGTTCGCGCGCGTGAGATCGGCGAAGGCCGCGACGGGCTGAGGCGGCGTCGTGACGGGGCGCGCCTTGCTCTGCACGGCCGACATCGCGGTGCCGGAGCCGGCCGACGTGCCGCCCGAGGTCGTGCGGTTCGCCGACGAGGTCGATCCCGTCGTGCCCGTCGTCGAGGTGCCGCCGCCCTGGGGGCTCTCCGTCGAGGGGGGCTCCGCCACGGTCACCCACGCCCAGCCCAGCACGGCGCCCGTGCGGTCCTGCACGCTGAGCTTGTTCTCGCCCGCCGGGATGGTGGCGCCCGCGAGCGGCAGCGTGAACTGCCTGTTCGCGTCGACCTCGAACCACTCCGCGCCCCACGGGCTGCGCGGCGACGCGCCGTCGAACACGTTCGCGTAGACCCAGTCGCCCTCGGCCGCGCCCGGCACGGTCACGAGCCAGTCGTTCTGGCGCTGCTCGACCGTGACGCCGCCGCGCGCCGCGTCGGAGAGGTCCTGCGTCGCGTGCGGCGGCTTCGGCGGCGCCTTGGGCTTGCCGGCGGCGACGTCGGTGAGCGACTCCCCCTCGGCGACGACGGTGAACTCGGGGCTCTTCATCGTGCGCGAGGGGTCGAGGCGCTCGCCCTTGTAGTAGGGGTCGGCAGCGAGCGTGCGCGTCATGATGCGCAGCGTGTACGCGCCCTCCTCGAAGGCGGGATCCGTGTTGGTGCGCGTCGGGATCGGGATGTCCACGTCGAACGAGCCGTCGGACTTCGCCTCGATGACGTACCAGATCGTCTTGTTCGTCGCGCAGATGGTCGCGGGGCACTTCCCGACCTCCTGCCCGCGGTTCGCGTCGAAGATCGGCGCGGTGTCGGAGGGCAGGCGCGAGTAGGCGCCGTCGTCGATCTTGATCGCGATCAGCGAGCCGCCGCCGACGAGGTTGCACCAGTCCTTGCCCGTGAGCCGGATCGAGCCGCCGACGTTGGCGGCCGGCTTGTCCATGCCGGGCGCGAGCTGGTAGCTGGCCGCCCCGGGCTTGGCCGTGCACGTCGCCCCCTCGCCGGGGCCCTTCACGTACGGCTCCTTGTCGATCACGACCGGCTCCGAGACCCAGCGCCGCGCGACGTCGCCGAGCGCCGACCCGTCGTCGACGGTCGTCAGCTCGACCGCGACGAAGTCGCCGGCCTTCACCCCCGCGGGCAGGTCGACGCGCACGTCGAACTCGCCGCGCTCGGAGGCCTGGATCGTCTGCCACACCCCCGATCCGGTGGAGCCGCCCGTGCCGCCCGAGCGCTGGTAGTACTCGCCGTCCTCGTTCTGCAGCCGCACGGTGATCGACGATCCCCACTGCTTGTCCTTCGTGAGCCAGCCGGTGCCGCTGAGGCCCATGCTCTGGCCCGAGCTCACCTGCTGCTGCAGCCACGCGACCGCCTGGTCGCCCGCGACGGTCGAGCGGAACGTCTGGTGCTCGTACAGGGGCTCGGTCACGGTGACCGTGTCGTCGAGCGACTCGACGACGGTGAAGTAGAGCGATCCGCCGCGCTGCCGGTCGGGCGGGGTGTTCATGAGCGATCCCGTGAGCATGCGGAAGCTGTGCTTGGTGCCGGGGGCGAACTTCTCCGCGAGCTCCTGCGCCGTGTAGCTCGCCTGGCCGTCGCTCGAGGGCGACACGGTGCTCACGGTCGGCCACGGGATCTCGACGCGCCACGTGCCGTCGCGGTTCGCCTGCACGATCGCGTGCGTGCGGCGGTCGGAGATCTGCTCACCCGTCGCGAGGTTCGTGAAGGTGCGCTTGGAGTAGACGGTGTTCGGGTCGCCGGAGTACTCGGCGTCGAGGAAGAAGTTCACGACCGAGCCCGTGACGTCGTCGGTCGCGAGGTAGCCGCTGACGCCCTCGATCACGATCGGCTCGCCCTCGACGACCTTCTCGGGGCCGCGGAAGCAGAACGGGATGCCGGAGTTCACGGCGCCCGGCCCGTACGAGGTGCCGCAGAACTCGCGGATGTTCTCGCGCGGGGTGACGGTGAGCGTCGCCGCGTTCGTCGCCACGCCGTTCGGCGAGGCCGTGTTGGTGAACACGGCGCGGAAGCGGTGGCCGCTCTCGCTCTCGGCGACCGCCTCGATCGTGAGGCTCGCGCTCTCGGCGCCGCGCACGTCCTGCCACGTCGCGCCGGAGTCGGTCGAGCGCTGCCAGCGCACGGCCGGCGCGGGCACGCCGCTCGCGGCGGCCGTGAACGTCACGGGCTCGCCCGACTCGATCGACTGCGACGCGGGATGCGTCGTGATCGCGACCGGCGTCGCCTCGCCCGCGCCGACCGTGACGGTCGCGACGTCGGAGGTCGCCGATCCGGCCTCGTTCGTGAACACGGCGCGGTAGCGCGTGCCGGAGTGCGCGGGGGTGAGGTTGTGCAGCGTGAGGATGCCGCTCGTCGCGCCCGCGATGGGCGCCCACGCCTCGCCCGCGGGGGCGGACTCCCAGCGCACGGTCGGCGCGGGATCGCCGGTCGCCGCCGCGGTCAGGGTCGCCGACTCGCCCTCGCGGATCGTGACGTCCTGCGGCTGGGTCGTGACGACGGGCGCGACGCGCGTGGGGGCCGGCTGCACCGTGAGCAGGGCGGCGCGGCTCTCCGCGCTGCCGGCGGCGTTCGTCGCGACGGCGCGCACGTGCGACCCCGACCGCTCGAGCGACGCCGCGGGGATGGTCAGGGTGGGGCCGGTCACGTCGGTGATGACGAGCCACTCGCCGCCGGGGCCGTCGGTGATCTCCCACTGCATGTCGGGCCGCGGGTAGCCGGCCGCCGCGACGGAGAACACGGCATCCTGTCCCTCCGTCACGGTCACGTCGGCGGGCTGGCCCGTGAACGACGGCGCCACGTGGTCGGGCTCGGTCGTCTCGTCGACGACGGTGAGCGAGAGCGGGATGGTGCGCGAGACGTCGGGGCGCTCGCAGCCGCCGCTGCAGACCTCGTTGCTGTAGAGCGTGCCCGACAGCACCTGCAGGGTGAACCGGTCGCCCGCCTGCAGGGTCGGCGGGTTCTGCGCGAGATCGGCGGTCGGCCACGGGATGTCGATCTGCCACGTGCCGGGCGTCGCGCCGCCCCACCACTCGCCCGTGCCGGCGGCCTGCGCGATGTCCCACACGTCGTTGCTCGAGTAGTCGGCCTCGCCCGTGCGGGGGTTGGGCACGCGCTCGATGCGGATGACCGAGCCCGACGCGGGCATGAACTTGACGCCGATGACCGAGCCCTCGTCGCCCTCGTCGACCTGGGGGTGGCCCGGCACGGTGAGCCAGCCGGCGCCCGTCAGGCGGATCGGCTCGCCGGGCACGACGACGTTCGGGTAGGTGACGGTCTCGTCGTCCCAGTACGTGTAGGTCGACGTGCCGTCGCCGTTGTCGACGCTCGTGCCCGGGTCGCCCGCGAGCGGGTTCGCGACCATGACGACGGGGCCCGGCACGGGCTCTTCCTCCGCCGGCTCCTCCTCGGCGGGCGCCGCGGGAGCCTCGTCGAAGGGGTCCTCGCCGGCGGTCTCCTCGGCGAACGGGTCTCCCGACGACGCGGAGACGAGCCCGGCCGCGGGGGCGGCTGCGGCCGCCGGCACGGCGCCCCCGAGGGCGAGCAGCGCGGCGACGAGCAGCGCGAGAGGGGCGCGCATCCGCATCCTCATAGCAGCGTCTCCTCGACGAAGTCGATCAGGCGCGTCATCAGCAGCGGGCCGCCCGTGGAGGTCCACAGCGAGCCGTCGACGAGGATGACGTTGCCGTTCTTGTAGGCGGTGAGGTCGCGGAAGCCGGGGACGCCCTGCGCCTCCTCGTAGGCCAGCTCGGCGCCCGACAGGTCGGCCGTGCCGCCCGCGACCGGGTTGCCGACGCTCGATCCGCCGAGCGTGCCGAAGAACATGTAGTCGGCGTCGGCGTCGCTCAGGTTCTCCAGCGAGATCGGCTCGGAGTGGCCGCGGCCCTCCTTGTCCTGCGCGGGCGGGCGCTGCAGGCCGATCGCCTCCAGCGCCATGCCCGGGGGCAGCTCCTTGAGGATGAGCGAGGCGTTCGACCCCTGCCAGCGCACGATGGAGAACGTCTTGTCGCCGTAGCCGGCCTGCACAAGGCGCTCCTTGACGTCGGCGGCGTGCGCGTCGAACTCGCCCAGCATCCGCTCGGCGTCGTCGAGCCGGTTCAGCGAGTCGGCGACGTTTCGGAACGTGGTCTTCCAGTCCGCGCCGGCGTAGCCCACGAAGTAGACGGGGGCGATCTGCTCCATGATCGCGATGGACTCGGGGTTGTTGCCGCCCGAGGCGTAGGTGAGGATCAGGTCGGGCTTCAGCGCCGCGATCGCCTCGAAGTTGAACTGCGCGACCGTGCCCACCGCGGGGATGCCGTCGGCGAGGTCGATGAGATAGTTGGGCATGGTCGTCTGGCCGCGGCCGTTGACCGAGCCGACGGGCTGCACGCCCAGCGCCAGCGCGCCGTCGAGCGTCGGCTCCGACAGCGTCACGACGCGCTGCGGGTCGACGGGCACCGCGACGGCGTCGTGCCGCACGTCCTCGATCACCCGGAACGGCGTGCCGTCCTCGAGCCCCGGGATGCCCTGGGCGACGCCCTCGCCGCCGATCTCCACGCCGTAGGCGCTCGCCGCGCCGTCGCCGGCATCCGTCGTTCCGGGCGCCCCGGTCGCGGGCGCGCCCGCGCACGCCGAGACGGCGACGGTCGTCGCGACGAGCACGCCCGCGGCGGCCAGCAGGCGGCGCAGGGCTGATCGTGCGGAGGCCGATCGGGTCGAGCGTGATCGAGGGGAGATGCGGGACGTCATGGGTTTCAGGGCCTCCGGCCGATTGCGAGTGCCGGGCGACCGCATCGGGCAGAGCGACACGGCGCCAGCGCAACATTAAGGATAGCGTACCCTTAGTAAGAGCAGACGACACCCCGGCATCCCGCCCGCGCCACCCCGCCCCGCCTCCGTCACCGCGCCGAGACGGTCCCTTTCTCCGCCGAGATGGTGGGTTTCTCGGCGAGAAACCCACCATCTCGGCGGGGGGGGGATCGAGACGGGCGGCGGGCGGAATTCTGTACGGACGTCCGGGAATGTTCTGCGGACGAGCGGCGTTGATGTAGACCGGGAGGTCTCGTGGGTAAGAACTACATCGATATCGAGAACGACCGCGGCGAGACGCTGCGGTATCGCAAGCACATCAACGGCCGCGGCCTCATCGCGCACGGCGCGAAGGTGCACGCGAGCGCGCTCGTCGAGGCGGGGGCCTACGTCGAGCCCGGCGTGCAGGTCGCCGCGGGCGCGCACATCGGACGCGGCGCGTGGATCGAGCCCGACGCCGTCATCGGCCCCGAGGCGGAGATCGCGCCGCACGCGCACATCGGACCCGGCGCCGCCGTCGGCGCCCGCGCGAAGATCGGCGTGCGCGCCGTGGTCGGCGCGGGTGCGCGCATCGAGACCGACTCGCTCATCGGCGACGACGTCGCGATCGCCGCGGGCGAGCACGTCGCGACCGACGGGCGCGGCCTGCGCCTCGCCGCCTGACGCCGAGCACCAGCCCCGCCGGGCACGCGCCGCTCCCGCTGAGCGACCCGCCGCGCCGCCGCCCACACACACCCGCACCCCCACCCCCACTCCCGCTGGTTGAGTAGCGCGCACAGCGCGCGTATCGAAACCCGTCTAACGCACCGATAGAAGGGTCTCGATACACCCGCGGCTCCGCCGCGGGCACTCGACCAGCGGGACGGGAGAGCCCGAACCCCCGACACACCCGCACCCCGGCACACCCGCACACCCCCGCTGGTTGAGTAGCGCGCACAGCGCGCGTATCGAAACCCGTCTAACGCACCGATAGAAGGGTCTCGATACACCCGCGGCTCCGCCGCGGGCACTCGACCAGCGGGACGGGAGAGCCCGAACCCCGGGACACCCGCACACCCCCGCTGGTTGAGTAGCGCGCGCAGCGCGCGTATCGAAACCCATGTAACGGACCACGGGAAGGGTCTCGATACACCCGCGGCTCCGCCGCGGGCACTCGACCAGCGGGACGGGAGAGCCCGCGCCCCCGGCACACCCACACCCCGGCACCCCAGCACACCCCTGCTGGTTGAGTAGCGCGCGCAGCGCGCGTATCGAAACCCGTGTCACGGACCGCCGACATGGTCCCCGCGACGGGCTAGCCTGGGTGCCATGGCGGGCGGAGGCGGTTCACAGCGGCGGCGTCCCGGCGCGCCGCGGCAGCGGCCGGGCGGCTCGCGCACCGCGCGCCCGCGCGACGCGCGCCCGCCGCGCACGAACCCCGCCGACGCCCCGCCCCCGGGCGCCGAGCCGGCGGGACCGTTCCGGCTGGGCGCGATCCCGGGGGCCACGCCGGGCAAGTGGATCTCCACCTGGAACGAGCGGATGCCGCGGACGCCGCTCGAGCTCGTTCCCCTGGCCGTCGCCGGTCAGCGCGACGCCGTGCTCTCGGCGTCCGTCGACGCGGCGATCGTGCGCCTGCCGCTCGACCGCGACGGCCTGCACGTCATCGCCCTGTACGACGAGGTGCCGGTCGTCGTCTGCGCCGCCGACTCGCATCTCACGGCGGCCGACGAGCTGACCCTGGACGACCTCGCGGGCGAGATCGTCCTCACGCCCGCCGACGACGTGCTGCACCTCGAGGTGCCGGGCGCCGTCGCACCCGCGTTCGACCCGCCCGCGACGACGGAGGACGCGATCGCGACCGTCGCGGCGGGCGTCGGCGCCGTGATCGTGCCGATGTCGCTCGCGCGCCTGCACCACCGCCGCGACGTCGCGTTCCGCCCGCTCGCCGACGCACCCCTGTCATCGGTCGCCCTCGCGTGGCCCGCCGAGGCGGCCACGCCGCTCGTCGACGTGTTCGTCGGCATCGTGCGCGGCCGCACGGCGAACTCCTCGCGCGGCTGAGCCCCCGTCGCCGCGCCGGCCCGGCTCAGCCCACGACGCCCTCGCCGCGCAGGTCCGCGATCTCGCCCGCGTCGAGCCCGAGCCACGCCAGCAGGTCGTCGGTGTTCTCGCCGATCTCGGGCGCGGGGCGCGGCGGCGTCGTCCCGGCGCGCGCGAAGCGGGGCGCGGGGGCCGGATGCCAGATCCCGCCGACCTCGGAGAACGCTCCGCGGGCCCGCAGCTGCGGGTCGTGCAGTGATTCCTCGAACGTCAGCACGGGCGCGAGGCACGCGTCGGTGCCGGCCGTCAGCGCGACCCACTCGTCGCGCGGGCGGGTCGCGAAGTGCGCGTCGAGCGCCGCGATCAGCTCGGGCCAGCGGGTCCGGTCGTCGCGCGCGGCCATGCGCGGGTCGCCGGAGAGGCCGATGCGCTCGATCAGCACGTCCCAGAAGTGCCGCTCGATCGCGCCGACCGCGACGTCCCGGCCGTCGGCGCACCGGTAGGCGCGGTAGTACGGCGCCCCGCCGTCCATGAAGTTGCTCTCGCGCCGGTCGACCCACGTGCCGTCGTGCAGGAAACCGCGCATCATGCCGAAGAGCGAGGCGACGCCGTCGACGATGCTCGCGTCCACGACGTCGCCCTCGCCCGTCGCGCGCGCTCGCAGCACGGCCGCGACGATGCCGAATGCGAGGTACATGCCCCCGCCGCCGAAGTCGCCGATGATGTTCACCGGCGGCACGGGCGGACGGTCGCCGTGGCCGACGGCGTGCAGCCCGCCGGTCACGGCGAGGTAGGTGATGTCGTGGCCGGCCGTCTGTGCGTACGGGCCGTCCTGCCCCCAGCCGGTGATGCGGCCGTAGACGAGCGCGGGGTTCACGGCGAGGCAGTCGTCGGGCCCGAGGCCGAGCCGCTCCGTGACGCCCGGCCGCATGCCCTCGATGAGGGCGTCGGCGTCGGCGACCATCCGCAGCACGAGCTCGCGGCCGCGCGGGCTCTTCAGGTCGACCGCGATCGAGCGGCGCGTGCGGCCGTTGACCTCGATGCGACGCTCGACGACGGGCCGCGCGCCGAGACGGTCGACCCGCACGACGTCGGCGCCCAGGTCGGCGAGCAGCATCGCGGCGAACGGCCCGGGTCCGATGCCGGCGAGCTCGATGACGCGCACCCCCGCGAGGGGGCCTCGGCCGGCCGGCGCGCTCACGCGCCCACCGCCGCGCGGGCACGTGGAGACGCCACGGTGACGGTGACGGTGACGGTGAAGAAGGCGATCATGCGCGGCCCCTCAGCCGACCGGTCCCTGCGCGGCCATCTCGACGAGACGGAACTTCTGCACCTTGCCGGTCGCCGTGGTCGGCAGCTGCGCGGCCTCGATGAACCGGAACTGGCGCGGGCGCTTGAACGCCGCGAGCTTCTCGCGGCACACGCGCTCGAGCGCGTGTGCGAGGGCGGCCTCGTCGGCATCCGTTCCCGAGTCGCGCACGAGCCATGCGCAGCCGATCTCGCCCCATTTGGGGTCGGGGATGCCGACGACGTACGCCTGGCTGATGCCCGGCTGCGACGTGAGCAGGTCTTCGACCTCCTTGGGCGCGTAGTTCTCGGCACCGCTGCGGATGAGCTCCTTCTTGCGCCCCGTGAGGTGCACGGCGCCGTCGGAGGTGACGCGGCCGATGTCGCCCGAGTAGACCCAGCCGCCCTCGCGGAACGTCGTCGTCTCGTCGGGCCGCTTCCAGTACCCGACGGCGTTGACGGGACCGCGCGAGATGAGCTCGCCGATCTCGCCGTCGGGCAGGATCTCGCCCGTCTCGGGGTCGGCGGCGCGCATCTCGGCGACGTCGCCGCCGCGCTCGGGGATGCCGGCGACGCCCGCGTACTTGATGCGTCCCACGGTCGACGCGACGAACTCGACGCCGTCCTCGGGGCGCGACATGACCTGCCCGCCGCCCGACTCGGTCTGCCCGTAGCCCGTCGTCGCCTCGGTCACCTGCAGCAGGCTCATCGCCCGCTCCCAGAGCCAGACGGGCGCGGGCGCCCCCGCGCTCATCAGGCCGACGAGCGAGCCCATGTCATGGTCGGTCGTGGTCGCGCCGTCGCACAGCGAGATGACCATCGTGGGCACGGTGACGAGCTCGTTGGCGCGATGCCGCTCGATCGCGGCGAGGATGTCGTCGGGCGCGAACTGCAGCCGCGTGATGACCGCGCCGCCCGCGAACATCGAGGCGTTGAGCACCTCGTTGTTGGCGAACGCGTGGTACAGCGGCAGCGCCGACAGCACGCGCCAGCCGTCGCCGAAGGCGCGGCTGACGGCACCGCCGTAGCCGATGCGCGCGTCCTGGTCGTGCGTCCAGAGCACCCCCTTGGGCGCTCCGGTCGAGCCGGAGGTGTAGAAGAGGATGCTGAGGTCGTCGCCCGCGACCTCCGGGAGGTCGTCGGGCGGCTCGCCGCCGGCCTCCAGCGCGGGGAACGCGGCGACGCCGGGGCGGAGCGGGGCCATCGCCTCGAACTGCACGACGAAGCGCAGGTCGGGCAGCTCGGCGAACCCGCCCCGCTCCCAGCCGGGCACGATCTCGTCGAGCATCGCGAGGTAGTCGAGCCCGCGGAAGCCGGTCATGGTGATGAGCGCCACGGCCTCGGAGTTGCGCAGCACGAACGCGAGCTCGTCGCGCTTGAACGCGAAGTTGAGCGGCACGATGACCGCGCCGAGCGTCGAGAGCGCATACTTCAGCACGACGTACTCGGGGTAGTTCGCCATCATGACGGCGACGTGGTCGCCCTTGCGCACCCCGCGGGCGTGGAGGCCGCCCGCGACGCGGCGCACGCGCTCCGCGATCTCGCGGTAGCTGAAGGTGCGCTCGTCGGTGACCACGAAGTCGCGGTCGGGGAACGCCTCGGCGGTGCGGAGGAACCACGCGTGGATCGCCTGCGGCGTCCACTCCGGGTAGCGCGCCTCGACGGACGCGCGGCGCTGGGCGGGGTCGAGGTGGGGAGAGGACATGCGGGCGAACCTTTCGTCGATGAAAAGCCGGGGGGAGCCGGGGCGGCAGCGCCGCCGACGGGGTCAGGGGGCGGACGCCCGTCGCGTGTGGATGTCGGCCGCGCGGCCGGTCGTGCCGTAGTTCATGCCGGCGACGCCGTGCTGCAGGGAGTTGGTGCCCATGAGGGTGCCGAGGCGGTGGCCGACGCCGGCGATGCCGCCGTCGACGGTGACGGTCTCGGCCGTGATGAACCGCGTGGCCGGGTCGGTGAGGAACAGCACGGCCCGCGCGACGTGCTCGGGCCGGCCCGCCTCGGGCCAGGGCTGCGCACGGGCGAAGTCATCGCGCGTGCGTCGCGCGCTCGTGGGGTTGATGGGCGTCTCGATGAGCCCCGGGTTCACGGTGTTCACCGCGATGCCGTGGGGCGCCAGCTCGGCGCCGAACACGCGCGACATGTGGATGACGGCGGCCTTGGCGACGGAGTAGGCCTGCGGCCCGGCGTCGGCGATGAGGCCCGCGATCGAGCCGATGTTGACGATCGAGCCGCCCGTGCCCTGCGCGATGAGCAGGCGCGCGGCGTGCTTGACGCCGATGAACACGCCGCGCGTGACGACCGCGAACGTGGCGTCCCAGTCCTCGACCCGCGTGTCGACGAGCGGCCCGATGGCGCCGCCGATCGCGGCGTTGTTGACGATGCCGTCGATGCCGCCGAAGGCGTCGGCGAAGCCGCCGATCGCACGCTCCATCCGCGGCTCGTCCGAGACGTCGGCCTGCGCCGTCGCGAGCCTGCCGTCGGCGACCGCGTCGGCGAACGTGGCACGCAGCGCGGCGAGCGACGCCGGGTTGAGGTCGATCGCGCCGACCCGGTCGCCGCGGTCGAGCATCCCGCGCACGGTGGCGAGGCCGATGCCGCTCGCACCGCCGGTGACGATGAGCCTGCTCATGCCGACTCCTACTGGTACCAGGTGGATCGGCCGCCGTCGTTCGCGACGAGCTGGCCCGTCATGAAGCTCGACGCCTCGCTGAAGAAGTGCAGGATCGGCCCCGTCATCTCCGCCGGGTCGCCGACGCGCTGGAGGGGTGCGGCCTTCGCGGCGCCCTCGAAGAACCTCTTGCTCTCCTCGGGGGATCCCGCCGTGGCGAGCGCGAGCGGCGTCACGTGCAGGCCGGGGGCGATGCAGTTGACGCGGATGCCGTGCGTGCCGAGCTCCGCGGCGAGCGACGTGGTGAAGCCGATGACGGCGCCCTTCGACGTCGAGTAGGTGTGGGTGGGGAACTGCATGCGTCCCATGAACCCCGCGAGCGAGGCGATGTTGACGATGCTGCCGCCGCGGCCGCCCGCGATCATGCGACGCGCGGCCTCCTGGGCCGCGAAGAGCGTTCCGTTCACGTTGACGCCGAAGACGTGCGCGACCTCGTCCTCGGTGATCTCGGTGATGCTGTGCGGCGGCGAGACGATGCCGGCGATGTTCGCGAGGTAGTCGACCCGGCCGTCCCATCGCTCGTCGAGCCGGCGGAACGCCTCGGCGAGCTGCTCCCGCGACGAGATGTCGGCACCCACGAAGAGCAGCTCGTCGTGCGCCAGGTCGGATGCCGCGACGACGTCGGGCAGGTCGATCCCCAGCACGCTCGTGCCGCGCTCGAGCAGCGTCTCGACGAGGTTGCGTCCCATCGGCCCCGCGGCGCCCGTGACGACGGCGACCTTGCCGGCCCATTCGTTCGCTTCTTCGCTCACGATTCTCTCCTTTGACGTTGTGCGCGCGCTCGTCGCGCAACCGCTCTATGACGTGATCAGGGCCCACAGGCCATCGCGCCCGGCGGCACGCGCGGCCTCGCCGAGCTTCTTGTCCCATGACTGCACCGAGCCGTGCTCGCCGCGCCACGCGAGCGCCGCGCGCGTGTACTCGTGCAGCACGTGCTCGCGCGTCGTGCCGATCGCGCCGAACACCTGGTGCGCGTCGCGCACGACGACGGATGCCGCGTGACCCGCGCACGAGCGCGCGATCGCGATGAGCGTGTCGAGGTCGGGCGCCGACCAGCCGTCGGCGAGCGCCGTGACGAGCGCGAACTCGGTCGCCGAGCGCGCGAGCGAGGCCTCGGTCGCGATGTCGGCGAGCAGGTGCTGCACGGCCTGCAGCCGCGCGAGCGGCCGGCCGAACTGCACGCGCACGGTCGCGTGCTCGACGGCGAGGGCGAGAATGCGCTCGAGGGCCGCGCTCACCTGCACGGCACGCACGAGCGCGCTCTTGCGCTGCAGTTGCGCGACGGTCTCGTCGGGGACGGCCACCCCGCCGATCGCCGAGAGGTCGACGGTGATCGTGTCGCGCGGCTCGCCCACGAGGTTCTCGCCCGTCTCGACGCGCACGTCGCTCACGGTCGTCTCGGCGATGCGATAGGCGCCGGGGCCGCCCGCGACCACGACGATCGCGTCCACGGCACCGGCCCACGGCACGTGCCGCGCGACGCCGTTCTCGTCGACGACCGCGACGGTGCGCACGGCATCGGTCGCCGGCAGGCCCGCCTCGTCGGCGATCCAGCCCGCGAGCAGGTCGTTCTCGACCAGGGGAAGCCGCACGCCGTATGAGGCGGCCGCGCGCACGAGCGCGATGCCCTCGGTCCAGGTCGCGCCGCTGCCGCCGGCGGATTCGTCGCCCGTCAGCCGGGTGAGCCCCAGCTCGGCCAGCTGGGCCCACAGGTCGCGGTCGACGCTCACGCGGCCGACGCCGGGCGCCCGCGATTCCCGCGCGGCGGCGAAGACGTCACCGAGCATCTCGACGAGCTCGGCGTCTGCCGTCAGGATCTCGTCACTCACCGCAGTCCCAATCCTCGCGCGATCACGCCACGCAGCACTTCGTTCGTTCCTCCGCGCAGGGTGAAGCCCGGCCGCTGGTCGACGGCCCGGGCGGTCAGCGCGGTCAGCGTCCGGTCGTCGACGTCGTCGCCCACGCGCAGGTCGGCGTAGTCGGCGATGTCGCCCTCGGTCGTGGTGCCGAGCACCTTCACGACCGCCGCCGCGACATCGGCCGGCTCGTGGCGCTCGAGCGCCCCCGACACCGCCATCGACATCTGGTGCAGGCCCGCGATGCGCGCGACGAGGCATCCCAGATCGGCATCCGCCTCGACGTGGCCCGTGCGGGCGCTCTCGGCGAGCTCGGCCAGCAGGGGAAAGGTCGACAGCAGCCGCTCGGGGCCGCTGCGCTCGTAGCCCAGCTCGCTCGTGACCTGCTTCCATCCGCTGCCGATCTCACCGAAGGCCCGGTCGTCGGGCACGAACACGTTGTCGAGGAACACCTCGTTGAAGTGGTGCGAGCCGTTCATCGACACGATGGGGCGCACGTCGACGCCCTCCTGCGCGAACTCGACGATGAACTGGCTGAGCCCCGCGTGGCGGTGCTCGGGGTCGACGGGCGCGCTGCGAGCGAGCACGATGAACGCGTGCGCGTGGTGCGCACCGCTCGTCCACACCTTGTTGCCCGAGACGCGCCAGCCGCCGTCGACCCGCTCGGCGCGCGTGCGCACGCTCGCGAGGTCGGACCCCGAGTTCGGCTCGCTCATGCCGATGCCCCAGTAGCCCTCGCCCGCCGCGATGCGCGGCAGGTAGGCCTGCTTCTGCTCCTCGGTGCCGTAGGCGAGCAGGCTTGGCGCGATCTGCCGGTCGGCGATCCAGTGCGCCGCGACGGGGGCGCCCGCGGCGAGCAGCTCCTCGACCACGGCGAACCGCTCGCCGAAGCTGCGACCGCGGCCGCCGTACTCGACGGGGATGGTCATGCCGAGCCAGCCGCGCGCCGCCAGCTCGCGCGAGAAGTCCTCGTCCCAGCCCGAGAGCCAGCTGTCGACGGTCGGCTCGAACCGGCCGGCCGCGCGCTTCTCGGCGAGGAACTCGCGCACCTCGGCGCGCAGCGCGCGTTCGTCGTCGGAGATCCGTGCCACCTGCGGCACGAGCCGCGCGTCGCCCCTCACGAGGTCTTCCACTTCTCGACGCGCTCGTCATGTTCGGGGTCGAGGTGGGCCAGCGGCTGCATCGCCGCCGCCATCGCCAGCAGCGTGTCGAGGCTCGCGGTGCGCGACTCCGCAAGCAGGCGCTTGGCCATGCGCAGGGCGTGCGACGGGTTCTTCGCGATGCGCTCGGCCAGCTCGCGCGCCGCGGGCAGCAGCTCGTCGTGCGGAACGACGCGGCTCACGAGCCCCCAGTCGTAGGCCGTCGCGGCGTCGATGCGGTCGCCCGTGAAGGTGAGCTCGGCGGCGCGCTCGTATCCGATCGCGCGCGGCAAGAACCAGCTCCCGCCGTCGCCGGGCACAAGGCCCACGGCGACGAAGCTCTCGGCGAACGAGGCGCGGTCGGAGGCGATGCGGATGTCGCACATGAGCGACAGGTCGCAGCCGGCGCCGATCGCGGGGCCGTTGACCGCGGCGATCAGCGGCACCTCCAGGCGCAGCGCGGCGCGTGGAATGCGCTGGATGCCGTTCATGTACTCCTGCCGCTGCCGGCGCTCGTCCACGCCGAACATTCCCGTGCGGTCGGCCATCTCCTTGACGTTGCCGCCCGACGTGAAGATCCTGCCGGCACCGGTGAGGATGATCGCCTTCACGTCGAGATCGTCGTTGGCCGCGTCGACCGCGGCGTCGAACGCAGCGATGAACGGCTTCGGAGTGATCGCATTGCCGGTCGAGGGGTCATTGATCGTCCAGAGCTCGACCGCTCCCTCGCGCGTGATATCGAGTGATGTCACGGGTGTCACCTCATTCCTTCGAGGTCTCATGCCGCCGCGCCCTTGCGGCGGCGATCGCGTCGTGCGTCCATCATATTCATGATCAGTATTGTCGACGTGTCTCGATTTCGGCACACTCGGCCTAAACTCGGCGCATGGCAGCGTTCGCTTATCTCTGCGCGCGCCCGCAGTCGGGAGCCGCGGCGGCCGAGTACGAGTCGTTCCGCTCCGCGATGCGGCTGGACGATGACGAGCTCGAGCAGATCGACCTCGTCGCCGCGCCGCTCCCCGACGACGCCGCCGCCCGCTGGCGCGGGTTCGTCGTGGGCGGCAGCCCGTTCAACGTGACCGACCCCGAGAGCACCAAGACCGAGACGCAGCGACGGGTCGAGGCCGATCTCGCCCGGCTCGCGCGGCACGCCGCCGACGGCGAGACCGCGGTGCTGTTCACCTGCTACGGCATCGGCGTCGCCGTGCGCGCCCTCGGCGGCGAGGTGAGCCGCGCCCACCCCGAGGACACGGGTCCCGCGACGATCGGCCTCACCGACGCGGGCCGCGCCGATCCGCTGTTCGGCGCCCTCGCCACGAGCTTCACCGCCCTCACGGCGCACAAGGAGGGCACGGCGCGGCTCCCGGCCGGCGCCGTGCTGCTCGCGACGGGCGACGCGTGCCCCGTGCAGGCGTTCCGCGTGGGCGACCGGCTCTATGCGACGCAGTTCCATCCGGAGCCGACGTCGAAGGCCTTCACCGAGCGGATGGCCGTCTACCGCAACGACGGCTACTTCGACGCCGACGCCTACGACACGCTCGCGGCGCGCGTGCTCGCGGCATCCGTCACCGAGCCGATGCGCATCCTGCGCGCGTTCGCGCAGACCTTCTGACGGCCGGCGGCAACGCCGGCGGGCCCGGCATCCATCACGAGCACAGGAGAAATCACGAGGACAGGACGATCTGGCAGGAATCCTCCTGTCCTCGTGATTTCTCCTGTCCTGGGGATGGCGCGCTCATGCCGCCTCGGCGCTGCTCCGAGCCCTAGGGCCGGATCGTCTCGATCGGCACCGTGAGCGCGGCGAGCGACGCGGCGACCGAGTGCCCGATCTCGGGCGGCGTGTCGATGTGCTCGCGCAGCAGCACGAGCGACTTCGCCTTGAGCCGCACCTCGTCGCCGCCGAGCAGCGGCTCGGTGTCGGCGAGCTCGCCGCCCGTGTCGACGATCACGTCCCACGAGGGCGCGAACTCGGCGTGCGGCACCGTGAAGGCGATCTCCTCGCCCGCGTTGAACAGCAGGATCACGTGCGCGTCGGTGATCGGCTGGCCGCGCCGGTCGCGCTCGCGGATGCCGCCGCCGTTGAGGAACACGCCGATCGCGCGGCCGAACCCGGCATCCCAGTCCTCGGGCTGCATGATCGTGCCGTCGGGCCGCAGCCACACGATGTCGGGGATCGGCTGCCCCTCCTCGCGCTTGACCGGCCGGCCGTCGAAGAAGCGCCCGCGGCGGAAGGTCGGGTGCGTGCGCCGGATGCGCGCGAGGGCGCCCGTGAACTCGATGAGCGGCTGGTCGATCTGCTCCCAGTCGACCCACGTGATCTCGTTGTCCTGCGCGTAGCCGTTGTTGTTGCCGCCCTGCGTGCGGCCCAGCTCGTCGCCGTGGCTGATCATCGGCACGCCCTGGCTGAGCAGCAGCGTCGCGAGGAAGTTGCGCTGCTGCCGGGCGCGCAGCGTGAGGATCTCCGGGTCGTCGGTCGGGCCTTCGACGCCGAGGTTGTAGGAGCGGTTGTGCGACTCGCCGTCGCGCCCGTCCTCGCCGTTGGCGTCGTTGTGCTTCTCGTTGTACGAGACGAGGTCGCGCAGCGTGAAGCCGTCGTGCGCCGTGACGAAGTTGATGGATGCCACGGGCCAGCGCCCGTTGTGCGCGTACAGGTCGGCCGAGCCCGTGATCCGCGACGCGAACTCGCCGAGGGTCGCCGGCTCGCCGCGCCAGAAGTCGCGCACCGTGTCGCGGTACTTGCCGTTCCACTCCGTCCACTGCGGCGGGAAGTTGCCCACCTGGTAGCCGCCGGGCCCGATGTCCCAGGGCTCGGCGATGAGCTTCACCTGGCTGACCACGGGGTCCTGCTGCACGAGCTCGAAGAACGTCGCGAGCCGGTCGACCTCGTAGAACTCGCGCGCGAGCGTCGCGGCCAGGTCGAACCGGAACCCGTCGACGTGCATCTCCTCGACCCAGTAGCGCAGCGAGTCCATGATGAGCTGCAGCGTGTGCGGATTGCCGACGTTCATGCTGTTGCCGGTGCCCGTGTAGTCGGTGTAGTAGCGCTTGTCGGCCTCTTCGAGCCGGTAGTAGGCGGTGTTGTCGATGCCGCGCATCGACAGCGTGGGCCCCAGGTGGTTGCCCTCGGCGGTGTGGTTGTAGACGACGTCGAGGATCACCTCGATGCCCGCGGCGTGCAGCGCCCGCACCATCGCCTTGAACTCCTGCACCTGCTGGCCGCGCTGCCCCGTCGACGAGTAGGTGTTCTGCGGGGCGAAGAACGCGATCGTGTTGTAGCCCCAGTAGTTCGACAACCCCTTCTCCTGCAGCGTCGAGTCGTTGACGAACTGGTGCACGGGCATGAGCTCGATCGCCGTGACGCCGATGCGCCGGAGGTGGTCGATGATGACGGGGTGCGCGATGGCGCTGTACGTGCCGCGGATGTCGTCGGGGATGCCGGGATGCCGCTGCGTGAGGCCCTTGACGTGCGCCTCGTAGATGACCGACTCGGCGTAGGGGGTCTTCGGACGCCGGTCGCCCGCCCAGTCGAAGAACGGGTTCACGACGACGCCCATCATCATGTCGGCGGCCGAGTCGTCGTCGTTGCGGCTGTCGGGGTCGCCGAACGTGTACCCGAACACGGGCTGGCCCCACGTGACCTGGCCCTCGACGGCCTTCGCGTAGGGGTCGAGCAGCAGCTTCGTCGGGTTGAAGCGCAGGCCCTGCGCGGGGTCGTTCGGGCCGTGCACGCGGTAGCCGTAGCGCTGCCCCGGCTGCACGGCCGGCAGGTAGCCGTGCCACACGTGCGCGTCGACGTCGAGCAGCTCGACGCGGGTCTCGTCGCCGTCGCCGTCGAACAGGCACAGCTCGACGCGCTCGGCGTCCTCGCTGAACAGGGCGAAGTTCGTGCCGTTGCCGTCGAACGTCGCCCCCAGGGGGTAGGCGGAGCCGGGCCAGACCTCGAGTCGTCGCGTCACGGCCCCCACCCTAGCGTCCGCTCCTGACACGCGACAGGGTGCGCGGGACGGCCGTTCGGACGAGCGGCCGGGAGAGAATGGATGCCGTGACCTCCTCCCCCGGCTCCTCTCCCCAGCGCATCGTCTTCATCGACGTCGACGGCACGATCCTCGAGCACGGCGTCATCGCCCCCTCGACGGTCGCGGCCATTCGGCGGGCCCGGCGGAACGGGCACCTCGTGTATCTGTGCACGGGGCGCTCGGCGGGCGACATCGACCCGCGCGTGCGCGAGATCGGCGTCGACGGCGAGATCACCAACGGCGGCGCGTTCGCGACGCGCGGCGGCGAGCGGCTGTTCGCGCAGCCCCTCGACCGCGCCGACGTCGACCGGCTCCTCGCGTTCTTCGGCGCCCACGGCATCCATTTCTTCCTGCAGTCGGACGACGCCGTGTTCGCGAGCCCCGGCATCGGCGAGCTGACCGAGGAGTTCTTCCGCGTGCGGCGTGAGCAGCACGCGGCCGACCTGCGCGCGAGCGGCAGCGACCTGCGGGCGGTCGAGCCGGTGATCCGCTACCGGCCGCTCGACGAGGCCGACCTCGACGCGATCGCGAAGGCGGTGTTCGTCTCGACCACGAGCGACAGCCTCGACGTGGCGCAGGCCGAGCTGGGCGACCGCTTCCACGTCGTGCCCGGCTCGATCCCGATGCCGGGCGGCTCGAACGGCGAGATCGGGCTGCTCGGCGTCAACAAGGGCTCGGCGATCCTGCGCGTGCTCGACGTGCTCGGCCTCGACGCCGCGGACGCCGTCGGCATCGGCGACAGCTGGAACGACATCGAGATGTTCGAGGTCGTCGGCACGGCCGTGGCGATGGGCGGCGCCGACCCGCAGCTCAAGGCGCTCGCCGGCCGCGTCACGACGGACGTGCTCGACGACGGCGTGCGCAACGCCCTCGTCGAGCTCGGCCTCGCCTAGCGCCGCCCCGCCCCCTGACGCCGAGTCAATCCCCGCGCGTCGAGTCAACCCCCGCCCCGCGCGAAACGTGGCTTGACTCGACGCGCGGGGATTGACTCGGCGGATAGGGGTGGCGGAGCTGGGCGCGAGGGTCAGTCCAGGAAGATGTCGGGGTAGAGCTCGCCGTCGGGGGTGCCGGGGACGGCGGCGTACTTCGCGAAGTCGGTGACGCCGGCATCCCGCAGCACGTCCTCGACGATCAGCGTCTGGCCGGTGTGCTCGCGCGCGGGCCGCACGAGCACCTCGTAGGCGGCGTCGGCGTAGACCTCGGGCGTGCGGCTGACCTTCATCATCCGGTCGCCGCCGAGGGCGAACTGCACGGCCGCCGTCGCGATCGTCGTGGCGGGCCACAGCGTGTTGGCGGCGATGCCGTCGCTGCGGAACTCCGCGGCGAGTCCGAGCGTCACCATCGTCATGCCGTACTTGGCGAGCGTGTACCCCGTGTGCGCGCCGAGCCACCGCGGCGTGATGTTGAGCGGCGGCGAGAGCGACAGGATGTGCGGGTTCTCGGCCTCCTTCAGGATCGGCAGCGCCGCGCGCGAGAGCATGAACGTGCCGCGCACGTTGACGTCCTGCATGAGGTCATACTTCTTGGCGGGGAGCTCGAGCGATCCCGACAGGTCGATGACCGACGCGTTGTTGACGACGACGTCGATGCCGCCGAACTCGCCCTGCGTCTTCAGCACGGCCTCGGTGACGTCGTCGTCGTCGCGCACGTCGCCGACGATCGCAAGCCCCTGCCCGCCCGCGGCGCGCACCTGCTCGATCGCCGTGTGCACCGTGCCCTCGAGCTTGGGGTGCGGGGTGTCGGTCTTGGCGAGCATCGCGACGTTGGCGCCCTCGCGCGCCGCGCGCAGCGCGATCGCGAGGCCGATGCCGCGGCTGCCGCCCGACATGAGGATGGTCTTTCCGGCGAGGGACATGGATGCTCCTTATTTCTTGCCGCGGCTCGCGAAGGCCGCGATGCGCTGGCGCGCGTCGTCGGTGTCGAAGGCGGCGCCGATCGCGCGCGCCTCCTCGGTGAGCTGCTCGGTGAACGAGCGGGCCGGCTGCGAGCGGACGAGGCGCTTCGCCTGGCCGTAGGCGCCGAACGCGCCCGCGAGCCAGAACCGGGCGATCTCCTCGGCGCGTGCGCGGACCGCCGCCGCGGTGGCGGCGGCGTCCTCTCCCCCGACGGCCTCGGCGACGAGCCCCCATTCGACCGCCTCGTCGGCCGTGAGCAGGCGGTCGCGCAGCACGAGCTGCAACGCGCGGCGCTGGCCGACGGCGCGGGCGAGCTGCGCCGACACCGACATGTCAGGTACCAGCCCGATGTTCGCGTAGAGGCTGCCGATGCGCGAGTCGGCGCCGACGATCGCGTAGTCGGAGCTGAGCAGGATGCCGAGGCCCCCGCCCGCCGTCGTGCCGTGCGCCGCGGCGACGACCGGGACCGACGACTCGACGAGCGAGCGGATGCCGGAGTTGATGACCTGCGCGAGGCGCTCGATGTCGGCGCCGCCGGTCATCGTCGCGGCCATCTCCTGCACGTCGCCGCCCGCACAGAAGGCCGGCCCCGCGGCATCCACGAGAATCGCGCCGACGTCGTCGCGACTCACGGCCTCGGCGGTCGCCGCGGCCCACGCCTCGGCGAGCTCGGCGTTGAACGCGTTGAGCCGTCCGGGCCGGTTGAGGGTCACGCGGGCGAGGCCGTCGTCGACCGAGAAGAGGATCGCGTCTGTCATTTCGATGCCGTTCTGATCGCGCCGTCGAGCGGGATGCTCTCCTTCGAGCTTTCGCCAGCATAGTCCTTGACACCGGGTTTCAGAAGAGCGGAACGCAGTTTCACGACCGCGCAGGGTCGGGGCTGCGCGGCGCGGGGGTTGTGTCGCACAGGGGCGGGAGGATGATGGGGACATGGAACTGCGGATGAAGCGGGCGTACGAGCCGGCCGACGCCGACGACGGCTTCCGCGTGCTGGTGGACCGGCTCTGGCCGCGCGGGGTGTCGAAGGAGCGCGCGGCGATCGACCTGTGGGCGAAGGAGGTCGCCCCGACGCCCGAGCTGCGCACGGCGTTCCACCACGGCGGGCTCGACTGGAGTGCCTTCGCCGACGCGTATCGCGCCGAGCTGGCCGCGAACCCCGCGGTCCCCGCGCTGCGCGAGACGCTCGCGGCGCACGACCGCGTCACGCTCGTCTACGCCGCGCACGACGAGGAGCACAACCACGCGCTGCTGCTGCGCACCTTTCTGGAGCCCGGTGCCCTGGCATCCGGCTGAGCCCTGGCATCCGGCAGAGCGCCGCCCGTAGGCTGCGTGCATGGCCGTCTTCCAGCCCACCGACGCGAGCGTGGACGAGTTCGTCGCGCAGCAGAGCCCCCGCCGCCAGGAGGAGGCGCGCGTGCTCATCGACGTGATGCGGCGCATCTCGGGCGAGGAGCCGGTGCTGTGGGGCCCGAGCATCATCGGGTTCGGCTCGATGCACTACCGCTACGCGAGCGGCCGCGAGGGCGACATGCCGCTGCTCGCGTTCAGCCCCCGCAGGGCGAGGCTCACGCTCTATTTCGACGGCTTCGACCGCTACGCCGCGCAGCTCGCCCGGCTCGGCCCGCACTCCACGAGCGTGTCGTGCCTCTACGCGACCTCGCTCGCGGCCCTCGACCTCGAGGCCCTCACCGAGATGCTGGGGATCTGCCACGCCGAGGCGATGGCGGCATCCCGGCAGGAGGGCGGGGCATGGCGCACCCGGTGATGTTCGACGACGACGATCCCGTGCTCGCGCGGGTGCGGGAACTGGCGCTCGCGTTCCCCGAGGCGGACGAGAAGGTCAGCCACGGGCGGCCCGCGTTCTTCACGCAGAAGGTGTTCTGCTACTACGGCGGCTCGCAGCGCGTCGACGGGGTGTGGATCGCGCACGACCGGGCGATCATGGTGCGGCCCGACCCCGACGACGAACCCGCGCTGCGTCAGCAGCCGCGCTTCTGGGTGCCCGCCTACCTCGGCCCCGCGGGCTGGCTCGGGCTCGACCTCGACGCCGGCACCGACTGGTCGGAGATCGCCGAGCTCATCGACGCCTCGTACCGGCTGACGGCGCCGGCGCGGCTCGTGCGCCTGCTCGCGTGATGTCACCGACAGACGGATCCGCCGAGACCTGCCGTGCTCGCGGGGGAGATCGGATCTGAATGCTGCCGCTCTTCTGGCCGTCAGAGCGGCAGACATGGCTCGGCTCCCTGAGCCGTGCCCTCACCGACCGGTGAAGCCGGGTCTCCGCTTCTCGCGAAACGCAGCCATGCCCTCTTTCTGATCTGCAGTGTCGAACAGGCCCGCAAACACCTGCCGTTCGAACCGCAGGCCCTCCGCGAGGGAGGTCTCCAGGGCCGCGTCGAGCGCCGCCTTCGCTGCGAACAGACTCGGCCGCGACTTCGACGCAATCGTCTCGGCGACCTTGCCCGCCTCCTCCAGCAGATCCACCGCAGGCACAATGCGCGACACGAGCCCCATCCGCTCCGCCTCCTGGGCTCCGATCGTGCGTCCGCTCAGGATGAGATCGGCAGCCTTGTAGTAGCCCACGGCACGAACCAGCCGCTGTGTGCCACCGATGCCCGGGATCACGCCCAGGTTGATCTCGGGCTGCCCGAAGCTCGCCGTATCTGCGGCGAGGATGATGTCGCACATCATCGCAAGCTCGCATCCTCCGCCCAGCGCATAGCCGGACACGGCTGCGATCACCGGCGTGCGTATCGCAGCGAACTCTGCCCAAGAGCCGAAATGGTCGTCCATCAGCATGTCCAGCCCGGTCTTGGCCTCCATCTCTTTGATGTCGGCGCCCGCGGCGAACGCGCGCTCCGAGCCGGTGACCACGATCGCGCCGATCTCCGCATCTCCGTCGAATGCCGTCGCGGCGGCGACAACATCCGACATCACCTGCGAGCTCAGTGCGTTCAGCGCCTCCGGGCGGTTCAGGGTGATCCAGCCGACACGGCCGCGCGTCTCTGCCAAGATCGTCTCGTACTCGGTCATCCGCGTCCTCTCTCTTCGCTTGCCGCTCGGATGCTGTTGATGATGCCCGAGAAATCTTGGTCGGCTCCCGGACCGTCGGCGAACTCCGCGAAGATTCGACTCGACTGCAGACCCAGCTGCGCGTTCACGCCGGTGAGCCTGATCGCCTGTTCGGCGAGGCTCAGGTCCTTGGCCATCAGCACGCCCGCGAAGCCGGGCCGGTAGTCGTTGTTGGCCGGGCTCGTCGGCACGGGGCCGGGAACGGGGCAGTTCGTCGTGAGCGCCCAGCACTGCCCGGAGGCGTTGGACGCCACATCGAACAGCACTTGGTGCGACAGCCCGAGGCGCTCGCCGATCACGAAGGCCTCCGACACCGCGATCTGCGAGATGCCGAGGATCATGTTGTTGCAGACCTTGGCGGCCTGGCCCAGGCCCGTGCCGCCGCAGTGCACGATGCGCCGGCCCATCCCCTCCAGGAGCGGCAGCGCCTCGGCGAAGTCGGTGTCTTCGCCGCCGACCATGAAGGCGAGCGTCCCGTTCTCGGCGCCGACGACGCCGCCCGAGACGGGCGCGTCGAGGGCGCGATGGCCTGCCGCGACCGCGGCCGCCGCGGCGGCGCGGGCCTCGTCGACGGCGATCGTGGACGAGTCGATGAACAGCGTGCCCGGCCGGGCCGCGGCCAGCAGTCCCGGCTCGTCGGCGGTGCCGTAGGCGGCCAGCACGTGGCGGCCCGCCGGAAGCATCGTGATGACGACGTCGGCCGTTGCCGCCGCCCCCGCGGCCGAGGCGGCCAGCTCCACCCCGGCGGCCGATGCCGCGGTGAGCGCGGCGGGCGCGAGGTCGAATCCCGCGACGCGGTGACCGGCCTTGACGAGATTGGCGGCCATGGGGCCGCCCATGTGGCCCAGTCCGATGAACGCGATGGTGCTCATGCAGTGGTCTCCTTCGACACGCTTTCGACACGATGGGGCAGGACGAGATCGCCGTCGGACGGCACGGCGAAGAACGCGGCGACGCCGTCGTCCGTCACGCTCGACAGGGTCGCCGGTGCCCAGCGTGGATTGCGGTCCTTGTCGATGAGCTGGGCACGGATGCCCTCGGCGAAGTCGTGTGACGCCGACGAGTGGCGCGACACGCGGTACTCCTGCACGAGCGCCGCCTCGAGGCTCGGCAACGCACGGGCGCGCCGCACGGCCTCGAGCGTGACGCTCAGCGCGATCGGAGACTTCTGCGCGATCGCGTCGGCCAGAGCGACGGCGTCGTCCGCACCGGTGTCGTGGAGCCGGTCGAGGATCTCGGCGACCGTGTCGGCCGAGAACGCGCGGTCGGTCCACGATCGCTGCGCCTCCAGCGATCCGGCAGGCGCGTCGGCGGCCAGCCGCGCGATCGCGTCCGCCGGCTCCTCGTGTTCCAGCGCCGCCAGCAGCGCGGGGATCCGCGCGGCGGGCACGAAGTGGTCGGCGAACCCGACCAGGATCGCGTCGGCGGCGCCGACGGACTCCGCCGAGAGAGCGAGCCGCGTGCCCAGCTCTCCCGGCGCACGCGAGAGCAGCCACGTCGCGCCGACGTCGGGGATGTATCCGATCGTGGTCTCAGGGAAACCGATCCTGGTGCGCTCGGTGACGATGCGGTGCGAGCCGTGCCCGGAGACGCCGACGCCGCCGCCCAGGACGATCCCGTCCTGGATCGCGATGTATGGCTTCGGGTACGAGGAGATCACTGCGTTCATCGCGTACTCGTCGCGCCAGAAGGCCGCGGCGTCGAGGCCGTCGCCCTTCGTCGTGTCGTCGTACAGCGTGATGACGTCGCCGCCCGCGCACAGGCCGCGTTCGCCCGCACCGACGATCGCGACGGCACCCACGGCGGGGTCGTCGCGCCACTCCTCGAGAGCCCCCGCGACGACGCGCACCATGTCGTGCGTGAGCGCGTTGATGGCGCGCGGACGGTTCAGCGTGATCAGCCCGAGACGTCCGCGTCGCTCCTTGAACGCCTCGGCCTCCGGTGTCGCGGTCATCGTGATTCCTCCAGCAGCGCTCGCCCGACGATGAGCTGCATGATCTCGTTGGTGCCCTCGAGGATCTGGTGGACGCGCAGATCGCGGACGACTCGCTCGATGCCGTACTCATGCAGATAGCCGTATCCGCCGTGCAGCTGCAGCGCCGCGTTGGCGACGTCGAACGCCGCGTCCGTGGCGAACCGCTTGGCGAGGGCGCAGGCGGCGGCCACATCGGACGCCCTGGCGTCCATCTTCTCGGCCGCGCGCTGCAGCAGCGCTCTGGCCGCCTGCAGGTCGGTCTCCATCTGCGCGAGGCGGAACACGACCGACTGGTTCGCCGCGAGCGGCCCGCCGAACGCCTGACGCTCCCGCACGTAGGTCAGAGTGCGGTTCAGCGCCCATTGCGCCCCGCCGAGCGAACAGGCGCCCATGTTGACGCGCCCTCCGTTGAGGCCCTTCATCGCGATGCCGAACCCGTCGCCCTCGGCGCCGAGCCGGTACGAGACCGGCACGCGCACCTCGTCGAGGATCACCTGACGCGTGGGCTGCGCGTTCCAGCCCATCTTCTTCTCGTCGGGGCCGAAGCTCAGGCCTGGGGCGTCGGCGGGGACAACGATCGCGCTGATGCCCTTGGGCCCCGGCGCGCCCGTGCGCGCCATCACGATGTAGACGGCCGACGTGCCCGCTCCGGAGATGAACTGCTTCGTGCCTGTGAGGACGTACTCGTCGCCGTCGCGCCGCGCCGACGTCGCGAGCGCCGCGGCGTCCGATCCCGCGCCGGGCTCGGTGAGGCAGTAGCTGCCGAGGTCCTCCATCGCGCACAGGCCCGGGACCCACCGGGCGCGCTGCTCGTCGTCGCCGAACGTGTCGATCATCCACACGACCATGTTGTGGATCGAGACGTACGCCGCGATCGCGGTGTCGCCCTTCGCGAGCTCCTCGAAGATCGCGAGGGCGTCCTGCCGCGACAGGCCGGACCCGCCGAACTCCTCGCGCACGTAGATGCCGCCCAGGCCCAGCTCTCCCGCCTGGCGGAGCGTGTCCACCGGGAAGTGCTTCTCGGCATCCCGCTCCGCGGCGTACGGCGCGAGCGCCGACTCTGCGAAGTCGCGAACCGCCTCGACGAGCGCCGCGCGCTCCTCCGTCGCCATGGTGTACATCGTCAGTGCATCGTGGGGATGACGAAGCTGGCGCCCTCGCGGACGTCGTGGGAGAGCCAGCGGCTGGTCACGGTCTTGGTCTTCGTGTAGAAGCGGAACGCGTCGGGACCGTGCTGGTTCAGGTCGCCGAACCCGGAGCGCTTCCAGCCGCCGAACGTGTGGTACGCGATGGGCACGGGGATGGGCACGTTGACGCCGACCATTCCGGTGTTGACGCGGGCCGCGAAGTCGCGCGCGGTGTCGCCGTCGCGCGTGAAGATCGACACGCCGTTGCCGTACTCGTGCGTCGAGGGCAGGCTCAGCGCCTCCTCGTAGTCTTTCGCCCGCGCGATGATCAGCACCGGGCCGAAGATCTCCTCGCGGTAGATCGTGTGCTCGGGGGTCACGTGATCGAACAGGGTCGGTCCGAGGTAGAAGCCGTTCTCGTAGCCGGGCACCGTGTGGCCGCGACCATCGGCGAGCAGCGTCGCGCCCTCGTCGATGCCGACCTGGATGTAGTGCTCCACGCGCTGCTTCGCCTCGGCCGTCACGAGCGGGCCGTAGTCGTTGTCCTCACCGAGCGCCGGACCGACCTTGAGATCCTTCGCCCGCTCGGCCAGCTTGGCGGCGAGCGCATCGGCGGTCTCCTCGCCGACCGGAACGGCCACCGAGATCGCCATGCACCGCTCGCCCGCCGAGCCGTAGCCGGCGCCGATCAGGGCGTCGGCGACCTGGTCCAGGTCGGCGTCCGGCATGACGATCATGTGGTTCTTCGCCCCGCCGAAGCACTGCGCGCGCTTCCCGTTCGCGGCGGCCGTCTCGTAGATGTACTGCGCGATCGGCGTCGAGCCCACGAACCCGACCGCCTTGACCCGGTCGTCGTGCAGGATCGCGTCGACGGCCTCCTTGTCGCCGTTGACCACATTCAGCACGCCCGCAGGCAGGCCCGCCTCAAGGAACAGCTCGGCCAGCCGCAGCGGCACCGAGGGATCGCGCTCGCTCGGCTTCAGGATGAACGCGTTGCCGGCCGCGAGGGCAGGTCCGGCCTTCCACAGCGGGATCATCGCCGGGAAGTTGAACGGAGTGATCCCGGCCACGACGCCGAGCGGCTGGCGCAGCGAGTACACGTCGATGCCCGTCCCGGCGCCCGTGGTGTACTCGCCCTTCAGCAGGTGCGGAGCGCCCGCGGCGAACTCGACAACCTCGACGCCCCGCTGGATGTCGCCGATCGCGTCCGGCACGGTCTTACCGTGCTCGCTGGAGAGCAGCCGCGCCAGGTTCTTCGTATCCTTCGCGACGAGCTCGAGGAACCTCAGCAGCACGCGTGCCCGCTTCTGCGGATTCTGCGCACCCCATTCGACCTGGGCGGCCTCCGCGTTTGCGATCGCGGCCTGCACCTCGGCGGTCGTCGCCAGCGGCACCTTCGCCTGGACGGCGCCGGTGCTCGGGTCGTAGACATCCCCGAACCGGCTGGATGCTCCGGCGACGTGCTCGCCGCCGATGAGATGAGAGAGCACTCGCACGTTGGGAGCCCAGACTCCCGCGCCCGGCTGAGTCGCTTCACTGGCCATGTTGGCATCCTTCCCGCGCCGCACGACGCGATCTCGCCCGAGAACCCGGATCGTGCTGCGAGGTGGGCAGAGAACCGTGGCATCCGGGTCGGCATCTGGTGCCATCATCGCCATGCGATCGGTGGCATCGCCACCGATCGCGCAGAAGATCCCCCGGTCGGTGCGCACTCTCACCCCAGCGGGTGACGTCCGGACGGAGTGTGGGCTCGTAGCGTCGAACACGCTCCAGGTCTCCGCCTGGATGCCGCAACGACGCGGAAGGAGCAAGGATGAGCGCGTTCACAGACACCGACGAGGTGTATGAGTACATCGGGAAGATCTTCGAAGTGGCGGTCGCAGAGCCCGCCTTCATCGAGGCGACCAAGGACACGGGGCTGATCGTCCTGCTGAAGCAGACCAACCCGGATGCCACGATCCTGGTCGACTTTCCGGGACAGCGCGTGCTCTTCGGCGAGGCCGCCGCGGGCGAGCGCTCGTCGGTTCTTCTGCGGATGTCATCCGACAACAGCAACCGTTTCTGGCAAGGCAGGCTCAACTTCACGCTCGCCATGGCGCAGGGCAAGGTCAAGCTCGAAGGAAAGCGGACGCTGGCCCTGAAGCTCCTCCCTCTCACGGCACCGCTGTTCGACACCTACAAGAAGATCCTGCAGGCGGCCGACCGCGACGACCTGATCGTCGGCTGACGCGCCCGCCTATCGCCACCATCACCACGAATACGAAGAGGATCACACATGTTCGACACCGCACACATGACCGAGGCCGAGTTCGAGGCGGTCTTCCAGAAGGCCAGCGAGCTCTCCGAACTGTTCCGTGAGGTCGGTCCGGCCCATGACACCGACAACACCTTCGCCACCGAGACGATCGAGCCCTTCAAGAAGTCGGGCCTCGGCGCCCTCCAGATCCCCCGGGAGTACGGCGGCCTCGGCGGAAACCTGCTCCACACCTCCAAGGTGGTGAGCGAGCTCTCCCGCGGCGACTCCGCGATCGCGCTGTCCTACAACATGCACTTCATCATGGTGGGCATCGCCGGCAGCCTCATGAGCGACGAGCAGCGCGCGTACTGGTTCCCGCGGGTCGCGAAGGGCGACATCATGTTCGGCCCGTTCTCCGAGCAGCGTGCCGGCTTCAGCGGTCTCGCCGATATGAAGGCCGTGCCGCAGTCCGACGGCGGCTGGAAGCTGTACGGCAAGAAGGTGTGGGGCACTCTCTCGGAGGCGTCCGACATCGTGACGACGAACGCGACGATCACGGATGCGCACGGCAACATCCCCGAGGACTTCCAGGAGCGCGTCGAGGCGGAGTCGTTCTTCATCGCGGACTTCGATGTCGACGAGAACGGGCAGGGCGACGGCGTCCGGATCGAGAAGACGTGGAACGCGCTGGGCATGCACGCGACAGGGACCCAGACGATCCACTTCGAGGGCTTCTACGTGCCGCCGTCGGGCTTCATCTGCGAGTGGCGCTCCGGCGCGTTCGGCGTGCTCGAGTGGGCGTCGCTGATGTTCGCCAGCATCTACTACGGCATGCAGCAGCGCATCCTCGAGGAGTCGGTCGAGGTGCTCTCGAAGAAGACTCTCGGCGCCACCTTCGGCGCGATCGTCGCGGCGGAGACGAAGGTCGCCAACGTCGGCCACATCATCGACGGCGTCGGCGACTTCGCCTCACGGGTCGAGCTCTCGCGGCGGGTGCTGTACCAGACCTGCGCCGACGTCATGAACGGCTATGACGACAACTGGCCTCTCGCGCTGCGCTTCCCCTACATCGGCCTGGCCAAGACCTTCATCTCCGAGAACGTGCTGCATATGAGCAAGCGCGCCATGAGCCTGGTCGGCGGATCGTCCTTCAAGAAGGGCGCGATCTTCGAGCGGCTCTACCGCGACTCGGCGGCGTCGATGTTCCAGCCGCTCAACGGGGACCAGAGCCAGACCTACATCGGCGAGTACCTCCTCGCCCCCGAGGACGCAGCCGAATGAGCGTCCGCAGACGAGGATGGGCCACGCTCACGGTCGGCGTGAGTCTCGCGCTCGCGCTGACCGCGTGCACTGCGGGCACGGACGCACCCGTGGAAGACCCGGCGTCCGAGACCGACGATGCGTTCGCCGATCTCGACCCGATCACGATCACGTACGCCGACCAGGGGAGCGAGACCGCCTCGAACGGCGTTGCGTTCCTCGCGTTCGCCGACGAGGTCACCCGCAAGACGGGCGGCAAGGTCACGTTCGAGTACTTCTGGAGCGCGTCGCTCGCGACGGGCCCGGAGCTGCTACCCGCGGCGTCGTCGGGACTGGCCGACATGGTGCCGACGCCCTACGTGTACCAGCCGCAGGAGCTGCCGAACGCGAACTGGACCGCCGACCTGCTGTCACTGCCCGAGAAGTCGCTGCCGTTCAACCAGGTCGTCACGAACATCGCGATCAACGACCTGCTGATCACGAACGACGTGTTCGTCGACGAGTACGCGGCGCAGGGCCTGAAGCCGCTCGCGGCGAACGCCATGACGCCGTACCACATCCTGTGCCGTGAGCCCGTCGACACCCTCGCCGACGCCGCCGGCAAGCGCATCCGAGCGGCCGGCGCCACGTGGGTCGCCGAGGCGGAGGCGATCGGGATGGTCCCGACCTCGCTGCCGACGACCGAGATGTACGAGGGTCTGCAGCGCGGCGTCATCGATTGCGTGAGCATCAACCTCACCGGCCTGCTCGACTGGGGCCTGTTCGAGGTCGCGCACCACCTCGTGACCGCGCCGATGTCGGGCAGCTCGATCCCGCTGCTGATCAACCTGGACACGTGGGACTCGCTGCCGCCCGCCGTGCAGGAGGTGTTCGAGGAGGCGGCCGCGACGTGGCTGCGCGAGAACATCAAGACGAGCCTCGCCCAGTACGCCGACGCGTTCGGCGCGGGCGGCCAGGGAGCGGTCGGCACCGATCTCGTGCTGCACGCCGCGCCGGAGATCCGCAAGGCACTCGCGGCGCACCAGGCGGCCGCGAGGGACGCTCTGCCCGGCTCCGCACCGTCGTCGATCGCGGACCCCGCGGCCGTCATCAGGCAGTTCGAGGATGCCGTCGCCCGCTGGGAGGCCAAGCTGGCCGACGAGGCCGGCATCGAGCCGATCGACCCCGACCTCGGCTCCGACGCCTACAAGACGGCGCTCGCCGAGGCGGCGGCGGATCCGAAGCTGGCCACATTCCTGGACGAGGCCGCGGCATACGGCTTCACGGCCAGATGAGAACCCTCCGCACAGCCGCAGCGACCGGCATCGAGCGCACCTCCGAGGCGCTCGGTGTCGTCGCCGCGGCGGCGCTCGGCATCCTGATGCTGCACGTCGTCGTCGACGTGATCGGTCGCGCGCTGTGGGGCAGGCCGCTGCCGGCGACGCTCGAGATCGCACAGTACTGGTGGATGCCGCTGCTCGTCTTCCTCGCGATGGCGGGCACGCAGCGACGCGACGAGAACATCCGCGTCACGCTCCTGATCGAGGGGCTCCCGCCCCGCGCACGCCGCGTCGCCGATGTCGTGGGGCTCGCGCTCCTCGCGCTCGTCACGGCCCTGCTCCTGGCGGCGCAGACGTCCGACGCCCTGCACGCGGCGGCGATCGGCGAGGCGTCGCTCGGCTCGTCGGTTCCCGTGCCGATCTGGCCTGTCAAGCTCCTCGTCCTGCTCGGCCTCGCCGCGCTCCTGGCGCAGACGGTGCTGGGCATCGTCCGCGCGCTCGCGCGCACCGACGACATCGTGCGCGCCGACGACATCGAGCATCTCCTCGCCGACGGAGATCCGTCGTGAGCGCCGTGACCGGCGCGGCACGGCGCGGCACGGGGACGGGCTGGGGCATCGCTCTCGGGCTGAGCGTCGTGACGGCCGCTCTGCTCCTGTTCGCCCCCCTGCCCCGAGAGGTGCAGGGTGTCGCCGTGATCGTGCTGACGATCGCCCTGATCCTGTCGGGCACGCACGTCGCGGTCGCGATGATGCTCGCCTCGCTCATCGGCCTGATCGCACTGGGGGGCACGCGGATGGCCTGGCTCACGCTCGAGGATGCCGTCTTCGCCCCCGTGGCGAGCTGGCAGCTCAGCGTCATCCCGCTGTTCGTGCTCATGGGCGTCGCGATGTGGCGCTCCGGGGTGAGCGGAAAGGCCTTCGAGGCCGCGCGGCAGTGGTTCGGGCACGTGCCCGGCGGGCTCGCCAGCGGCACCGGCGTCGCGGGGGCCGGTCTCGCGGCGGCCAGCGGGAGCACGGTCGGCATCTCGTACGCGCTCGGACGCGTCGCGATCCCGGAGATGCTGCGCTCGGGCTACGCCCCGTCGCTCGCGACGGGCATCGTCGCGATGGCGGGCGTGCTCGGCCAGATCATCCCGCCGAGCACGATGCTCGTCATCTACGCCGGCGTCGCCCAGACGCCCGTCGGGCCGCAGCTGATCGCGGGTGTCGTTCCCGGCCTCGTGCTCACGGCCGCGTTCGCGCTGCTCATCACCGTGCGCGCCATCGTGACGCCCGGCATCGCGCCGCGCGCCGAGCTGGCCGGCGTCACGTTGGGCACGAGGTTCCGCTCCCTCGGCGGCGTCGTGCCGCTCGTCGCGGTGATCGGCATCGTGATCGGCGGCATCGCGCTGGGCGTGTTCACGCCGACCGAGGCCGGGGCGTTCGGCGCCCTCGCGTCGATCGTCGTCGGGTGCTTCTTCTCGGGGGCGGAAAATCGCCGTCCCGGCGCGATCGCGCGTTTCCTCCTCGACACCTTCCGCACGACCGCCTACTCGGTCGCGGCGGTGTTCCTGCTGCTGATCGCGGTGACCGCGCTCACGCGCGTCATGACGCTCAGCCGGGTCGCCAACATGCTCGCGACGTTCGTGACCGACCTGGGCCTGACGCCGGTGGCCTTCCTGCTCGCGCTCATCCCGCTGTACCTCGTGCTCGGGATGTTCCTCGACACGCTCGCGATCATCCTGATCACGACGCCGGTGTTCCTGCCGATCGTGTTGGCACTGGGCATCGACCCGGTGTGGTTCGGGGTCTTCCTCATCGTCGTCGCGGAACTCGCGATGGTCACCCCGCCCGTGGGACTGCTGTCGTTCATCATCCACCGGCTCGCCCAGGATCCCGCCGTGAACCTCGGCCGGACCGTCACACTGACGGCGGTTTTCGGCGGCGCGCTGTGGTTCGTGGGTGTGACGGTGATCGTGCTCGTCGTCATGATCCTGGTGCCCCAGCTCGTCCTGTGGCTGCCACAGCTCGCCGCGGCCGGCTGAAAGATCGCCGAGAGCCGCGGGAACGCCTCCTCGCCCTCGGGCGCCCGCGGCGCGGCGCCGATCGACACTCGGACGAACGTCGTCCGAGCAGTGACCCCAAGGAGAGACAATGTCGCGATTCTCATCGGGCGCTGATGGGCTCAGCGTCTCCGCCCCCGCCGGTCGCCTTCGCATGCCAGGTCGCGGCTCGATGGCCGCGGGGAAGGGGCCGACACGCGTGCGCTTCGACCTCGCCGACTGGCAGACGCCCCTGGCTTCGATAGAGCAGCGTGCCGCGACGGCGGAACGGCTGGGTTACGAAGGGATCCAGGTCTCCGAGCTACGTCACGACCCGTTCATCGAGTCTGCCCTCGCCGCCCGCGCGACAGGATCGCTGCGTGTCACGACATCGGTCGCGGTCGCCTTCGCACGCAATCCGATGACCGTGGCCACGTCGGCGAACGACCTTCAGCTGCTCTCACGCGGCAGGTTCGTGCTGGGGCTGGGCTCTCAGGTGCGCGCACACATCGAGCGCCGCTTCTCGATGCCGTGGACCGCTCCGGCGCCGCGGATGGAGGAGTTCGTTCGGGCGGTACGGGCGATCTGGCACTCGTGGGAGACAGGAATGCCGCTCCGGTTCACCGGCGAGCACTACCGCCACACCCTGATGACGCCTTTCTTCGATCCGGGCCCGAACCCCTTCGGCGCTCCGCCGATCTGGATCGCGGGCGTAGGCAGCGGCATGACGCGTGCCGCCGGGCGCGTCGCCGACGGGTTCCTCGCGCACTCGTTCACGACGCCCCGCTACCTGGAGACGATCACAGCCGACGCCCTCATGCAAGGACGCAGAGACGCCGGCGACGACACACCGATCGATGTCTGTGTCCAGCCCTTCGTGGCGATCGTGGACGACGACGAGCGCCGCGCGGCGGAGCTCGCCATCAGGCGCCAGATCGCGTTCTATGCGTCGACGCCGGCCTACCGCGGCGTCCTCGAGCTCCACGGCTGGGATGGGATCGCAAGAAGCCTCACGGCGGCCTCGCTGCGCAAGGAATGGGACGCAATGGCATCGTTCATCTCCGACGAGATGGTCGATGCCTTCGCCGTCGTCGGGCCACCCGCGCACGTAGCGAGCGAGCTCGTACGACGATATTCGCCCATAGCGACGACGATCTCCTTCAACACGCCCCATCCGATCTCCGATGACGGCTGGGCAGATCTGCGGGCGCACCTGGACCGGACCCCGTAGCCACACGCGGTGCCGGCCCGTGTGCCGGCCGGCAGCGATATCCCCGTCGCGATGATTCCCTCCCTCGGAGTGATGTGACGGTGCGCGCTGTTCGTCGCCTGGGGCGCCGAGTCGTCACCTCTTGCGTCTTCGAGGTCATCCGGGGCCCGTCGCTATACCCGGGTGAGCACGCGCTCCGCGGCCTCCAGGACGTCCGCCCTCGTCCACAGCTCCGCCATACGGGCCGGCTCTCCCTCGACTGAGCGGATGCGTTCGAGGGCGGGAGCCCGCAGCGACGCCTTCACGACCGCGAACGTGCTCGGGACGCCCGCCGCCAGCTCGGCTGCCCGCTCGAACGCGAGCCGCGACAGCTCGTCGGGCGTGCTTACCTCGTCGACGAGCCCCTGGGCCAGGGCCGCGTCCGGCGCATACCCCTCGGCGGAGTACACGACGGGCGCCAGCCGTTCCCCGAGCAGGTGCCGCATGATCTCGACGGTCACGGCGGGGAACGGGACGCCGACCTTGAGCTCGGGCAGCCCGATCGTTCCCGCGGACATCACCCGCACGTCGGCCGCAGCCGCGAGCACGCAGCCCCCCGCGATCGCGTGCCCGTTGATCGCGGCGACGACGGGCACGGGGCACGTGAAAGCGGCGGTGAACGCGTCGTCGAGCGCCGCGAAGAACTCCTCGGCGTAGGAGCGACCGCCGTCGATGAGGCGACGCAGGTCCACGCCCGCCGAGAACGTGCGGCCCTCGCCCGTGAGCACAACGGCGCGGGCGTCGGCGAACGACCGGAAGGCGTCGCCGAGCGCGTTCAGCAGCTCCGTGTCGAGCGCATTGACCTTGCCATGGCCGATCGAGGCGAGCATGATCCCGTCGCGCTCGCCGATCGTGACCGGACCGTTCGACGTCGCAGCGGTCATGAGCTCTCCTCCCTCGGGGTCTCTGCGACGACGGTCGCAGAGCTTGCGGCGGCCGGTTCGGGCGCACGACCGAGCTCGAGGCATCCGATCCCGACGACGACGAGCGCGATCCCGGCGATCTGCCACGCCGTCAGGCCCTCGCGGAAGAGCCAGAAGCTCAGCAGCGCGACGACCGTCACGCCGACGCCGCACCAGATCGCGTAGGCGATGCCGAGCGGGAATCCGGCGTCGAGACAGCGTTGCAGCGACGCGAACGCGACGATGTATCCGATCACGACGACGATCCACGCCCACCATGCGGGGTTCTCGCCCGTGGTGAGCTTGAGGCTCGTCGTCGCCGCCACTTCGGCGACGATCGCGATGGCCAGGAATACCATGCCCATGTCAGCCTTCCTCCTCGAGCAGCTCGCGCGGCACCGGGACGGGCCGCGAACGCAGGAACTCGCCGAGCCCCTTGGCCTGCGCATCGGGCCGCGTCGACGAGGCGACGCCGTCGCCGAGGAGGCCGACGACCACGAAGTTCAGCGCCCGCAGGTTCGGCAGCTCGTAGCGGCGCACCTCGAACGTCTTCGTCTCGGGGAGCAGCTGCTGGAAGCGCTCTGCGGTGAGGAAACCGTGGAGCCACGCGTACTCGGCGTCTGTGCGGGTCCACACTCCGACGTTGGCGTTGCCGCCCTTGTCGCCCGAACGGGTCCCCGCGATGACCCCGAGCGGACGCTCGATCGTCTCGCCGCCGCCGTGCCACCGCGGTGGCTCGGGAGCGGGCACGGGCGAGACGGCCGCACGGGCCGGGTCGCCCGGGTGCAACGGGAAGACCTTCTCGGAGCCGTCGTCCAGATGCAGCGTGGGCGTGACCGCCGCGGCCGGGATGAGCGTGGGCCAGTACACGCCGAAAGCGCTCTCCGACGACGGCGGCGTCGTCGCATAGGCGCCTGCGTAGCCCCCGAGGATGAGCTCGAGGACGGCGTTGGAGAACCGGCGTCCGACCTTCTTCGGATCGCGGTCCTTGACGGTCACGGTCAGATGAGCGGTCGCGTCGGCCTGCACGTCGGCATCCGGCCGGCTCGACAGCAGCCGCACGTCGGCGCCGTCGAACGAGTCGCGTCCGCCGAGCCGCTCCCACAGCAGGGTCTCGGCGAGCGCCGCCTTCTGCTCGATGTCGGGCGCCGTCAGCCCCAGCGTCATGGTGTTGCGATAGCCGCCCTGGTAGTTGACGGCGACCTTCGCCTCGCCCGCCGGCGGTGTTCCACGCGTGCCCGACACCCGCACGCGGTCCGGTGCCTCCTCGAGCAGGGTGACGGCGTCGAACCAGGTCGTGACGTCGGGTCCGCCGTAGGCCGGACCGCCGATCTCGTAGAGGAGCTGTGCGCAGACGGTGTCGACCGAGACGAGTCCTCCGGTTCCCGGGTTCTTTGTGATGACGCTCGAGCCGTCCGCCTCGATCTCGGCGATCGGATAGCCGGGCATCCGGTGCTCGCGGAGGTCGGCGAGGAAGCTGAAGTTGCCGCCCGTCACCTGCGTGCTGCACTCGATCAGGTGTCCCGCGACGACGGCACCGGCGAGGCGGTCCCAGTCCTCCTCGCCCCAGCCATGCCACCATGCGGCGGGCCCGACGACGACCGACGCATCGGTGACGCGACCGGTGACGATCACGTCGGCACCCTCCTCGAGTCCGCGGGCGATGGGCCAGGCGCCGAGGTAGGCGTTGGCGGTCACCGGCTCCGCGTCGAGCTCGGCGAGGCGCCGTCCGGTGTCGAGATGACGCAGCTCATGCCCGTCGCGCTGAAGCTGCGCGAGGCTGCCGAGCACGTCGTCGCCGTCGGTCCAGGCGATACGGGCGCTGAGCCCGAGACGCGCCGCGAGCTGCTCCAGCCGGGTCGCGAGACCGCGGGGGTTGAGCCCTCCCGCGTTGGCGACGACGCGGATGCGGCGGTCGAGGCACGTGCCCAGTATCTGTTCCATCTGGGTCAGGAAGGTCGCGGCGTAGCCGGCGTCGGGATCGCGCTGCCGACTCTTGTGCAGGATGTACATCGTCAGCTCGGCAAGGTAGTCGCCCGTGAGCACGTCGATCTCGCCGCCCTCGAGCATCTCCGCGGCGGCCTGCACGCGGTCGCCGTAGAAGCCGGAGACGTTGGCGATCCGCACGGGGCGCCTGATCGGTGAGGTGGTCATCATCGTCCCTTCCACACGGGCGAGCGGCGCTCGGCGAACGCGCGCGGCCCTTCCTGCGCATCCTCGGACAGGTATGCCGGCTCGAAGACGCGCTCGGCTTCCGCGTAGGCCTGGGCGAGCGGACGCTCGCGCATCGTATAGACGGTCGCCTTCGCCGCCCGCACCGAGAGCGGGGCGCCCGCCGCGACGCGCTCCGCGAGCTCCTGCGTCGCGTCGACGAGGTCGGCCGCGGGCACGACCCGGTTGACGAAGCCCAGCTCGTAGGCCCGCTGCGCCGTGAGGGGGTCACCGGTCAGCAGCAGCTCGAGCGCCACGCGGGGCGGCATCCACCACGGCAGCGGCGCCGCCCACGGGGCGCCGCGGCCCACCTTGACCTCGGTGACCGCGAAGCGCGCGTGCTCGGCGGCGACGATCAGGTCGACGTTCTGCGCGAGCAGGAAGCCGCCGGCGTAGGCGACCCCGTTGACGGCGGCGACGATGGGCTTGTCGACCTGGATGTTCCGCTCGAACTGGGGCACGTAGTCGGGCGGCGGCACGCGCAGCGCCTCACCCGACATCTCCTTGAGATCGCCGCCGGCACAGAACGCCTTGTCGCCCGCTCCCGTCAGCACCATGACGCTCGCGTCGTCGTCGACGAAGCGGCGCGTCGCAGCGAACAGGCCCTCGCGGACCGAGCGGCTGAGCACGTTGCGCGTCTCGGGCCGGTTGATCGTGATCCAGGCGACCGGCCCTCGTCGCTCGTAGAGGACGTCGTCGCTCATTCCTGTTCCTCTCCGACCACGGCGAGCACCTCGCCGATGTCGACCTGCTGCCCGGCGACGACGAGCACGGCCTCCACGAGCCCGTCGGCGGGCGCGCTGACCACGTGCTCCATCTTCATCGCCTCCAGGACGAGGATCGGCTCACCCTGACGAACCTGCTGTCCTGGCTCGACCGCGATCCGCACGACGGAGCCCGGCATGGGCGCGGTCAGAGAGCCCTGCGCGACCTGCGAGCCCGGCTCGGGCAGCAGGTCGACCCGGGCCAGTTCGACGCCGCCCTGCGGTCCGTCGACGTCGATGAGATCGCCGTGCAGCGCGACCTCGAACCGCTGACGGTCGCCGTCGATCTCGAGCACGAGGACGTAGCGATCCGCTCCGTCCGACGCCACCTCGAACCGCACATCGCCGACGGAGACGCCGTCGACCGAGATCTCGGCGCGAGATCCTTCGACGCGGTAGCGCACGTCGTGCTCGGTCTCGTCGTGCGACAAGCGCACGAGCGCGGGCTGCGAGACGAGCGTGCGGAAGCCGGGGGTGATGCTCTGCTGTACCACGCTGCTCGTGCGGCGGTGCTCCCGCAGCGCCAGCACGGCGGCCGCGGCGGGAGCGGTGACCGCACGGTCGGTGCGGGAGAGCTCGGCGACGGCGTGCCGGTCGAGATAGGCCGTGTCGGTGTCTCCCGCGAGGAACTCGGGCTCGCGCAGGATGCCGACGAGCAGGTCGCGGTTCGTGCCGACGCCGTGGATGCGGCTGCGCTCCAGTGCCCGTGCGAGCACCGACGCGGCCTCGCCGCGTGTCGGGGCGTGCGCCACGAGCTTCGCGAGCATCGGATCGTAGTGGATGCTCACGGTGTCGCCGGGCGAGAAGCCCGTGTCGGCGCGCACGCCCTGGTCGAGCGTGAAGTCGCGCAGCAGGCCCGACGTCGGCAGGAAGCCCGCGGACGGATCCTCGGCATAGAGCCGCGCCTCGATGGCGTGACCCTGGATGCGGGCCGACAGCGCATCCTGCGGAAGGGCCTCGCCCTGCGCGACGAGCAGCTGCAGCCGCACGAGATCGAGGCCCGTGATGAACTCGGTCACGGGATGCTCGACCTGCAGGCGTGTGTTCACCTCGAGGAAGAAGAAATCGCCGCTCGCGTCGAGGACGAACTCGACGGTGCCCGCCCCGAGATAGCCGAGCGCCTCGCCCGCCGCGACGGCGGCGGTGCTCAGCCGCTCCCGCAGAGCGGGGGTCACGGCCGGCGACGGCGACTCCTCGACGATCTTCTGGTAGCGCCGCTGGATCGAGCACTCGCGCTCGAAGAGGCTGATGACGCGGCCCGTCGTGTCGCCGAAGATCTGCACCTCGACGTGACGCGGCGCCGTGACGTACTTCTCCAGGAAGACGGTGTCGTCGCCGAAGGCGGAGCCCGCCTCACGGCGTGCCGACGCGACGGCGCCCGCCAGCTCGCCGGCCGCCCAGACGATGCGCATGCCGCGTCCGCCGCCGCCCGCAGACGCCTTGACGAGCACGGGGTAGCCGATCCGGTCGCCGAGAGTCACGAGGGCCGCGTCGTCGTGCTCGGCCGTGACGGTCGCGCCCGGCAGCACGGGCACGCCGGAGGAGGCCATGAGCTCCTTGGCGCGGATCTTCGACCCCATCGCGTCGATCGCCTCGGGACTGGGCCCGACGAAGATGAGCCCCGCGGCCGCGACGGCGCGGGCGAACTCCGCGTTCTCCGACAGGAAGCCGTAACCGGGGTGCACGGCGTCCGCGCCCGTGCGTCGCGCGGCCTCGATCACGAGATCGCCGCGCAGGTAGGTGTCGGCGGGGACGACGCCGGGCAGCCGCACGGCGCGATCGGCCTCGCGGACGAACAGGGCGCCGGCGTCGGCGTCCGAGAAGACGGCCACCGTCTCGACGCCCATCGCGCGAGCGGTGCGGATGATGCGGACGGCGATCTCGCCGCGGTTGGCGATCAGGAGCCGGCGGATGCGCGGCGTCGCGGTCGTGTCAGCAGTCATGGGGATTCTCACATTCGGAAGACGCCGAAGCCGCGACGGCCGGCGACGGGTGCGGAGTGCGTGGCGGACAGCGCGATCCCGAGCACGTCACGCGTGTGCCGCGGGTCGATGATGCCGTCGTCGTAGAGCCGGCCGGACATGAAGTAGGCGTGCGACTCGGCCTCGATCTGCTCCTCGATCTGCCGGCGCTGGCGCTCGTCGGCCTCTTCGTCGAACGGACGGCCCGACCTCTCGGCGGCGGCACGTCCCACGATCGAGAGCACGCCCGCGAGCTGGGGCGCGCCCATGACCGCCTGGCGCATGTTGGGCCAGCTGAACAGGAAGCGCGGATCGTAGGCGCGCCCGCTCATCCCGTAGTTGCCGGCGCCGAAGGACGCGGCCATGTTCACGGTGAGGTGCGGCACCGCGCTGTTGGCGACGGCGTTGATCATCTTCGCGCCGTCCTTGATGATGCCGGCCTGCTCGTAGGCCGAGCCGACGATGTAGCCCGTCGTGTTCTGCAGGAAGACGAGCGGCGTGTCGGTCTGGTTGGCCAGCAGGATGAACTCGGCGGCCTTCTTCGCCTCCTCGCCGAAGAGCACGCCGCGGTGGTTCGCGAGGACGCCGATCGGGTAGCCGTGCAGGCTCGCCCACCCCGTGACGAGCGACGTGCCGTACAGGGCCTTGTACTCGTCGAAGTCGGAGTCGTCGACGAGACGCGCGAGGATCTCGCGCGGGTCGAACGGCACGCGCTGGTCGCGGGAGACGATGCCGAGGATCTCCTCGGCGGGGTACCGGGGCGGACGCGGGACGCCGCGCGGCGCCGGCCCGTGCTTGCGCCAGTTCAGCCGCGAGACGATCTGCCGCCCGATGCGGATCGCGTCGCGCTCGTCGACGGCGAAGTAGTCGCTCACGCCCGAGACGCGCGAGTGCATCGCCGCGCCGCCCAGCTCCTCGCCGTCGGCGTCCTCGCCCGTGGCCATCTTCACGAGCGGCGGGCCGCCGAGGAAGACCTGCGCCTGCTTGTCGACGAGCACGGCGTAGTCGCTCATGCCGGGGACGTACGCGCCGCCGGCGGTCGAGTTGCCGAACACGAGGGAGATCGACGGCACGCCCGCCGCCGACAGCGCCGTGAGCTCGTGGAAGATCCGCCCCGCCGGGATGAACAGGTCGGCCTGCGTCGGCAGGTCGGCGCCGCCCGACTCCACGAGGTAGAGCACGGGCAGCCGGTTGACCCGGGCGATCTCCAGCGCGCGCAGGTTCTTGCGCAGCGTGTAGGGGTTCATCGTGCCGCCCTTGACGGTGGGCTCGTGCGCGATGATCATGCATTCCGTGCCGCTGACCACGCCGATGCCCGTGACGATGACGCCGCCCACGGTGAAGCCCGTGCCCCATCCGGCGAGCGTGGACAGCTCGAGGAAGGCGGTGTCGGGATCGAGCAGCAGCTCGATGCGCTCGCGCACCGTCAGCCGCCCGCGGGCGTGGTGGCGGGCGACGGCCTTCTCGCCGCCACCGGCGACCACGGCGGCGTTCTCGGCGTCGAGCTCGGCGATGAGCGCGAGCCCCGCCGCGCGGTTGGCGCGGAAGTCCTCGTCGGCGACGTCGAGCCTGCTCGTGAGAACGCTCATCCCTGGACCTCGTCTTCGTAGCGGGCGCCCGCCGCGGCCTTCTCGCGCAGCGAGGCGGGCGGGCGGAAGTGCTCGCCGTAGAAGCCGGCGAGCTCGTCGGCGCGCTCGGCGAAGCCGGCGGGACCGCCCGGATAGGAGTTGATGTACTGCAGCACGCCTCCCGTCCAGGCGGGGAAGCCGATGCCCAGCAGCGATCCGACGTTCGCGTCGCGCACGGAGCGCAGCACGCCCTGGTCGAGGCAGTGCACGGCCTCCAGCGCCTCGGCGAACAGCATCCGCTCCTGCAGGTCCTTCAGCGGCGTGTCGGCGCGGCCGGAGCCGAACGCGTCGCGCAGCCCGGGCCAGATGCGCAGGCGGCGCCCCGACTCGTCGTAGTCGTAGAATCCGCCGCCGCCGGAGCGGCCCGGGCGTCCGTGCGTCTCGATCATCGCGTCGATCACGGCAGCCGAGCCGTGCTCGACGCGCGGGGCACCGCCCGCGGCCGCCTCCGCCTCCTTGCGGATGCGCTGCGGCAGCGTCAGGGTCAGCTCGTCGATCAGCTGGAGCGGGCCGGCGGGGTAGCCGGCCTGCAGGGCGGCCTGCTCGATCCGCTGCGGCTCGACGCCCTCGCCGACGGCGGCGACCGCCTCGTTGAGGAAGGAGATGATGGTGCGACTCGTGAAGAATCCGCGGCTGTCGCCGACGACGATCGGCGTCTTGCCGAGCTGCCGGGCCAGGTCGAAGGCGCGGGCCAGCGTCTCGTCGCTCGTGCGCTCGCCCACGATGATCTCGACCAGCGGCATCCTGTCGACAGGCGAGAAGAAGTGGATGCCGATGAAGTCCTCGGGCCGCTGTACGCCCTCGGCGAGGACCGTGATCGGCAGCGTCGAGGTGTTCGAGGCGAGCAGCGCGCCGGGGTCCACGACCGCCTCGGCGCGCTGGAAGACCTCGTGCTTGACGGCGACCGACTCGAAGACCGCCTCCACGACCGCGTCGGCGCCGGCCAGGTCGGCGTCGTCGTCGCTCGCGACGATGCGCGCCAGGAGCGCGTCGGCGTCTGCCTGCGCGAGGCGTCCGCGGCTGACCTGGGCGGCCACGAGCTTCTCGGAGTAGGCCTTGCCGCGCTGCGCCGCCTCGAGCGAGACGTCCTTCAGCACGATGTCGATCCCGGCCTTCGCGGCGACGTAGGCGATGCCCGCGCCCATCATCCCGGCGCCGAGCACGGCAAGGCGACTCACCGTGCGCTGCGGGATGCCGGCGGGCCGGCTGCCGCCCGCGTTGACGGCCTGCAGGTCGAAGAACGTCGACTGGATGAGGTTCTTCGCGATCGTGCCGGTCGCGATGCTCGCGAAGTAGCGGCTCTCGATGCGCCCCGCGGTCTCGATGTCGAGGAGCGCGCCCTCGACAGCGGCGGCGATGATGGCGCGCGCGGCCGGCGCCGGGGCGCCCTTGGTCTGCTTGCGCAGGCCGGCCGACAGAGCGCCCAGCTCGGCGGCGGGCGCCTGCCAGTAGAAGCGGCTGCCGGGCAGCTGGAAGCCCCGCCGGTCCCAGGGCTGGGTCGCCTCGGGGTTCGCCGCGATCCACGCCTTGGCGGCGGGCACGAGCTCGCCGGCCGACGAGACGACCTCGTCGACGAGCCCGATCTCCCGCGCCTCCGCGGGCGAGAACCGGCGCCCTGTGAGGAGCACGTCGCGCACCGCGGGAACGACGCCGAGCAGGCGCACGGAGCGGATCACGCCGCCTCCGCCCGGCAGCAGCCCGAGCCCGACCTCGGGCAGGCCCACGACCGCGCCGCGCACATCGGCCACGATCCTGTGGTGGGTCGCGAGCGCGATCTCCAGGCCGCCGCCGAGGGCGGCGCCGCCGATCGCCGCGACGACGGGTCGTCCGAAGCTCTCCAGCCGGCGCAGCTGCGCCTTGATCGTGTCGGACACCGCCACGACGCGCGGTGTGTCCTCTGCCGTGTAGGAGAGGATCTCGCCCAGGTTTCCCCCGGCGAAGAACGTCTTCTTCGCAGACGTGAGGACCACGCCGGCGATGTTCTCCGCCTCCGCGTCGAGACGATCGAGGGTCGCCGCCATCGACGCGACGTATGCCTCGCTCATGGTGTTCGCCGACGATGCCGGGTCGTCGAAGGTCAGGACGACGATCCCGTCGTCGTCTCGGTGCCACGTGATGGTCGTGCTCTCGCTCATGTCTGTGCTTCCTCGTTACCGCGGGTCCTCAGACCCGCTCGATGATCGTCGCGATCGCCATGCCCCCGCCGATGCACAGCGTGATGAGTCCTCGCCGGGCCCCGCGGTGCTCGAGCTCGTCGAGGACGGTGCCGACGAGCATCGCGCCCGTCGCGCCGAGAGGGTGGCCCATCGCGATGGCGCCTCCGTTGACGTTGACCTTCTCCCAGGGCAGGTCGAGATCCCTGACCCACTTCAACGCCACGGAGGCGAAGGCCTCGTTGATCTCGAACAGATCGATGTCGTCGACGGTCAGACGGGCGACGTCGAGCACCTTGCGGGTCGCGGGCGTCGGGCCGGTGAGCATGATGGTGGGGTCGGCGCCGCTGACGGCGGTCGCCACGATCCGGCCACGAGGGGTCAGCCCGAACCGGTCGGCGGCGGTCTCGCTGCCGATGACGACCAAGGCGGCACCGTCGACGATCCCCGAGGAGTTGCCCCCATGGTGCACGTGCTCGATCCGCTCCACGTCGGTGTATCGCTGCAGGGCGACGGCGTCGAACCCCGCGGCGCCGGCCGCTGCGAAGGCGGGCTTCAGGTCGGCGAGCGACTCGACGGTGGTGCCCGGTCGGCGATGCTCGTCACGGTCGAGGACGACGAGGCCGTTCACGTCGCGGACCGGCACGACCGACCGGGCGAACCTGCCCTGCTGCCAGGCCGCCTCGGCGCGCTCCTGGGAGCGTACGGCGAACCGGTCGACGTCTTCGCGGCTGAAGCCCTCGATCGTCGCGATGAGGTCTGCACCGATGCCCTGGGGCACGATGTACGAGTCATAGGTCGTCGTGGGGTCATTGAACAGCGGGCCACCGTCGCTGAGCATCTCGACGCGCGACATCGACTCGACGCCGCCCGCGAACACGAGGTGCTCCCAGCCCGAGCTCACCTTCTGCGCGGCGACGTTGACCGCTTCGAGGCCCGATCCGCAGAACCGGTTGAGCTGCACGCCCGCGACGGTGTCGGGAAGGCCCGCGGCGATCGCGACCGCCTTCGCGATGTCGCCGCCCTGGTCGCCGACGGGCGAGACCACGCCGAGCACGATGTCGTCGACCGCCGCCGGGTCCAGGTCCGGCAGCCGGTCGCGCACCTCGTCGACGAGGCACGTGACGAGGTCAAGGGGCTTGACGCTCTGCAGCGACCCCTTCCTGACCTTGCCGCGCGGTGTGCGCACCGCCTCGTAGATGTATGCCTGTGACATCGTCATCCTCCCCGCTCTCACGCGCCTGGATTCCGGAGCGCCGCACGCGCGGCCTCGTATTGGTCGATCAGCTCCGCGATCACGTCGCGGACCGGAAGCACTTCTGTGACGCCGGCCACTGCGTGCCCGGCGCTCCATACGCCCTGCCAGCCGAGCAACCGCTCCTGCTGGTAGTCCCCTTGGGCCACGTCAGCGTCGTTGCGCTCGATCCAAGACCGGAGAAGGTTGGCAGGCAGCCCGCCGACCGCGCTGGAGAGCACGACGTCGTCTGCAGTCGCCGCGACGAGCGCTGCCCGGTAGGCATCGTCGGCGAGGCTCTCCTCGGTCGCGATGACGCGCGTGCCCAGGTAGACGAGGTCGGCGCCGAGCACCTCGGCGGCGAACGCTGACACCCCATCGGAGATGCCGCCCGCGAGCACGATCGGCCCGTCGAAGAAGGCGCGGACTCCGCGGACGAAGGCGAACGGATTCAACCATCCCGTCTGCCCTCCGGCGCCGGCGGTGAGCAGCACGAGTCCGTCGGCTCCAGCCTCCAGCGCCTTCTCTGCGTGCGCGAGGGTCGCGACGTCGGCCAGCACGAGTGCGCCGACAGCGTGCAGCGGCTCCACCGCTCGAGCCGGAGAGCCCACGCTCGTGATCACGAGCTCCACACCGTGTGCGACGAGGGTCGCGAGCTCCTCGTCACGGTAGCGGTTCGAGCTGTGCATGATGAGGTTCGGCGCGAACGGGGCCGGCGTGCCCTCCGACTGCTGCAGGCGTCGCTCCAGTGTGGTCAGCCAGTCGCCGAGCGACGTGTCGCGTCGCGCGTTGTGCACGGGAAAAGATCCGATGACGCCTGCTTCGCACGCGGCCGCGACCAGCTCGATGCCGGACACACCGGTCATCGGCGCCGCGATCGCGGGCAGTCGGAGCCGTGCCGACACGTTCTCGGGCAGCGTCATCGTTTGCTCCTCGTCGTCATTGATCCGAACCTGCGCCGTTGCGCCTGATGCGAGCCCGGCCGAGGGCGGTCGGACGTCTGTCGTGTCGCCTGCCGCCGTCATCTGCTCTGCCGATCACGATAGCGCAAGAATCGCGATAAGTGAATTTACAGTAACCATCGTAGACTGTCGATGCATGAGCGATACCACGATCGAGGAGGTCGCGATGACGTCGACGACGACAGTCCCGGCACGTACTCGGCCCCGAAACCGGCGACAGACGATCCTTGCCGTCGCCGCGGAGCTGTTCGCCGCTTCCGGATTCCACAACGTGAGCACCGACGACATCGCCCGCGCGGTCGGCGTGGGCGCCAGTGCCCTCTACCGACACGTGCGCGGCAAGGAAGATCTCTTGGAGGCGGCTCTGCTGGCCGAGTTCGAGGAGGCGCGGAAGTCCCTCGACGGCGCGGCGCCCCAGGATCTGGAGACGGCCGTGCAGACCATGGCATCGACCTTCGCCCAGCGTCGGCGGATGGCACTGCTCTGGACGCGCGAGGCACGTCACCTGCCCGATGAGGCACGCCAACGCGTCCGCGCGCCCTTCTATCACGTGTTCGAGCGGCTCATCCAGCTCGTTGACGCGCAGGGACGCAGCGACGATCCCGAGCTGACCGCCCTTGCCGTGATCGCCGTGCTCACCAGTCCCGCTTACCACAGCACGCCGCTGCCGGCCGAGCGCATAGCGACGCTCACCGCGGACCTCGCGCTCGCCGCGGCCGCCGTGCGCCTCGACCTGCGCCGAGGCCCCGCAGAGGCGTCGCAGGGAGTGACCTCGACAACGCGTCCGGCGGCGATCATGGCAGCGGCGACACGGCTGTTCAGCGCGCGCGGGTACCAGTCGGTCACGATGCAGGACATCGGCGACGCCGTCGGGGCCACGAGCACGAGCCTGTACCGCCACTTCGCGACGAAAGGAGATCTGCTCACGGCGATCATGACGCGGGCCACCGAGGCTCTCCATCTCGGACTGGATCGGGCGCTCGCGACGTCGCCGACGCCCGCCGACGCACTCAGGGCGACCGTCGCGGAGTACATCGAGTTCGCGATCGACCGCGCAGATCTGCTCTGGGTCCTGGTGGCGGAGTTGACGAACATCCCCGACTCCGCACGCCACAGCCTGCGCCGCGCCCAGAGCGCCTACGTGGCAGAGTGGTTCGCCCTGCTGGAGGCGGCACGACCCGAGCTCGGACGCACGGAGGTCAGGTTCCGCGTGCACGCAGCCCTGACCATCGTCAACGACGCCGTGCGAACGCCCCGCGTGCGCCGGCACGCGGGAGTCGCCCGCAACATCGCACGGCTCGCCGAAAGCGTGCTGTGGAGCGACGTGGCCTGCGCCGCCGAGGGCACGCCCGTTGACAACCTCGACTCAGGCATGGACAATGATGGATAAGTGAATTTCAAGTAACACTGAAGTTCATCGAACCTGATCCGCGGAGCGCGCCCGACGGAGCGCGCCGGTCTGGGAGAGACGATGATGTCACTGGCCGAGCCCACCACAGCTGCTGTACCAGGTGCACGCATCGCCGCGCGCTGGGACGCTCTTCATGACGCGACGCATCGCTTGCGCACCCTCGACGACATCGACCAGGCGCTCGCCGCCTGTCCCGCGAGCCTCGCCGTCGCCGGAGGGTTCGCGCGCGTCCTGCTCTCGCACATCGACGGTGCCACATGGACGCCCCTGCACTGGCATGCGAGCGACGCATACACCGTCGCCGAGACATCACACCTGTGGACACTGCACATGCCGTTGCGTCCGCCGCTGATCGAGACCGAGGTCGTCAGACGGCGCACGTCGATGAGGGTCCCGCGCGTCGCTCGGGACCCTCGGGTGCACCGTCCGTTCGTCGACGCCACGCGAACGCGATCGTACGTGGTCGCGCCCGTCGTCCTCGGCGAGGACATCGTGGCGCTCCTGCACGCCGATCATGGCATCGGCGGTCGGCGCGTGACCGATGCCGATCACGATGTCGTCCGGCATTTCGCGGTACTGGCGGGGTTGGCCGTCGAAGCGCTCCAGCTCGCGGTCCGCGTTCGCGCGGAGCGCCTGCAGATCGCCGGTGCACTGGCCGACGTGCAATCGCTCATCACGAGCGGCTCGCCGGGGCTGCGGCTTCTCGACGATGGGCTGGCTCCCGTCGCTGCGCCCCGTCCGTCTGCAGCATCCGACATGGACGCGACACCCGCGAAGCAGCCGTGGGGGCTCTCCGCGCGCGAGCGCGCCGTCCTCGATCTGATGGCCGAGGGACGAACGAACCGTGAGATCGCTGAGCGGCTCTTCGTCTCCGAGAGCACCGTGAAGACCCACATCAAACACATCTTCCGCAAGCAAGGGGTAGCGACCCGCCCGGAGTCGATCGCGCGGGCGTGGCGACGCGCCCGCTGGGAAGGTCTGCGCGCATCATGACCAGAGCGATCGCGCACGCACGCGCGGTCACGGACTCCTTGCCGCTCTCGGACCGCCGGGGGATGGAGCTGCAGGCGCGCTTCGAGTACCTGGCCGGCCGGGTCGCCGATCTGACACACGAGGCTGCGCAGACCATCCCCCACACGTCCCTCCGTGCGATCGCTCAGCTGTCGCGACACGCGACGGCCCAGTTCGACGTCGCGACAGGAGAGACGCCTGTCGGGCTGGCAGCGGTCGTCTCCGAGCTGGAACGCCTTGCGTCGGATCTGCGGCACTACCTGCACGATGCGCAGTCACGGCGCCTGGAGGGGTGCGCAAGGGCACTGTCGAACCTCCGCACCACCGGGAGCGTCCGAGAGCTCGTCGAAGCCAGCTGTATGGAGGCCACGAACGGCTGCGGATTCGGCCGTGTCGTGCTCTCGCGGCTGAGCGGCACGTCGTGGACCCCGCATCTCGGCCATTCCACGCTGAGCGGTGAGCTGGAGGAGTGGTTTCCGGGCTGGGTCGGCACATCGATCACGATCGATCGCGACTCTCCGGAGCACGAGGCGATGACGATCCGGCGTCCCGCGCTCGTCGTCGACACGGCAGCGCCGGGCGTGCACCGTCCTCTCATCGTGGACTCCGGACGTGCGCGCTCTTACGTCGTGGCGCCGCTCATCTGCGCGAACGAGGTGATCGGCCTTCTGCACGCGGATCATCATGCCGACGGCCCTCGCGTCGACGAGGTCGACCGCGACGTGCTGTGGGCGTTCGCCAGCGGTCTCGGCCTGCTCTACGACCGGGTGCTGCTGCAGGAGACGCTACGCGGCCAGCGGCAGCAAGCTCGCGACGTTCTGCTGAGTGCCGCCGAGAGCATCATCGCTCTCGCCGAGAGGGAGGACATGCTCGACCGCCCTGCGACACCGGCGTCCGACGCGCTCGGCACCGCGTGGCTCGAGGCGCTCACGCCACGCGAGACCGACGTCCTCCGCCTGCTCGCCGACGGTGGGACCAACCAGGCGATCGCCGAACGGCTCGTGATCTCACCCGACACGGTCAAGTCGCACGTCAAGAACATCCTCCGCAAGCTCGGCGTCAGCAATCGCGCGCAGGCCGTCGCCGTCTATCTGCGCGACTGACGCTCGCGGCACCGGAAGCCGTGGAGCCTCGATCGGTCGACCGGGGCTCCACGGCGGCGCGAGCGCGCTCGTCTCACGCAGTTCAGCCCACGAGCGAATGATCGCCCAACACGTGCCAGGCGCGGTTGTGGTACACCAATGGGCGGGATGCCTCCGCGACGGCGTCTTCGCTGCCCGGCTCGGGGGCCTTCGCCTGCAAGGCGTGGACGACGATGACGGTCGAGGTTCCCGCGTCCAGCTGCTCGACGACGCGGCCGCGGATCCACGTGCTCGCCGATGGGAAGTGCGGCTCTCCAGTCGGGAGCCTGTCCCACAGCGACGTGTCGGCGAAACGGTCGATCCCGCTCGTGGCGCACAGTCGCGCGATGTGCAGCTGTTCCTCACCGATCAGGTGCACGACGACGGTGTCGGAGGCGAGGACGGTCGGCGTGCTCGACGACATCGCCGACACCGAGAAGACGAGCAGCGGCGGCTCGGCGCTGACCGAGAACACCGATGTCGCCGTCAGCCCGACCGGCCCGTCGCCGGCGTCGGCGGTGACGACAGCCACGCCCGCGGGATGGTTGCGGAAGGCGCCCTTGAAGTCTTCGGCGCTCAGGCCTCCGTCGAGGCGCAGCGGCACGGGCTCAGGCTCCATGCGGTGTGCGATGCTGCTGTTCATCATCGGTCCTTTCACGAGATTCAGAGGCGGCACCCGGGCAGCGTTCGCCGCCCGGGTGTTCCGTGCTCACGAGGGGAAGACGAAGCCGGCTTCCCAGTAGTGCGGCGTCTGCACCGGCACGCCGAGCTCGGCGAGCAGGGGCGTGTCGTTCCAGTAGGTCGTCTCGCGGGTGATCTTCCCGTTCGCGTCGAGCTGCTGCCATGTGATGCCGAGCGCCGACAGCGTGCGTCCGCCCACGGGCAGGCCGTGGTAGGTCTCCAGCGCCTCGCCGGTCCAGGTCCACAGGATGACGACGGCGGGCAGGCCATTGTCCCCGGCGAGATCGAACGCCTCGCGCACTTCGAACCGGTGAACGCCGGAACCGTTGTCGCGACTCTTGTTGGAATAGGGGGCGAGAACCGGACGCAGCTCGTCCTTCGTGATGGGGGTGTCGATCACGTGGTCGAGGTCGTTGCCGTCGTCGTAGACGAACTCGTCGGCATAGAGGTCAAGGGCTGCGTCGAGCGACTCGGTGAGCCCCTGGGTCCACTTGGCAGCGTGCGCGTCGGCGAGCTTGGCGCCGACCGTGGTGGTGGTCATAGTGGTCTTCTTTCGTCGATACGGCGCCGGTCAGGCGGCGACGGGCTTGAACTTGTTGACGCGGTCGATCTCGGGGACGAACGGGGCGACGGCCGCCACCGCGTCCCAGTAGCTCTCCTCGCGGCTGATCTTCCCGTCCGGGTAGTAGAGGTGGAGGGTGATGCCGCGCGAGCCAGGCGTCTTGTCCGGCGTCGGAATGCCGAGGAATGCCTGCGCCGTCGGCGCCTCCCACGTCCATCGGTAGACGGCGCCCTCCCCGTCGCCGACAACCTCATCGACGCGGAAGTTGTTGATGCCGATGCCATTGGACTCGTCCTTGTTGGCATACGGCGCGAAGACCCGCAGAAGGTCCTCGCGCTCGCTGATCCCGTGCTGGTCGAGAATCGGGTCGGTGAAGCTGAACGGCTCGCCGTAGAGCGCGACGACATCCTCCGCACTGGAACGGAATGCCTTCAACCACTTGACCGCGAAGAACAGATTGCTCATGTGCGTGTCCTCTCTTCTGCACGACGTCCGTTGTCGTGCGATCTTGCTCGACGCTAGCTCCGCGTCATGGGCGGGCAATCACCCTCCAGGGGGAATCGCGCGCCCCGGGGGGTGAATCCTTCCCCCGAGCGCCGCCGCAGGGGCGCCGACCGCGCCACGCAGAGGCGAGCATCCCCCCTGGGGGTGACAGGTTTCACCCCGGCGAGGGTGTCGGAGCTGCTCGACCACGGCCTAGCGTGGACGGCCACGGGGACGTATCCGACCTCCCCCGCGGCCATGGTCGCCGCGATCCCGACTTTCGATGAGGAGAGACGAACATGTGGGGCACACTTCCCGACGTTCTCGACCGGACGATCACGTACCACCGAGACTCGGTGGCAATCATCGAGGGTGAGCGGCAGCTGACGTACGCGGAACTGGGCGCTCTGCGCAACCGCATCGCCAACGCGCTCGTCGGCTCGGGGCTCGGCAAGGGCGAGCGCGTCGGACTGCTCCTGCCGAACATCCTGGAGTTCATCCCGATCCAGCACGGCATCTGGGCCGCGGGCGGCGTGCTCGTGCAGATGCCCACCCGGCAGACCGCCAATCAGTTCCGGTCGTCGCTCGCGCAGACGCGGGCGACGACGCTGATCTACGACGCGCAGTTCGACGAGGCGATCGCGGCCATCGTGCCCGATCTGCCCGAGCTCACCCGCGTGGTGCGCGTCGGCGGCGACGCGCTCCCCGCATCGCCGGAGCTGAGCAAAGTCATCGCCTTCGGGCCGTTCGTCGAGAGCGCCGATGCCTCGGCGCGCCCTGACGTAGGCCTCGTCGACGACGACGAGGCCTACGTGCTGTTCACCTCGGGAAGCACGGGCGACCCGAAGGGCGTCGTCAACTCGCACTTCACATGGGGGCACTATTCGATCACCGCGGGCCAGGAGATCGGCGACATCGCCTTCGGCGAGGTGTTCGCGCACGGCGCGCCGCTGACCCACTACACGCAGATCTTCATCCTCCCCGTGCTGCTGCGCGGGGGGACGAACGTGATGCTGCCGGGCCTCGACATCGACGTGCTGCTGTCGTCGATCGAGAAGTACGGCGTCACGGCGACCGCCGTGGTGCCCACGATCATCTACCTGCTCATCGATCACCCGCGTCGCGCCGACTACGACCTGTCGAGCCTGAGGACGGTGGTCTACGCGGGCTCGCCCGCTGCGCCGGAGAAGCTTCGCCAGGCGCTGGAGATCTTCGGCCCCATCTTCCTGCAACTGTACGCCGGTACGGAGCAGGGCTACATCTCCTCGCTGCGCAAGACCGACCACCGCCTCGACTCGGAGAAGGCCGTCCAGCGCCTCGCGTCGGCCGGGCGCCCGCTCCCCTACGTCGACGTGGCGATCCGCGACGACGAGGGCAACGTCCTCCCGGTCGGCGAGGCGGGCGAGATCACGACCCGTCAGCTGGGCCAGATGCTCACCTACGTCGACGCCTCGCGCAACGCCGAGACGCTTCGTGACGGGTGGGTTCACACGGGCGACGTGGGCCGTCTCGACGAGGACGGCTTCCTCTACATCGTCGACCGCAAGAAGGACATGGTCATCTCGGGCGGGTTCAATGTCTTCCCGCGCCAGGTCGAGGACGTGCTGGCGACGCACCCGGCCGTGGCGCAGAGCGCGGTCATCGGCGTTCCGCACGAGAAGTGGGGCGAGGCGGTGCACGCCGCCGTCGTCGTCAAGAACGACGCCCACGTGACGGAACAAGAGCTCATCGACCACGTCAAGGCCGAGCTCGGCGGCGTGCCCGCGCCGAAGACGATCGACTTCGTCGACGCCCTTCCCGTCAACCCCGCAGGCAAAGTCGACAAGAAGGCACTTCGTGAGCCGTTCTGGGCCGGTCGCGCCCGGCAGGTCAGCTGAGCTTCCCATGCATATCCGTCCACATTCACACAGGAGAGAACAATGACCGTTCCGCACTACCAGCAGCTCATCGGCGGGCAGTGGCTCGACACCGACGAGAGCTACGAGATCCGGAGCCCCGCCGACGAGTCGCTCGTCGCGACCGTCGCCAAGGCCTCGGTCGCCGACGTCGACAAGGCCGTCGCCGCGGCGAACGCCGCGCACAACGAGGGCACGTGGCGTCGTACCCCGCCGGCCGACCGGGCAGCGGTGCTCGAGGCGGCCGCCGCGAGCCTGGGCGCCCGTGCCGAGGAACTCGCCGCTCTACAGTCGCGCGAGAACGGCGCAACGATCCGCATCACCGCGGCGCTGCACCTGGGGCTCGCCGTCGCGCAGCTGCAGTACGTGGCCGCGCTGACCCGCGGCTACCAGTGGGAGGGCCCCGGACCGGCGATCGGCCCGATCCCGGCCGAGGGCGTGCTGCGCCGCGAGCCGATCGGCGTCGTCGCCGCAATCGTGCCGTGGAACATCCCGCTGCTGACGAGCGTGTGGAAGGTCGCCCCGGCCCTGGCCGCGGGCAACACCGTCGTGCTGAAGCCCGACGAGCACGCGCCGCTGCTCCCGCTCGAGCTCGTGAAGGCGCTCGACGCCGCGGGGCTGCCCGCCGGCGTGCTGAACGTCGTCGTCGGCGACGGCGAGCCGGTCGGCGCCCACCTGGTCGCACACCCCGATGTGCGCAAAGTGGCCTTCACGGGATCGACCGTGGTCGGCAAGAGCATTCTCGGTGCTTCGGCCGACACCCTCAAGCGCGTCACGCTCGAGCTCGGCGGCAAAGGACCGAACATCATCCTCGACGACGCCGACCTCGACGTCGCCGTCGACGGCGCGCTGTTCGCCTGCTACGCCAACAACGGCGAGGCGTGCGAGGCCGGCACTCGTCTGCTCATTCCCGCGTCGCGCAAGGACGAGATCGTGGGACGGCTCGTCGAGCGCGGCCGCACGCTCGTCGTGGGCGACCCGCTCGACATCGCCACGACGGTCGGCCCGCTCATCACCAAGGAGCAGCAGCAGCGCGTGCTGGGCTACATCGAGAGCGCGAAGGCGTCGGGGGCGAAGGTCGTGCTCGGCGGCGGCGTGCCCGAGGGCGAACGGTTCCAGAAGGGCAACTGGGTCGAGCCGACCATCGTGACCGACGTCGTCAACACCGACCCGATCGCCCGCGACGAGGTCTTCGGTCCCGTGCTGGTCGTGCTCACTTACGAGGACGAGGCCGAGGCCGTCGCGATCGCGAACGACACCAACTACGGCCTCTCCGCGGGTGTGTGGAGCGCGAACGAGCAGCGCGCGCTCGACGTGGCCCGGAGCCTGGAGGCCGGCATGGTGTACGTCAACGACTGGCACGTCATCCACCCCGAGTACCCGTTCGGCGGCTTCAAGCAGTCGGGCCTCGGACGTGAGGGCGGCCCCGACTCGCTCGACGAGTACACAGAGCAGAAGTACATCTCAGTGAACCGTTCCGCGAGCCTCGCCGAGCGCGCCTTCGCGATTGTGGTGAACCCGCCTGTGGCGGTCTAGCCTCTCGCGAACCACGATCCGGGATGCGCCGTCATCGGCGGCGCATCCCGGATCGTCAGCGCCGCGCCGGAGTTTCGCGGCCGTCCCTCGCGACCGCAGGCCCATGCCGGGAACAAGCGCGTAGCGGCGGCGGTCGGCAGAGGAAGCACCCGGGATGCCGGAGCCGCTCAGCTCCAGACGAAGCGGAAGGTGCCCGCGGCGACGGCGGCGGCCAGGGCGAGCGCGATGAGCGCGATCGCCCCGACGAGCGCGACGGCGTCGCGGGGGCCGAGGCGCGAGCGGCGCGCCCACGTGCGGGCGACCGGCGCGCCGAACCCGCGGGCCTCCATCGCGACGGCGAGCTTCGTGCCGCGCCGCACGGCGAACACCAGCAGCACGAACACCATCGAGAAGAACCGGCGCAGCGCGCCGCGGTCGCCCACGCCGCGCGCGCGACGTGCGAGCGTCATCGACCGCCAGTCGTCGAGGAACAGGCCCAGCGTGCGCGTGCCCGCGAGCACGCCCAGCACGAAGCGCGACGGCAGGCGCGCGATCTGCGCGAGGGCCGCGGCGAGCTCGGCCGGATCGACCCGCCCGAACAGCAGCATCGCGGGCAGCGCCAGGGCGATCACGCGCAGGCTCACGGCGATCGCGAGCACGATCGACCCGTCGCTGATCGTCGCGTACCAGAACGTCCAGTGCACGCGCCCCTCGGGCTGCGCGTACAGCAGCATGCTGACGCCCGCGATCGGCGTGAGCAGCAGCACCGGCAGCAGGCGCAGCAGCACCGTGCGCAGGCGCAGCCCCGTGAGCGGCACGCACAGCAGCTGCAGCGCGATCGCGACGGCCGCGCTCACGGCGTCGATGGATGCCAGCAGCGGCACCGACAGCACGAGCGCGAGCAGGATGCGGGTCGCCGGGTTGACGCCATCGAGCCACGCCTCCCGGGGCAGGGCGGGTGCGGATGCCGGACTCGTGCGCGTCGCCGTGCCGGTCATGCGACGCTCCCCAGGCCCGCAGCACCGCCGAGTCCGCCCAGGCCCGCAGTCCCGGCCGCCTCCAGGCGCACGTGCCGGCCGCCCAGGTGCCGGGCGACCGCCGCGTCGTGCGTGACGGCGACGACGCTGCGTCCCTCCGCCGTCTGCTCCTGCAGTAGGCGCACGAGCTCGATCCAGCCGCGCCGGTCCTGCCCGAACGTCGGCTCGTCGAGCACGATCACGCGCGGCGCCGTCGCGAGCACGGTCGCGACGGACAGCCGCCGCTTCTGCCCTCCCGACAGCGTGAACGGGTTCGCCCGTGCGAGCGGCGCGAGCCCGAGCCGCTCCAGCAGCTCGTCGGCGATCGCGTCGGCCGCGGCATCCGTCATCTTCAGCGCGCGAGGGCCGACGAGCAGCTCGTCGCGCACGGTCTGGGCGAGGAACTGGTGCTCGGGCTCCTGGAACACCGTGCCGATGCGGGTCAGCAGCTCGCGCGAGGTGAGGCGCGACGGCCGCGGTCCGCGACGGCCGGCGAGCTCGGGCGCCGACCGCACCTCGCCCGCCAGCTCGGGCAGCAGACCCGCGAGGGTCAGCGCGAGGGTCGACTTGCCGGCCCCGTTCGGGCCCGTCACGACGGTCGCCGCGGCGCGCGGCACCGAGAGGTCCAGCCCGCGCTGCACGGCCGTGCCGCCGTCGCGCGAGATCGCGAGATCGTGCGCCGTGAGCACCGCGTCACCGGCATCCGCCGCAGGCAGCACGGGCAGGTCGATCCCGTGCCCCGGCACCCACACCCCCGCGTCGGCGAGCGCGCGGCCCTGCGCGGCGAACACCGCGTCCGGCGGTCCGTCGGCCAGCAGGCCGCCGCCCTGGTCGAGCACGATCACGCGCGTCATGAGGTCGGCCCACACCTCGGTGCGGTGCTCGATGACGACGAGCGTCGCCCCCGACGCGCGCACGGCCCGCTCGATGCTCGCGCGCACCTCCGCGACGCCCGCGGGGTCGAGGTTCGCGGTCGGCTCGTCGAGCAGCAGGATGCCGGGGCGCATCGCGAGCACGCCCGCGATCGCGAGCCGCTGCTTCTGCCCTCCCGACAGCGCCTTCGTGGGCCGGTCGAGCGGCACGTCGAGCCCGACGGCGTCGAGCGCCTCGGCGACGCGCGCGGGGATCTCGCCGGGCGGCACGCCCAGGTTCTCGCAGCCGAAGGCGACGTCGTCGCCCACGCGGGAGAGCACGACACCGGCATCCGGGTCCTGCAGCACGAGGCCGATGCGGCCGCGCTGCGCGGCGGGCGGGCGCCCGTCGACGAGCAGCGCGCCGCGCACCTCCCCCTCGTCGGCGCCGCCGAGCAGCCCCGCGATGCCCGCCAGCAGCGTCGACTTGCCCGCCCCCGATGCGCCGAGCAGCAGCACCCGCTCGCCGGGCTCGATGTCGAGCGTCACGTCGCTGACCGCCGGCGCCCGGCGGCCCGCGTAGCGCCAGCCCCAGCCCGAGGCCGTCACGCGCGCGGTCATCTCAGACCTCGGCGCGTGCTTCCCGGCCCGCGGCGAACCGGCTGAGGGCGCCCGTCGCGGCGAGCGCCCGCACGAGGACCCAGCCGAGGATGCCGGCGAGCACCGCGCCCGAGACGAGCAGCGAGCCGAGGTAGATCATGTTGAACTCGACGGTCTTGAGGATGTTGGGCGAGTTGCCGTAGAACAGCTCGAAGATCCAGGCGCCGACGCCCGCGGCCATGCCCGCGAGGATCGCGACGGGCAGCGTGAACCGGCGGTACAGGAACAGCAGGAAGATCAGCTCGGCGCCGAGTCCCTGCACGAGGCCCGACAGCACGGTCGACACGCCCCAGATGTTGCCGATGAGCATCGAGACGGTTGCGGCGACGAGCTCGACCATGAGGGCGGCGCCCGGCTTGCGGATCACGAGGCCGCCGATGACGCCGCCGATGAGCCAGATGCCGACGGCGAGTCCCGCGAGGCCCGGCGTCACGGCGTCGAAGACCGACCACAGTGCCCCGCCGACGGTGTTCCAGGCCCAGAAGACGAGCCCGACGGCGACGCCGAGCACGGCGGCGACGACGATGTCGACGACCCGCCAGCCGAAGCGGCTCGGCTGCAGGTGAGCCTCGACGGGGCCCTGAACGGATGCAGACGTGTTCATTCTCTCTCCTCCCTGCGCCGGCATGATCCGGATCAGGTTCGACGGTCGAAGCGTGGTTCGCTTCCTCTCAGCCCGGCTCACCGGACTCCCGTGGGTTGTGTCGATGAGTATAACCGAGGCCCGGGCAGGTTAGTTTGGGCGAATGACCCCTCGAGACGGCTCCGGCGGCACGCCGCAGCGGGTCGCGCTCGGCTGGGTCGACGAGGACCACGTGGCGGCGCCCGCGGCGCCCGGCGGCGAGTACGCGTACCGGCGCGTCGTGCCCGACCTGCTCGCACAGCGTCCGCGGCGGCGGCGCGGGCGACGCGCGCTCATCCCCCTCGCGGCGGTCGTGGGCGTGGCGGCCGTATACACGGCATCCGCCCTGCTCTGGCCGCTGCCGCAGCCGACGGTCGCGCCCGTGCCCGTCGCCGATGTGACCGCTCCCGCGACGGCCGTGGCGTGGCCGGCGGAGGGCGCGGCGGCCGTGGGCGTCGAGGGCTTCGCCGGCACGCCCGCGTCGTCGGGCGACGTCGCGCCGATGGCGAGCGTCACGAAGCTCGTGACCGTGCTGATGGTGCTCGAGCGCGAGCCGCTCGCACCGGGCGAGCCGGGACCGGCGTTCGACTTCACGTGGGATGACAGCGACGAGTACTGGGAGTTCCTGGGGCGGGACGAGTCGGCGCTCGACGTTCCCGCGGAGGGCTCGCTCAGCCTGTACCAGATGCTGCAGGGCGTGCTGATCGGCTCGGCGGGCAACTACACCGAGCGGCTCGCGCGCACCTACTGGCCCGGCGAGGGCGAGTTCGCGGCCGCGGCGTCCGACTGGCTGGCCCGGCAGGGGCTCACGGGCATCGCGGTCGTCGAGCCGACGGGCATCGACGAGGCCAACGCGGGCGACGCCGCGTCGCTCGTCGCCCTGTCGCGGCTCGCGATGGCGCACCCCGTGGTCGCCGAGATCGTGCGGATGCCGTGGGCCGAGCTGCCCGGCGCCGGGGAGTTCGAGAACACGAACGAGCTGCTCGCGGCCGACCCGTCGATCGTCGGCATCAAGACGGGCAGCCTCGACTGGGAGTTCACGCTCACGGCGGCCAAGGAGTTCACGGTCGGCGCCGTGCGCCTGCTCGCCTACGCGTCGGTCGTGGCCCAGCCCGACTCCGACGAGCGGTTCTCGGAGACGGCGCGCCTGCTCGACGAGGTCGCCCGCGAGACGACGGCGCACGGCGTCGCGGCGGGCACGCGCGTGGGCGCCGTCACGACCGTGTGGGGTGCGCAGAGCGACCTCGTGACCGCCGCGGATGCCGCCGTCGTGCTGTGGAACGGCGCGACCGTCTCGCCCGACGTGACGCTCGATCTCGGCGACGCGCGGCAGAAGGATGCCGAGGTGGGCACCCTCTCGCTCGCGGGCCCCGTCGACGCGGCGACGACGCCCGTGCACCTCGCTGCCGACCTCACCGATCCCGACGCCTGGTGGCGCCTCACCCACCCGCTCCAGCTCTGGGGCCTGGCAGCGCGCTGAGCGGCATGCCCCTCAGCGCCTGCACGCCGTCGAGCACGCGGGACCCGACCCCCGCGAGCGAGCGCAACGCCCCACAACCGTCGCATCCGTTCCACCCCCACTCCCGCCGATCGAACCGTCCCCCACCCCCCGCTGATCGAACAGCCCCCACCCCCGCCGATCGACGTACCCACCCCCGCTGATTGAGTAGCCGTCGACGCAGTCGACGGCGTATCGAAATCCGCCGAACCGACGCGATACGCGAACCCCCGCGCCATCCCACCCCCGCGCCGGCCCCCGCACTCACAAGCCACACACACGGAGACAGCCCCCACCTGACCGGGCCGAGCTCACCCGCCCCCACCGGCGAGTGATGCCAACGCAGCGAAGAGCACCTGCCTCGCGACGAATCCACCTCTGCGATCGGCCCGAGCTCAGCGGCTGGGACCGGCGACGGGTGCGACGCCCCGCCTCACGAACACCGCGAAGAGCACGGTCGCGATGTTCAGCACCATGACGATTGCACAGACGAGGATGCAGACGAACACCGAGAAGCCTCCGAGCAGACACACGCCGATCAGCGCCGCTCGCGAGATCAGCATGATTCGCTCACGCAGCGTGACGAACTCGATCGTCGGTCCCACCGTGTCTCCGAAGTCAAAGCTGATCTTCTTCTCCAGCACACCGACCGCCTTGCTGCCGACGCCGCAGATCACGCCGAACAGCAGCGCAGAGGCGAACGTCAGCTCGAAGGATCGAGCGAACCAGCCGACGGCGACGGCGCACACCGGCAGCAGGATGAGGAGATTGCCACTCAACCTGTCCGACAGTTTTCCGAAGATGACACCGGCCGCAACCGCCAGCAGAGAGATCCAGCCGAGGCTGACGGACGTCTGGTAAAGCATGATAGCCGCCACCGGGTAGAGCGTGTTCTCGGCCAGGTACCTGGCTCCGGTACTGCACCACAGCGCGAGAATCGGCACGGGAATTCTTCGAATCCCGATCCTCTTCCCCTTCTGCTCGCGGATGCCCCGACCGACATACCTCTGCACGCGAAGAGCGCAGAGCGCCGCGACGAGCGAAAGGCCGCTCGACAGGCCCGCCAAGGCGACGAAGCCGCCTCCCTCGAAGGCGTAGGCACCGACAAGAGGCGACAGCGCGACAGCAATGTAGCGGAACGCCTCGAACAGGCCGAGATCCATGCCCCGCGAAGCGCTCCCTCTCGTGGACGCCGTGAGCAGAACGTTCCTTGGAATGGCATCACCCGTGGTGCTGAGCGAAATGAGCACTCCCGCGATGAGCGCATCCGCAGCGCTCATATCGTCGCCGAGAAGGAAGAGGCATCCGACGATACGAAACGGCAGGAACCAGACGATCATAGACGCCGGCCCCATCTTGCGGAGCAGGAAAGGAGTCACGTATGTCATTCCCGCCTCCACGATCATCTGGACGAAGACCACGAGGAGGACGAACGAAAACGATGACGTGCGCTGATAGATCAGAATCGCCGTGAAGATCTCGAGGAGCAGGATCCCGAAGTTCGACAGCGCCCCGAATCCGAGCAGCGATACCCTCGGAAAACTACGTACGACCACGCGCGCCCGTCTCTCGCTCCGCGCCCGCCGGCACGCAGTCATCCGTGATCATCACATATGCTCCCAGCTGACCGCGAAGGAACGTGGCCGGCCATTCAGGAGAAACAGGACCACCAAGCAGGTTCAAGACGGCCTCCTCTTTCCGAGCCCCGGAAGCAATGAGCAGACTCCGCCTAGACGAGAGCAGCACGGGAAGTCCGACGGTGATCCCGTTCTCGGGGACGCTGAAGCCTTCCTCGGGCGACTCTGAGAAATTGGAATGGATCGTTCGGTCGTCGAGCGGCAGAACACGCGTCGGCGATAAGAGCCCCGATCCCGGCTCGTTGAACCCGAGGTGACCATTCTCGCCAATTCCGAAGAGAGTCACGTCGAGCCCTCCCAGCGCGGATATTTGAGCCTCGTATTCCGTCAGGTTCTGCCGCAGCCGGCCGCGATCATCATTGAAGGTGACGAACTCCTCAATCCCGAGCGGACGCGCGAGGTGCGTCTCGATGCACGATGCGAGGCTATACGGATCGTTCGCCCCCAGACCGACATACTCGTCCATCTGAACAAGAGTCACGGAGGCCCAATCGACAGCATCAAGGTATTCGGCACGGAGTATCTCGTAGAGCCCCATCGGGGTTCGCCCCGCCGAAGGCATGAAGACGCAGCTGCCTCGAGTATCGACCGCCTCCTGGATGAAGTGCGCCACCCAGCGGGCGGCTGCACGATTCATCTCGTCGGCATTTGCATACTTGGTTACCCGACGGAATCGAGGCCAACGACCAGGACTCGAAGGAGAAGACACCTCCGCCGCGAGCGGAGCAGAGCCCGCTATCATCGGTAGTCTTCCAGCGTCCCTGAGCGACGAACATCACTAGTGACGCAGTGGAACCCCCCGCCAAGCGTGCGACCGTGCCGGAGTTCGAGCGGGATCACATCTATCTTGTGCTTGGCGAGCACATCGATAAGAGGTTTCTGATTCTTATCGACCATCGCCAGACCGGGATTGATCATCAAGAAGTTCATGCTGATCCACGCCGACCCGTATGCAACACCGGTGAAGCCCATGTCTATGGGCTCCGGAGCTTCGATGACCTCCCAGTTGTTTCGGAAGATTTCGGGAAGGTTCTCCTCCCGGACACGCGACGGATTAACCATCACCTTTCCGGGCGCGAGAAGCGTGATCGTTGTATCGATATGAGTCGATGCATATAGATTCTCCAGCTGGTGCACTCGGTAGCGCGAGCCAAGAACGTTCTGGAGCCAGATCGCACCGAGCTTGTTCCCCGTGTCGGAAACCAAGTAGAGGATGTCCTCGCCGACGCGCAAACAGTTCGCCGCATCGAAGATCGGCTCAACCTCCCGAATCGCAGACTGGGACGGATCGTCGTTGTTGTATGTGCTGTCGAGCAATTGTGGCTTCGGCGCGGAGATCCAGCTGGCCCCGCTCTTCATGTACTCGATCAGGATATCCGGCTCTTCGCAGTTGAGGGTGTAGTCGAGGTTCGCGGGTCGATTGCCGGATAGGCGTCGAGGTCTTCCAGGATGGAAGTTCCTACACTGCCCATCCGAAAGACCTCGACGTGCTCCAAACTACCTTCGCCGCGCCCTGCCTGACCACGTTCTGCCGTCTCGACGAGCTCGGCCTCGAGGCTGTAGGTCAACATCTCGAGGCGGATCGGGCGGTGATCGAGTGCCGCGTCGTCGAGAACGATCCCTGGTGCCGGAAGTGCGGCGCGGAAGGCGTCCCGAGAGACACCGTGGTGCGTCGGCTCGCGCATGAGCCGTTCGGGCACCGGCCCACGACACTGCTGGTCCGGGTGCGCCGCTACCGGTGCGCGCACTGCGGGAAGACGTGGCGGCAGGACACCACGAAGGCCGCCGCGCCGCGGGCGAAGATCTCGCGTGGCGGGCTCGGGTGGGCGCTGACGGCGATCGTGGTCGACCATCTCACGGTGACCCGCGCCGCGGCCGGTCTGGGGGTGTCCTGGCATACCGCGAACAGTGCGATTCTCGCCGAGGGTCGGCGTCGTCTGATCGACGCTCCCGGCCGGTTCGACGGGGTCACGACCCTGGGCGTCGATGAGCATGTCTGGCGTCACACCCGGTACGGCGACAAGTACGTGACCGTGATCATCGACCTCACGCCCGCCCGCGAGAAGACAGGCCCGGCCCAGCTGCTGGACATGGTCGAGGGCCGTTCGAAGGCCGTGTTCAAGCAGTGGCTCGCGGCACGGCCCAAGGAGTGGTCCAAGCGGATCGAGGTGGTCGCGATGGACGGGTTCAGCGGCTTCAAGACGGCCGCCGCCGAAGAGCTGCCCGACGCGGTCCCGGTGATGGATCCGTTCCATGTGGTCCGTCTCGCCGGCGATGCGCTCGATGTGTGTCGCCGCCGCGTTCAGCAGGATCTACACGGACACCGCGGGATGAAGGGCGACCCGCTCTATCAGGCGCGCCGCACCCTGCACACCGGCGACAAGCTACTCACCGACCGGCAACGCGCTCGGCTGGAGGCGCTGTTCGCGACCGAGGAGCACGTCGAGGTCGAAGCGACCTGGGGCATCTACCAGCGCATGATCGCCGCGTATCGCGAACCCGACAAGAAGAATGGCAAGCAGATGATGCAGACCCTGATCGACGCGGTCAGCACCGGGGTTCCTGCCGCGCTCGTCGAGATCCGCAAGCTCGGCCGCACCCTCAAGCAGCGCGCCGCCGACGTGCTCGCGTTCTTCGATCGGCCCGGCACCTCGAACGGCCCAACGGAGGCGATCAACGGACGACTTGAACACCTCCGCGGCTCCGCGCTCGGCTTCCGGAACCTCACGAACTACATCGCAAGAAGCCTGCTCGAAGCCGGAGGATTCAGACCCCAACTACACCCCTAATTCCGAAGAGCCGGATATCCTTATATGCGAAAGTCTCCAGAAAGCGCGACCGTAGCGACATCGGGGTCTCGATGATTTTGTCACCGACTGGCAGGAAGATGTCGCGCGGACAGTAATCATACATTCCATCGCTCTCCCAGTTGTGCGTACTGAACCTAGAGGAGAGATCGAGCTGCTTGGGCCGTCGCACGATGATCCCCAGAGATTCGAATGCCGCAACGATGGCGGCAAGATCTTCCTCGGCTTCTGCGACGATCCGGGGGTCATGCGGACCGGAGGGTATGCTGGCAGCGTTGTCATAGTCCGCGTAGCGAATCGCAAACAACCCCTTGTCACCAATTGGCACACGTGCCCCCCGTGCAGTACCGACGATGACCTCCTCGAGAGGATCCCACTCGTTATGAGAGTTGACCAGGCTCGCCATGGTGGAAGGGTCTGCGATTTTTGCTTGCTCGTACACGTTGGATTCCCCCCGAATCATGATCCGACACATGTCGACCGCGACGCTCCTGAGTGCATCTATTCGCGTGCCGTCGAGTTTTCAAAAAGTACCCGACAGGCAACCCGCTAAATCGGCAGCAGGCCCGGATTCGCCAAGTGTTCACCATCTGGACAGACTTCAGGCGCATCCTTGTCGGCCATTCGGGGGACAATCGGCGACTTCTTGCGAGGTTAGAAGCACGGTCGGGTCTGCACAAGCACGCTGCAGACCCGGCGGCGCATCGCCCAGGAATGCTCGCCCAATATCCCCCTCCCACTGGCCGACCAGCCCCACCCCCGCCGATTGACGTACCCACCCCCGCTGATTGAGTAGCCGTCGACGCAGTCGACGGCGTATCGAAATCCGCCGAACCGACGCGATACGCGAACCCCCGCGCCATCCCACCCCCGCGCCGGCCCCCGCACTCACAAGCCACACATACGGAGACGGCCCCCGCCTGACGTAGCCGCGCTCACCCACCCCCACCGGCAAACGACGCCACCGCAGCGAAGAGCAGTCGCAGTGCGGCAAGCACGTCCACGGCGGAGCCCCGCGCGACGGTGGCCACGGCAGCCTCGTAGGGTCCCTCTTGCACGCTGAGCCGCAGGGGCAGCGCCATGCCCGCCGACCGCTGCACGACCTCGTCGATGCGCGACCGCAGGCTCTCCGGCATCCCGACCGTCAGGGAGTCGACGGTGACGTGCAGCCCGCCGGTGTACACGTCGGGCGCGGCGCCGACGACGCCCTCATCATGGAGCGTCGCGACGATCTCGGTGGCGAGGGGAACGAGAACCACGGATGCCGCGGCGACCTCCGTCGTATATACGGGGTACTCCGGGTGTGAGCGCACGATCCGCGACAGCTCCTCGTCAAAGGCGTCCTGTCCCTCGTCGTCGGCCCTCGGCGGGAGGAAGACCATGAGGCCGTCGTAGTGCGTGCACGCGGCGATCCCCGTGGTGCGTCCGGGATGGTCGGCGAAAAGCTCGCCCAGCTCCTCCGCCAGGGCGTTGAACTCGGTCGTCGCGCTCCCGATCCACGTCTGGGAGCCGTCGTCGAGGCGCTGGATGCAGGTCGAGCCGTCCGCGGCGACATCCACCGCCGCCGCCGCGCTCGGCGCCACGGCGAGCGCCGCAGCCGTCAGCGCAGCGAGACCGGCCGACGCGATCGTCCTGTTCGTCATCCATCCCCCCGGGTGATATCGCGACCCTACCGCAGGGCTGGCAGCCCGTGTCGGAGGTTCACGACACAATGGGAGCATGCCAGCCGAGCCCGCGACCGCCCCTGTGGCGCCGATCGCGCTCGTCGGCGACACCCCCGCGCTGCGCAAGTCGCGGGGCGCGTTCTTCACGCCCGATCCCCTCGCGTCGTTCGTCGTCGACTGGGCGATCCGCGACGCCGGCGACACCGTACTCGAGCCCTCGTGCGGCGAGGCCGCGTTCCTCACGCGCGCGGTCGAGCGGCTGCGGATGCTGGGGCGGCCCGCGCCGCGCGTCGACGGGGTCGAGATCCACGCCCCCTCCGCCGCCGCGGCACGGCGCCTCGTGCGGGAGGCGGGGGGCGAGCCGCGCATCGCCGCTCAGGACTTCTTCCTCACGCCGCCGAGCGGCTCGTATGCGGCGGTCGTGGGCAATCCGCCCTACATCCGCTACCAGGACTTCTCGGGCGCGGCCCGCGCCCGGTCGCGCGAGGCGGCGCTGCGCGCGGGCGTGAACCTGTCGGGCCTCGCGTCGTCGTGGGCGGCGTTCACGGTGCACGCGGCGCTCATGCTGCGCCGCGGCGGCCGGCTGGGGCTCGTCGTGCCCGCCGAGCTGCTGTCGGTCAACTATGCCGCCGAGGTGCGCCGGTTCCTGCTCTCCCGCTTCGCGCGCGTCGACCTGGTGCTGTTCACCGAGCGCGTGTTCGCCGAGGCGCAGGAAGAGGTCATCCTGCTGCTCGCCGACGGCTTCGACGAGGGCGGCGCGACGCACATGTCGGTCTACCAAGCGCAGAACGCCGCGGCGCTCGGCAGCACGCTCGACGCGACGACGTGGATGCCGAACGATCCCGCCGACAAATGGACGCCCTCGCTGCTCAGCGCGCCCGCCCGCGCCGCGTACGCGACGCTCGCGGGCGACGGCTTCACGGTGCTGCACGAGTGGGGCGAGACGACCCTCGGCATGGTCACGGGCAACAACCGCTACTTCACGATGTCTCCGCGCGAGGCCGCCGACCGCGGCATCCCCCGCTCCGAGCTGCTGCCCCTCTCGCCGCCCGGCAGCGCGCACCTGCGCGGCCTGGAGCTGTCCCGCCGCGCGTGGCGCACGCTCGGCGACGGCGGGGCGGCGACGCTGCTGTTCCGGCCCGGCGACCGCCCGTCGGCCGCCGCGTGGGAGTACATCCGGGCGGGCGAGACCGCGAGGGTGCACCAGGCGTACAAGTGCCGGGTCCGCAGAACCTGGTGGCAGGTGCCGCTCGTGGAGCCCGCCGATCTGCTGCTCACGTACATGAACGCCGACACGCCGCGCATCACGACGAACGCGGCGGGCGCGCGGCATCTCAACAGCGTGCACGGCGTGTACCTGAGCGACGCGCACCGCGACCTCGGGCGCGACCTGCTGCCGGTCGCCGCGCTCACGTCGATGACCCTCGTGGGCGCCGAGACCGTCGGCCGCGCGTACGGCGGCGGCATGCTCAAGATCGAGCCGCGCGAGGCCGACCGGCTGCCCGTGCCGAGTCCCGCCGTCGTGGCCGCGGCGGGCGCGACGCTCACCGCGGCGCGCCCGCGGGTGGCGGCGCTGCTGCGCGCCGGCCGCCTGCTCGACGCGGCGGCACTCGTCGACGGCATCCTGCTCGTGGGCGAGCTGGGGATGCCGCGGTCCGACGTCGCGGCGCTGCGCGATCAGTACCTGCACCTGGCGGCGCGGCGCACCGCGAGGGGGCGTCGTGTCGAGGTGTGAGCGACGGCTGCTGCAGGCCGTCTCCGCCGCGGGTCCCAAGCCGGCCGACGGCGCGACGCAGGGCGTCAAGAAGAACTGGAACCAGCGGCTCAGCGACAACCTCGCGCTCGCGCTCGCAGCCGAGCTGCGCGAGCGCGGCATGGACGGCGTGCGCCCCGCGCCGCCCGACCATCGCGGCGTCAGCGGCGCCGAGCGGCGGCTCTCGGGCGGCATCGGCGCCAAGAAGGTCGACGTGTCGTGGGCGACCGAGGAGTCGGGGCTGATCTTCGCGGTCTCGATCAAGACGATCATGTTCCGCGACGGCGCCGCCGGCACCTTCCAGAAGAACCTCACCAACCGCCGCGGCGACATGCTCATCGAAGCGGTCACGCTGCACCGCCGATTCCCGTACGCCGTGCTGGGCGCCTTCCTGTTCCTCGACGCCGCCGCGGAGAGCGACGACACGAACCCCGACGGCACGAAGAAGCGCCGCAAGAGCACGTTCCGCAACGCCTTCCCCCGTCTGCGCCTGTTCACGGGACGCCGCGACCCCGCGGGGCGCGAGGAGCAGTTCGAGACCTTCGCCGTCATCCTGCTCGACGCGGGCAGCGACGGCAGCGACGGGACGGCGCCGCGGCATCCGTCGATCCGCGCCCATGAGGTGAACGACGAGAACGCCGCGGTCGACCTCGACGCGCTGCTCGACGACATGCTCGAGCTCGTCGGCGAGCGCAACTTCGATCTCTACGACGGCACCGACGGCACCATCACCAAGCTCTGACCCCGCGTGTGCGAACCCGCCGGCCCCGCCAGGGTGCCCGTTGTCCTCGCGAGGGTGCCACTTGTCCCGCCGAGGGTGCCACTTGTCCCCGCGACGGTGCCGGCTATCCCCACGAGGGTGCTTTAGGCACGACCCCGAGGCACCCTCGCGAAAATAACTGGCACCCTCGCGAAAATAACTGGCACCCTCGCGAAAAGAACTGGCACCCCCGCGGGAACAACTGGCACCCCCGCGGGAACAAGTGGCACCCCCGCGGGAACGAGACGAGGGTCAGGGCGGCGGTCAGAACGGCCAGATGAGGGGCACGTAGAACACGGCGACCAGGAAGTACCCGATCATGAGGGGCAGGCCGAGGCGCCAGTAGTCGCCGAACCGGTATCCGCCCGGGCGCATCACCATGAGGTTGCCCGCGGTCGCGACGGGGGTGAGGAACGACGCCGCACCGCAGATCGCGAGCGCCATCATGAACGGCTGCGGGCTGACGCCCGCCGACTGCGAGATCGCGATCGCGATCGGCATCATCACGAGCACCGTCGCGAGGTTCGACATGAACTGCCCGAGGATCATCGCGATCGCGCAGATCACGAGCAGCGCGATCGTCGGCGACGCGGAGCCGATCACCGAGAGCACGAGGTCGGAGACGATCGACGCCGCACCGGTCGAGATGAACGCCGTCGACAGCGGGATCATCCCGCCCACGAGGATGATGATGCTCCACGGGATCGACCGGTAGATCTGCGGGATCTTCACGACCCGCGTGAGGATGAGGGCGCCCGCCGCGAGCATCGTCGCGACCGCCGTGGGCACGAGCCCCGAGGCGAGCAGCACCACCATCAGGCCGAAGATCACGAGCGTGCGCTTCGACCCGCGGCCGAGCGGCACGGCCCGCTGCAGCGACTGCGGCTCGGAGACGGCGATGACGTCGGGCGAGGCGACGTAGCGGTTCAGCGCCTCCCAGGGGCCCTGCACGAGCACGGCATCCCCCGCGCGCAGCGTCATCGGCTCCGTCGACTCCTCCGCCTCGCGCACCGCCGAGCCGAGCTCCTCGCCGCGGCGCACCGCGAGGATGACGAGGTTCTCGACCCGCGTCGTCATGCCGGGCGACACGCGACGGCCGATGAGCGACGAGCGCGGCGCGATGAGCACCTCGGCGACCCCGTCGCTCGCGGTGAACAGCGACGACGTCGCGACGTCCACGTGGTAGTCCTCGCGCAGGGTGCGGGCGTGGCTCACGGGGTCGGGCATGGCCATCGTCTCGGCGTTGCGCGTCGGCAGCAGCCTGTCGCCCGCCAGCAGCACGATGAGGATCGTCATGGCGACCAGCGGCAGGCCCACGAGCGCGAACTCGACGTAGCCGAACTCCCGTCCGCCCGCCGCGGCGGCGGCCTGCGAGACGACGATGTTGACCGGTGACGCGGTGAGGGTCAGCAGCGATCCGCCGCTGGCCAGGAACGCGAGCGGGATGAGCATCTTCGAGGGCACGAGTCCCGCCCGCACCGTGACGACCACGACGACCGGCAGCAGGGCGCCGACCGTGCCGCTCACGCTGATGAAGGCGCCCAGCACCGCCGCGGTCACGCCGATCACGAGGATGAGCCGGGTGCGGCTCGTGCCCGCGCGGGTGACGACGAGGTTCGCGAGCCACGCCGTGACGCCCGAGGCCTCCAGCGCCTCGATCACGATGAACAGCGTGGCGATGAACACGATCGTCGGATCGCCGAAGCCGGCGAACGCCTCGGGCAGCGTGAGCACGCCGGTCGCCCACAGCGACAGTGCGACGCCGCTCGCGACGACGGCGAGGGGGATGCGCGAGCTGATGAACGCGATCATCGCCGCGCCGAGAATCACGAACGTCCAGGCTGCCGGGTCCACGGGCATAGCCTAGTGCCGAAATATTATGCCTGGAATGGCCACACGAGCGGCACGTACACCACCGCGACCGCGAGGTACACGATCATGAGCGGCAGGCCCAGCCGCCAGTAGTCGCCGAAGCGGTATCCGCCCGGCTGCAGCACCATGAGGTTCGCGGGGGTCGCGACGGGCGTCATGAACGAGGCCGCGCCCGCGACCGTCAGCGCCATCATGAACGGCAGGATGCTGAGGTCGAGGCTGTGCGCGATCGCGACCGCGATCGGCGCGACGATCAGCACGGTCGCGACGTTCGAGATGAACTGGCCGAGCACCATCGTCACGAGGCACAGCACGAGCAGGGCGAGGTGCGGCGACGTCGACCCGACGGCGGCGAGCACGAGGTCGGCGACGGCGCCCGCGGCGCCCGTCGAGATGAACGCGCCCGACAGCGGCACCATGCCCGCGATGAGGATGACGGTCGTCCATGAGATCGCGCGATACGCCTGCGGCACGGTCACGACGCCCGTGAGCACGAGCGCGCCCGCGGCGGCGAGCCCGGCGGCGGCCGGCGGCACCGCGCCCGTCGCGAGCAGCAGCACCATCGCCACGAGGATGCCCAGGGCCCGACGGGCCCCGCGCCCCAGGGGCACGCCGCGACGCAGGGAGTGCGGCGGCGTGACGGCGATGACGTCGGGCGACGACACGTACCGGGTGAGCGCGTCCCACGGGCCGCGCACGAGCACGGCATCCCCCGCCTGCATCGTCAGCGAGCCGGCGATCCCCGTGCCGCGCGACGCGTTGGGCCCGTCGCTCTCGCCGCGGCGCACCGCGAGGATGACGAGGTTCTCGTCGCGCGTCGTCATGCCCGCCCACACCGTGCGTCCGATGAGCGACGACCGCGGCGCGATGAGCACCTCGGCCACGCCCTCCTCGACCGAGAACAGCGTGCCGGTGTCGAGGTCGACGGCATAGCTCTCGCGCAGCGTGCGGGCGTGCTCGTGCGGATCGGGCGCCGCGTCGACCAGGTGCTCGGGCGTGCGCTCGGGCAGCAGCCGGTCGCCGCCGAGCACGAGGACGACGACCGTGAGCACGACGACGGGGATGCCGGCGAGCGCGAACTCGAAGAACCCGAACGCCCGCCCGCCGGCGGCGACGGCCGCCTCGGAGACGACGATGTTCACGGGCGTGCCGGTGAGGGTGAGGAGGGACCCCGCGCTCGCGGCGAACGCGATGGGGATGAGCAGCTTCGACGGCACGATGCCGGCGCGCATCGCGACGACCACGACGACCGGGACGAGCGCCGCCACGGCGCCGTTGATGCTGATGAAGGCCGACAGCACGGCGGCCAGCAGCGCGAGGATGACCGTGAGCCGCACGCGGCCCCGGCCGGCGCGCGCGATGACCTGGCCGCCCACCCACGCCGTGACGCCCGTCGCGTCGAGCGCCTCACTCACGACGAAGAGCGACGCGATGAACAGCACGGTCGGGTCGCCGAAGCCCGCGAGCGCCTCCGGCATCGTGAGCACGCCGGTCGCCCACAGGGCGAGCGCGACGCCGATCGACACGATCGCGAGCGGCACCCTGCCGCTCACGAACCCGACGATGGCGGCGCCGAGGATGACGAACGTCCAGGTGGCCGGCTCCATGCTCTCACCCTAGAGCGGCCCTCCCCCGCCCCTCCAGGCCCGTCGGCCTGCGGCTGACCCGTTCACAGCTCAGGAGAACCGGGCGCCTTCGCGGCGTATCCGGCGGACGGCGGCGGTTCTTCCTGAATTGTGAACGGCATGCGGGGCGACGGGCGCCAGACCTCCGAGGTGCGGACGCTGGGAGTTCTGGACGCCGGGATGCCCGGATGCCGGGACTTCAGCGCTCCGGCATCCGGCTCGCTCGGCATCCATACCGTTCACAATTCAGGAGGAACGGGGGTCTCGGCCGGTCGCGGGCGGCGTTCCCCCGCAGATTTCCTGAGTTGTGCACGCGGCCCGACCGCGCTCCGAGGCCGAGACCGCCGGCACGGCCGGACCCCGGGCCCGCTACACGAAGCGCAGCGCCTGCTGCAGCCGGGTGCGCACGTCGAACAGCTCGTTGCCGCCGATCGCGCGGGCGCCCGTGAGGCCGCGCCGCAGCACGGTCGCCAGCGCCGAGCGCGAGACCACCGCGACGGGCAGGCCCTTCACCCTGCCGAGCTCGTCGATCGACGCGGCCACGTCCTCGTCGGGCAGCACGACGATCGCGCCGCTGAACCGCACGCCCGCGGCCCGTCCGATGCCGCGTGCCCGTGCGACGAGCGTCGCGACCGGGGCGCCTGCGAGCCCGTCGCCCACGATCTCGCCGCGACGCGTGCGCACGGGCCCGCCGAGATCGTCGGATGCCACGGCGTAGAGCCCGCTCGGACCGAGCACGATGTGGTCGACGGGCGCCGCGGGGTCGCGGGCGACGACCTCGTGCCACACCGTGTAGCCCATGCCGAGCGCCGACACCGTGCGCGCCGTCTCCTCCTCGGCGAGGGCCTCGGCGAGGAGGCGCTTGATCTCGCGCGGCGCGGAGCGCACCAGCGCGGGGTCGTACGGGTCGTCGAGGGCGACGCCGCGGCCCGCCCACTCGCGCATCAGGCCGAGGTAGCGCTCGCGTTTGCTGCCGCCCGGCTGGCCGAACGAGCGGGCCTTCGGCCGCGTGTCGGCGCGCGGCGGCGACCAGGCGCGCGGCTCGTGCGACGGCGCGGAGCCGAACCCGTGCCCGCGGTCGTAGGCGGTGCGGGCCTCGGGCGTGCCGACGAGCTCCCACGCGCGCTGCACGCGCACGAACACCGCGGCGTCGCCGCCGGTGTCGGGATGCGTCTGACGCAGGCGCAGCCGGTAGGCGCGGCGCAGAGCCTCGTCGTCGACGTCGGGCGCGACGCCGAGCACGTCGTAGGCGGAGTCGGAGAGGGGGCTGTCGAACACCTCAGCCCCACAGCGGCGGATCGGGGGCGAACGCGAGCGCCTCGTCGGCGACGCCCGCGGGCACCTCGGCGATCGACGCGGGGCGCCACGCGGGCGTGCGGTCCTTGTCGACGAGCTGCGCGCGGATGCCCTCGACGAGGTCGGGCTGCGTGTGCGCGAACCAGGTCACGAGGCCGAACTCCTGCGCGAGGGCCGCCCGCAGGCCGGGCAGCGCGCGGGCCGACCGCACGGCCGCGAGCGTGACGGCGAGGCTCGTCGGCGAGAGCTCGCCGAGCAGGTCGGCCGTGGCGGATGCCGCGGGCTCGGGCCGCGCGCGCAGCCGCGCGACGATCTCGGCGACCGTGCCGGCGGCGAAGGCGTCGTCGATCCACGGGCGATCGCCCGCTGCGCCGTCGTCGTCGAACCGCGACGGTCCGGGCGCGACGCCGAACCGGTCGGCGAGCGCCGCGCGCAACGACGCGGCGTCGACAGCGGCATCCCGCCCCGCGCCGGTCCCCGCGCCCGCGTTCCCGCCCGATCCGTCGCCCGCCTCCGCGCTCGTGTCGCCGAGCCAGGTCGCGAGCTCGGCGAGCCGGCCGGAGGGCACGACGACGTTGGCGAAGCCCGCGAACACGGCGTCCGCGGCATCCATCACGGCCCCCGTGAGGCCGAGGTACTCGCCGAGGCGCCCGGGGGCGCGGGCGAGCAGCCACGAGCCGCCGACGTCGGGGGTGAGGCCGATGCGCGTCTCGGGCATCGCGAGCTTCGAGCGCTCCGTGACGACGCGGGTGCCGGCGTGCCCCGCGAGCCCGATGCCGCCGCCCATCGTGACGCCGTCGGCGATCGCGACGATCGGCTTCGGATACTCGGCGATGCGGGCGTTGAGCGCGTACTCCGCACGGAAGAAGGGGGCGACGTCCTCGGGGTGGCCCGCGACGATCCGCTCCCAGAGGGCGCGCACGTCGCCGCCGGCGCACAGGCCGCGGTCGCCGGCGCCGTCGAGCAGCACGACGCGCACGCGGTCGTCGTGCCGCCAGCCGTCGAGGGCAGCGGCGAGGTCGCGGATCATGCCGATGTCGAGCGCGTTGATCGCCCGCGGGCGGTCGAGGGTGAGGTGCCCGATCGCGCCCTCCACGCGGGCGACGACCTGGTGCGAGACGGGGTCACTCATACACGCAAGGCTACTGGGGCTCCGCGCACGGGGTCCGCGCTGCGGATTCGCTCATGCGGCGTTGCCGATTCGCTCATGCGATTGCGGAACTGAAGTCGTCTGCAATAGCGTGGCGCCGACTCCAGACGATTTTCGTCCGTTATGCCTCGGGCGACTTCACGAAAGGGACAACGATGTCCGGATCACGTTTGAAAGCCACCACCGCCCGAGGGGCCGCGATCGATGCGCGGCTCGACGCGCTGCCACGCGTCCCCCTCGGCTTCGTCGGCTCGCTCGGCCTGCTCGTCTGCTACTTCTCCGCGAACTACGAGATCAGCGTCTTCGCCCTCGTCGGACCCTCGCTCCTCGTCAACTTCGGCCTCGCCGTGACCGACCTCGGCGTGCCCGTGTTCTGGAACCTCGCCGGCTACGCGGTCGGCGCCTACCTGTTCGGCGCCATCGCCGATCGGTTCGGGCGGCAGAAGGGCCTCCTCGCCACGGTCATCGTGCTCGCCGCCGGCAGCGCGCTGTCGGGGCTCGCATGGGACCTCGCCTCGTTCACCTTCTTCCGCTTCGTCGCCGGCGCCGGCATGGGCGCCGTGCTCGCGATCTGCTCGACCTACATCGGCGAGCTCGCGCCGGCGCACCTCCGCGGCAAGTACCTGGCGAAGATCTACACCGTCCAGGCGATCCTGCTCATCGCCGTGAGCTTCGCATCGCTCTGGGTGCTGGAGAACTGGGAGAACGGCTGGCGCTTCCTGCTCGCGTTCGGCGGCATCGCCGTGCTCGTCGTCTTCGCGCTGCACGACAGGGGGCTGCCCGAGTCGCCGCGCTGGCTGGCCGCCGTCGGCAGGATCGACCGCGCCGAGCGCGTCACCGACCTCCTCACGCGCGGCTCGTCGGCGGCACCGTCGCCCGCGGACGAGAGCGAGACCGAGGATGCCGCCGACGCGGCGCCCGCGGACGACGACGAGCGCCGTCCGCTGAGGATCCTCGCGACGCAGCCGTCGCTCGGCCGGATGGCGATCATCCTCACCTTCTGGCTCGTCTACTACCTCGCGGCGTACGGCTTCCTCAGCTACACCCCGCTCATCCTCGAGGGCCTCGGGATCGCCGCGTCCGACTCGCTCCTCGTGACCGTGCTGGGCCGCCTCGCCGCGGTCGTGACGCCGCTCGCGATGATCTTCCTGATCGAGCGCGTCGAACGTCGCACCCTCATCATCCAGGGCACGCTGATGATCGCGGCGGGCCTCCTGCTCCTGTTCCTGCCGTTCGGCGCGGTCAGCGGCACGCTCGGCGTCTTCCTCGTCACCCTCGGCATCGGCTGGTCGGTCACGCCCGCCTACATCTACATGGTCGAGATCTTCCCGACGCGGGCGCGCGGCACCGCGGCCTCCATCTCGGAGGGCGTGGGACACCTGGGCGGCGCCGTCGCACCGTTCGTCGTGCTGCCGATCCTCGTCACGTTCGGCGCCTCGACGGCCGTCTGGGTGCTCGCGGGCGCGGCGCTGCTCGCCGGTCTCGTGGTGCGGTTCGGCCCGCGCACGCGCGGCACGTCGATCTCGGAGGCCGAGACGGCCGACGAGACGGCCTGAACCGCATGAGAAGGGGGCGAGGCGCCGTCACGGCCCTCGCCCCCTATTCTCGTGCGCGCGCTGCGCGGGCGTCAGCGGCGGTCGAGGCCGCCGGTCTCGACGAAGTCGCGATACATGTCGGTCTGCATGAGGCCCGAGAAGAGCATGACGCTGTCGGCGAGCCGCTCCCAGCCGCCCGTCCAGGTGAGGCGCGACGCGACCTCCCAGGTCGACAGGCCGGGCTCGGCGGCGACGACCGCGGCGACCTCGCGGGCGCGCCGCAGCGCGTGCTCCGCGGCCGAGCGCCGGCGCGGGCCGAGCCCGCGGAAGCGGTAGCCGTGGCCGGGGACGACCTCGACGTCGTCGTAGGGGCTCAGTCGCTCCAGCGAGCGCAGATAGGCGTCGACGGGGTTGCCGTCGAATCCGCTCCCGAGCCCGAGGCCCGGATGCACGGTCGGCAGCACGTGGTCGCCGGAGAACAGGATGCGCCGCTCCTCGTCGACGATGCACAGGTGCCCCGGCGTGTGCCCGGGGGTGAGGAGCGCGCGCCAGCTCGCCCCCGCGACGGGCAGCAGGTCGCCGTCGCCGACGAGCACGTCGGCGGGCTCGGGCTGTGCGGTGCCGCTGTTCGCCTCGTTCAGGCGTTCGCGCAGCGACGCCGCGACCTCGGGCGCGACGCCCCAGGCGACGGCCCGCCCGTCGAGGTCGGCGAAGTCGGAGGACGACGCCTCGGCGTCGATCGACGCCTGCTCGCGCGCGGAGAGCACGACGGTGCTCCCCGCCGCGTCACGCAGGCGGGGCGCGAGCCCGATGTGATCGTGGTGCGCGTGCGTGACGACGACCGTGCGCACGTCGGCGAGCCCGCGGCCGATCGAGCGGAGGAACCCGGCGAGACGCTCCAGCGCGTCGTCGGACCCCCAGCCGGGGTCGACGATCGTGACCGCGCCCCGCTCGTCGACGTGCACGACCGCGAGCGTGTAGGCGAGGAATCCCCCGGGCATCGGCATGGGCAGCGACCAGAGGCGTTCGCGGATGCGCTCGGGCTCCGGCATCCCTCCCGTCGTCGCCGCCCGGTGCTGCGCCTCGCTGACAGGTTCCACGATGTCTTGCCTTTCCTCTCGTGTGCGACGTCCTCTCCGCGACGGCGCACGACGGGGTCGCGCGGGGCGCACCGCCTCGCGCGACCCCGGATCGATGCTAGATGCGGGCGGGCTCGACGAGCCGGCCCGCCGCGCGCAGACGCTCCTCGCACTCCGACACGATGTCGGCGACGACCTGCCGCGTCGTGCGGATGCCGCGGAATCCGCCGACGATCTGGCCGACGAAGAACGACTCGAGCTCGAGGGCGCCCTCGTGGCCCTGCTCCGACGCGGCGTCGATGCGCGACCACGCGTCGATCGTGAGCATCGGCTGGAGCGGCATCGGCAGCGCGGGGAGTCCCGCCGCCGCCCATTCCCGGTGCCACGCGCTGACGAGCTGGCGCGCGGGCTTGCCCGTGCGCGTCCTGTTGCGCTCGGTGTCGGAGCTCGTGGCGGCCAGGAGCTTGTCCTTGATCGCCTGCACCGCGACGTCCTCCACGGTCGACAGCCACACCGAGCCCGCCCAGCCGCCCGCGGCGCCGAGCGTGAGGGCGGCGGCGAGCTGCCGTCCCGAGCCGATGCCGCCCGCGGTGAGCACGGGCGTGTCGCCCGCGAGGTCGAGGATCTCGGGCGTGAGGACCATCGTCGCGATGTCGCCCGTGTGGCCGCCCGCCTCGTAGCCCTGCGCGATGAGCACGTCGACGCCCGCGGCCAGCTGCCGCTCGGCGTGCTGGGGCTTGCCGACGAGCGAGGCGACCGGGACGCCCTTGGCGCGGGCGCCCGCGATCATCTCCGCGGGCGGCGTGCCCAGCGCGTTGGCGATGAGCGCGATGTCGTGGCGGAAGCAGACCTCGAGCAGCCGCGGCACGACGCTCGCGTCGATGTTCGCCGGGTCGTAGGTCGTCGCGCCCTCGGGCAGCGCCGGGACGTCGTACTTCTGCATGAGCGACTCGACGAAGTCGATGTGCTGCTGCGGGATCTGCGCGCGCAGGCTCTCGACGAGCCGCTCGCGGTCGGCGACGACCTTCTGCTCGGGGACGAGCAGGTCGACGCCGTAGGGCCGGCCGTCGAGCTGCTCCTCGATCCAGGTGAGCTGCGCGTCGAGCTCGGTGGGCGTGTACGCCGTCGCGGCGAGCACGCCGAACGCGCCGGCCTTCGACGCCTCGACGACGACGCCCGGCGAGCGCTCGAACGCGACGAGCGGGTGCTCGACGCCGACGAGCTCGGTGAATGCGGTTCTCATGGTCTCTCTCCTTGCTCTGGCGCGCCGGTGCGCACCGGCTCAGTGCGCGTCGGCGAGCGCGCCGGCGCGCCAGGTCACGAGGGCGTCGAGGGCCTCGATGTCGCCGCCGTCGACGCGCAGCGGGTTCACCTCGAGCGACTCGAGGTCGTCGCCGAGGGCGTGCACGAGGTCGCCGATCGCCGAGATCACCTCCGACAGCCGGTCGACGTCGGCCGGCGTGCCGCCGCGCACGCCGTCGAGCAGCGGCGCGGCCTTCAGGCGCCGCAGCAGCTGCCGCACGCGCGCGGGCGACACGGGCACCTGGGTGAGCACGGAGTCCTCGAAGACCTCCACGAACACGCCGCCGAGCGCGATCGCGAGCACGGCGCCCCAGTCGGGGTCGCGCACGGCGCCGACGAGCAGCTCCACGCCGCCCGATCGCATGGGCGAGACCAGCACGCCCTCCAGCCGCGCGCCGTCCACCGTCTCGCCGGCGGCGCGCACGGCGCGGTAGGCCGCGCGCACGGCATCCTCGCCCGTCACGTTCAGCCGCACGCCGCCGATGTCGCTCTTGTGCAGGATGTCGGGCGACGCGATCTTCAGGGCGACGGGCGTCTCGAGCCGCGCCGCGGCCTCGACGGCCTCGTCCTCGGAGCCGGCGAGCACGGCGGGCACGATGGGGATGCCGGCCTGCGCGAGCACGCCGCGCACGACGTGCTCCGACCACGCGCCGGAGCGCTCGGCGGGCAGCTCGACCGACACGGCGCCGCGAGCGCCCGGCGACAGGCGCTCGGCCTCGAGCTCCGCGAGGTGCTCGCGACGACGCTCCGACCAGCGGAACAGCCCGCCGAATGCGGTGACGGCCTGCCCCAGGCCGCCCACGACGCCCGGCACCCCGCCGATCTCGAGGATCTCCTTGGTGTAGGCGGTCACGGGCTGCTGGATCTGGTTCATGATCAGCACGGGCTTCGACACCGCCTGGGCGCCCGCGCCGATCGCGCTCACCAGGTACTGGCTCTGCCACGGTCCCTCGCCCTGCCACGGCACGCCCGTGACGGCCGCGACGACCGCGATCGCGGGGTCCTCGGCGAGCGCGACGACGCTGCGGGTGAAGATCGACGGGTCGATGACCGCCGCCCCGGTGACGTCGAGCGGGTTCTGGATCGTGCCGTACCCGGGCATGATCTCGCCCAGCCGCTCCCGCGTCGGCGCGCCGATCTCGGGGAGGGCGACGCCGCCGTCCTCGGCGCGGTCGGCGATGATGTCGCACGCGCCGCCCGAGATCGAGGCGATGCCGAGTCCGCCCTCGCCGAGCGGTCCCGTGTGCGCGGCGAGACCCGCGGTGATGAGCATGTCCTCGATCGTGTCGACGCGGATGACCCCGAGGTCGCGGAACATCGCGTCGACCGTGCGGTCGTCGCCCACGAGGGCGCCCGTGTGCGCGGCCGCCGTGCGGGCGGCGAGCTGGCTGGAGCCTGCCTTCAGCACGACGACGGCCTTGCCGGCCTCCAGCGCGGCGAGCGCGGCGCGGCGGAAGACCTCGGGCTGCCGCACGGTCTCCATGAAGATCGCGATCGCCCGCGTCGACTCGTCCTGCACGAAGAACTCCAGCGCGTGGCCGGCGGTGATCATCGCCTCGTTGCCGAGGGTGACCATGTAGCTCAGGTCGTTGCCCGACATCGTCGCGAAGTCGAGCATGGCGCTCGAGCTCGCGCCGCTCTGCGAGAGCAGGGCGATGGGGCCCGACCGGCGCGGCAGCCCCGGGATGGAGGTGACGGGGATCTGGTCGACGAAGTTCGCGAACCCGAGGTGGTTGGGCCCGAGCACGAGCATGCCGAGCCGCTCGGCGTGCGCGACGAGCTCGGCCTCGGCGCGCTTGCCGTCGGCGCCCGCCTCGCCGTAGCCGGACGACAGGATGACGGCGTTGCGCACGCCGGCCTCGGCCGCCTCGGTGAGCGCGTCGAGCGTGACGGCCTGCGGCACCTGCAGGAACGCGACGTCGACGGGCTCCTCGATGTCGGCGATGCGCGCGACGGCCGGACGGTCGTGCACGACGTCGTTGCGCGGGTTCACGAGGTGGGTGTGCTCGAGGAACCCGAACTGCGTCAGGTTGCCGAACGCCAGCTGCGAGAACATGGACTTGTCGCTCGCGCCGACGAGGGCGACGCTGCGGGGGCGGAAGAGCGACCGCAGCCGCTCGGGGGTGATCTCAGACATCGTCGTCATCGCCTCTCGGGTCTCTTCACTGGTTCTTCCACTGCGGCCGGCGCTTCGTCGCGAACGCCGTGATGCCCTCGATCGCGTCGAAGCTCGACATGAGGTCGTCGAACGCCGACGTGCGCGCCGTGACCGCGTCGACGACGTCGGGGATGCCGCGGGTCTCGTTCATGACCTCGAGCGAGATGCGCACCGAGGTCGGCGATCCGTCGAGGATCTCGGCCGCGAGCGCCTGGGCGGCCTCGAGCGCGCCGCCGGCCGGCGCGATGCGGCTGACCACGCCCAGCTGCCGCGCCTCCTCGGCGCCGATGCGACGGCCCGTGAGGATGAGCTCGTTGGCGACCTTCTCGGGGATCGCGCGCGGAAGCCGCACCACGCCCCCGGCGCCGGCGACGAGGCCGACCTTCACCTCGCTGAGCGCGAACTGCGCCGTCTCGTCGGCCACGACGAGGTGGGCGGCGAGCGCGGTCTCGAAGCCGCCGCCCATCGCGAAGCCGTTGACGGCGGCGATGACGGGCTTGTTCATGCCGCGCCGGCTCGTGAGGCCCGCGAAGCCCGACTCGGGGAGGTAGTTGGGCTTGCCGCTCGCGGAGTACACGAGGTCGTTGCCGGCGCAGAACGCCTGCTCTCCGGCGCCCGTGATGATCGCGACCCACAGGTCGCCGTCGGCGAAGAACGCGTCGAAGACGTCGGACAGCTCCTCGTGGGCGGGCGGGAACAGAGCGTTGCGCGCCTCGGGACGGTCGATCGTGACGATCAGCAGGTGGCCGTCCCGCTCGACGCGCACGTGCTCGTACGCGTCGCGCAGCGCGGGGGCCCGCGGCGGGCGCACGGCGTCGGCGCGCTCGGGGCTGGTCGTGACGCGATTGCCGGGCCCCGTCGAGAGCGCCCACACGCGCCGGCCGATCGGCTGCTCCGACTCGAGCAGCGCGACGATCTCGTCGTCGCCCTCGAGCCCCATCGCGACGAACCGCTCGCCGGTCTTCTCCAGCCGGCCGATCACGATGCCCGTCTTGCGGCCCGCGCGGTCGTGCTTCACGGTGTAGGTCTCGATCGTGGCCCATCCGCGGGCGCGGCTGACCTGCGGCACGGCCTCGACGGTGTCGATCTGCGCCTGGATCGACGCGGAGCGGTCGGCCTGCCATTCGCGCGGGGTCGTCGAGTACACGGCGGTGGAGTACTTGCTCATGACGCCGCCGTTGGCGCCGACGAATCCGAAGCTTCCGGGACGGCGGCGCGCACGCTGCACGGTCTCGGCGACCGCGTGCATCGAGTAGTTGTTGCCGGCGCCGCCGAAGAAGGGCAGGCCGCCGGTCAGGGTGAGCCCGCGCGGGTCGTCGGGCGACAGGCCGAGGCCGTCGACGGCGGCGTTGAAGACGGGGACGGGGAAGCAGCTGTAGAAGTCCCACGTGGCGACCTCGTCGGGCGCGACCCCCGCCATCTCCAGCGCGAGCCCCGCGGCGAGCCGGGCGGCCGGGCTCGCGGAGAGGTCGGCGCGGTCGAGCAGGTCGCGCTCGCGCGCGTCGGCGTGGCCGTGGACGAACACCCACCGGTCCTCGGGGACGCCGAGCTCGCGGGCCGCCTCGACCGAGGCGATGAGCACGGCCGCCCCCTGGTTCACCTGGTCGCGCGAGACGACGTACCGCAGGTAGGGGTCGGCGATGGGCCGGTTGGCCTCGGTCGGCGTCACGAGCTCCTCGGCCGAGCGCTCCACGGGCGCCGCCGCGAACGGGTTCTGCGCCGCGACCCGCGTGAAGGGGGCGAACAGCCGGCCGATCTCGGCGTCGTACTCCGCGCGCGAGAGGCCCAGCCGCGCGCGTCGCGCGTTCTCGAGCAGGGCGTACTGACTGGGAGCGTCGACGAGGCCGTGGTTCGCGGCCTCCATCGAGACGAGCCCCTTGAGCCCGAATCCGCGGTCTTCCAGGTCGCCCTCGATCGTCTCGCCGAAGTCGGGCTTCTCGGGCGCTGCGGCGAGGGCGCGCGTCGTCGAGATCGCCTCGGAGCCGAAGGCGAGCGCGACCTGGCTGCGGCCGGCCGCGATGTCGCCCGCGAGCTCGGTGATGAGGTGCTGCGGGCCCTGTCCGCCGCCCACCTCGAGGATCGCCCGGGCCGGCCGCGCGGCGATGCGCCCGGCGACGGAACGCGGGAAGTTGTTCGACCGGCCGAGCGGCACGGGTGCGCCCGGCGTCGTGATCTCGAACTGACGGATGCCGGCGACCGTGTCGATCCGTTCGCTGATCGACCGGGGGTCTCCGCCGGCGTCGTCGATCGCGCGCGCCGCCGCGCGGGCCGCGAGGTCGACGGCGGAGAGGGCCTCATAGCCGTCCTCGCCGAGCCGGTCGATGATCTGGCCGACGCCGATGAGCACGGGGGTGCGGGGGTCGATGTGTGACATGCTGCGCCTTTCACCACGCTGTCCTGCGGAGCGTCGATGCTCCGCCTGCAACGCGATGAGCCAAACACGCGGCGAGGGGCTTGTGAATCGCCGATCGGGTCACCCGCAGATGTCCGCAACGGCAACGTGCGGCGGACCCGGCGGGGCACGCGTCAGCCGGCGGGCGGCGGTGTCGCGGCGTTCCTCAGCAGCGAGAGCGCGCGCCGCAGCGCGATGGGAGAGGCCTTCGACGCCGGTGACCAGACGATGCCGAGCCTCATGACGAGGCCCTCGCCGCTGACGGGGATCGTGACGAACTCGGGCGCCGAGAAGACGCGCCCGAGCAGGGTGCCCGGCACGTCCGGCACGAACGACGCGAGCCGGCGCGACCACACCTGGGTCGCGATCTCGGCGAGGCCGACGGGCCCGGGCATGTCGAGCACGGCCTCGATGCCCGCCGCCTCGAGCCGGTGGCGGTGGTCCTCCAGGATCTTGGGGTGCAGCCGCCCCAGCGGGTGCACGACCTTGCGGCCGCGCAGGCCCGCCATCGTGACGCTCTCGGCCCCTGCGAGCGGGTCGTCGTTGCGCACGGCGATCGCGAGCCGGTACTCGTTCCAGGCCATCGACGCGAGCGTGTCGTCGGGCGGCGGCAGGTGCACGAGCGCCAGGTCGAGCGCTCCCGCGACGATGCGCTTGGCGAGCTCGGAGCTGCCGAACTCGAGCACGACCTCGTCGTGCACCGGCACGCCCTCGCCGCGCAGCAGCTCGAGGAAGCCGTCGAGGAAGGGCGTGGGCGCGAACGGGGTCGCGCCGACCCTCAGCGGGGAGTCACGGCCGCTGAGCTCGTCGGCGAGCGTCCCGACCGCGTCCACGGCGGCGAGCGCCCGCCGCACGGGCTCGACGAGGCTCTCGCCGAGCGGCGTCAGCTCGATGTCGTGGTAGCCGCGCACGAAGAGCTGGCCGCCGAGCTCGCGCTCGAGCTGCTTGATCTGGCGGCTCAGCGGCGGCGGCGTCATGTTGAGCCGCGCCGCGGCGCGCGCGAAGTGCTTCTCCTCGGCGACCGCGAGGAAGCAGCGCAGTCGTTGCAGGTCCAGGGATGCCATCGCCCGCCTCTCCTTCGAGGTGTTCCAGGCCGTGGGGTCTTTCGTTGCTCGTGCGGGGTCCGTCAGCCGGCGGCCTTCGCCGCCGTCAGCACGAAGTCTACGAGGGCCTCGGCGTAGGCGTCGGCCCCCGCGCGCACCCGATCGCGCAGGTGCGGCGGGGTCGCGGCCGCGTGATTGATCGCCCCGCCGCACAGGGTGTCCATGATGAGGGTGGTCGGCGCGCCGGGCGACAGCTCGCCGCGCGCGATCGCCCGGCGCACCGTCGCCCGCGCGGCGCGGACCTGGGAGGTGCTCCAGGCCGCATAGCGCTCGCCGATGGCCTCAGCCGCTCCCGACTCGACGTTCAGGCGCATGAACGCCCGTCCCGCGTCGCCGAGATAGCTGGCCATGAGCTGCCGCGCGATGCTGAGCAGATCGCCGCGCAGGCTGCCGGTGTCGGCATCCTCGACGACGTTCAGGTCGTGCGAGAGGGCGTCGACGAGGAGCTCCTCCTTCGAGGACCACCGCCGGTAGATCGCCGCCTTGCCCACGCTCGCCCGGCGCGCGATGCCGTCGAAGGTGAAGCCCGACCAGCCGACGTCGCCGAACAGCGCGACCGCCGCCCGCAGCACCCGCTCGTCGACGGCGGGGTCGCGGGGGCGGCCGACCGACGCGGGTGCCTCTGCGCTCACTCGACCTCCTTGCCCGGATGCGTCCGAGCCTATCCGAGGCGGCCGCGCCGGCCGGGCCGGATCAGACGCCGATGCGCTGCGCGAGCCGCTCGCGGTGGAAGTCCGCGTCGCCCAGCAGGATCTCGTCGGCCCGTGCGCGCTTGAAGTAGAGGTGCGCGGGCACCTCCCACGTGAAGCCCATGCCGCCGTGGAACTGGATGTTCTGGTGACAGGCCGTGACGAGCGCGTCGGTGCAGAACGCGGCGGCCAGGGATGCCGCGGCCGGCAGCTGGTCGCGCGACTCGGCCGCCGCCCACAGCGCGTACGACGATGCCGACGACGCCGACTCGACCTCGATGAGCACGTCGGCCGCCATGTGCTTCAGCGCCTGGAAGGCGCCGATCGGCTGGCCGAACTGCACGCGCTCCTTGAGGTAGGCGACCGACATGTCGAACGCGGCCCGCGCGGCGCCCGCCTGCTCCGCCGCGAGCCCGACGGCCGCGAGGTCGAGCACGCGCTCGAGCGTCGCCGCGCCGGCCGACGGCTCGCCGAGCGGCTCGGCGGCGGCGCCGTCGAACGTGACGACCGCGAGCCGGCGCGTCTGGTCGAGGGTCTGCAGCGAGGTCGACGCGACCCCGTCGCCGCGGTCGACGAGGAAGAGCGAGACGCCCTCGTCGGTGCGCGCGGGCACGACGAAGAGGCTCGCGACGTGCCCGTCGATCGTCGAGGGCGCCGTGCCGCTGATGCGCCACGACCCGCCCTCGCGCGTCGCGCGCGCCGTCACCCCTTCGGCGTCCCACCGTCCGTTCTCGCCGGGGAAGGCGAGCGTCGCGATCGTCGAGCCGTCGGCGATGCCGGGGAGCCGTGCGGCGGCGGCCTCCGCGTCACCCGACTCGGCGATGGCCGACGCGGCGAGCACGACCGTGGAGAAGTAGGGCGCGCACAGGAGCACGCGTCCCATCTCCTCCAGCACGATGCCGAGCTCGATCCAGCCGAAGCCCTGGCCGCCGTGCTCCTCGGCGATCGCGATGCCCTGCAAGCCGACCTCCTCGGCCATCTGCCGCCACAGCTGCGGGTCGTAGCCCTGCTCGGTCGCCATGAGGCGGCGCACGTCGGCCTCGGTGGACTTCTCGGCGAGGAACCCGCGCACGAGCTCCCGGAACTCCCGCTGCTCCTCTGTGAGCGCTGAGAACATGGTTCTTCCTCCCTTTGCGTCAGCCGAGCGACCGGGTCGCGTCGGCCTTGAGAACGTCGCGGAACGGCACGCCCTTGTCGGGCTCGAAGCCCTTGGGGAGCCCGAGCACGCGCTCGCTGATGATGTTGCGCTGGATCTGGTCGGATCCGCCGCCGATCGAGTTGATGAACGCGAACATGAGGTCGTAGTCGATGCGGTAGGCCTCGTCGTCCGCCGCCTCGTCGTACTGCAGCGCGCGGTTGCCCAGGAGCCGGTAGCGCAGGGCGGCGGCGCCGTGCAGGATGCGCGAGTTGGCGAGCTTGCCGAGCGAGGCGAGCGACGACGCGCCGTTCGTGCGGAACTCCTCGAGCGCGCGCGCGTTGTTCCACTCGTTGGTGAGCCGCCAGGCGTGGATCCTCATGATCTCCTGGCGCACGACGGGGTCGTCGCTGCGGCCGGCGGCGCGCGCGGCCTCGACGAGGTCGTCGCTCAGCGCGTACAGCGACGGCCGCGTCGACGTCTTCGCGGTGCCCATCGCCATCTCGCCCATGCCCCGTCGCTCCGCGCCGAGGGCGATCTGCAGCACCTTCCAGCCGTTGCCGGGGCCGCCGATGAGGTTCGCGGCGGGAACGCGCGCGTCGGTGAGGAACACCTCGTTGAACTCCGCGTCGCCCGTCATCTGCCTGATCGGCCGCACCTCGACGCCCGGCTGCCTCATCGGGAAGATGAAGAAGCTCAGGCCCGCGTGCTTCGGCACGTCCCAGTCGGTGCGTGCCATGAGCAGCGCCGTGTCGGCCAGATGGCCGCCCGTCGTCCAGACCTTCTGGCCGTTGACGACGTACTCGTCGCCGTCGCACTCGGCCCGCGTCTGCAGGCCCGCGAGGTCGGAGCCCGCGCCCGGCTCGCTGTACAGCAGGCATCCGACGCCGAACTCGCCCGCGAGCAGCCTCGGCAGCAGCTCGCGCTTCTGCTCGGGCGTGCCGTAGGCGCGGATCGGCCCGCCCATCAGCTCGAGCCACGGGTACTCGTGGAAGCCGCGCAGCTCGCGGGCGGCGCCGGGGGCGCCGGCGGCGTCGAAGACGGCGGCGACGGCGCGCGCCTGGGCGCGGCTGTAGCCGCGGCCGGAGTCCTCGGCCGGCCAGGTCGGGGCGGCGTATCCCGCCTCCGCGACGCGGCGGTTCCATGCGGGGTCGTCGACCCCGTGCCAGTTCTGCGCGAGCCAGTCCTGCGCCTCGGCGCGGACGGCGTCGAGATCGCTCTCGACAGCGACGGTGCTCATCGATTCTTCCTCTCGGATCTCTCGTTCTCCGGTCTCCCGGGTCTCTCCCGGAGCTCGGATCGTGAGGCCGAGACTATTAGAGACGGTTTCCGTCCGCAATAGCCGCGAGAGCGGATGCCACGGCGGCACCTTGCGCTTTCGGTCATGCGCCCGTGTCGGCATCCGTGATGTACACGGCGCCGCCGCGCCTGTTCGGATGTGTCCCACAGCGCGGCCGCACACCGCAGCCCGGCAGCTCGACGAGGAGACACCGCACATGACGGAGAACCAGTACGACCCGCCGCTCGCCGGCGTGCGGGTGATCGATCTCTCCACGGGCCCCATGCTCGCGATCGGCCGTCTCTACGCCGACCTCGGCGCCGACATCACGCGCGTCGACCTCGCGGGCGTCACGACGGCCGTGCCGTTCGGCCCCGTCGTCGACGGCGTCGAGATCGCCGCGGCGCTGGCGACCCTCGGCATCCCCTCGACACGCGTCGACCCCGCGACCCCCCAGGGCTCGGCGGCCTGGCGCACGCTGCTCGAGGGCGCCGACATCCTCATCGAGACGACGACGCCCGGATCCCCCGAGGAGGAGGCGCTCGACGTCGCCGCGCTCCGCCGCGCGCGCCCCGCGCTCGTCGTGCTGTCGGTCAGCGACTTCGGACGCGACACGCGGTTCGCGCGCTGGAAGGGCACCAGCCCCGTCTTCCACGCGCTCTCCAGCGAGCTGTCCCGCACCGGCGCGCCCGGCCGCGAGCCGCTCGTGCCGCCGGGCGAGCTCCCCTACGACACGGCGGCCGCGCAGGCCGCGTTCGTCGCGCTCACCGTCTTCCTGGACCGTCTGCGCACGGGCCGCGGCGACGTCATCGACTTCTCCGTGCTGGAGGGCGCCGCCGCGGCGCTCGACCCCGCCTTCGGCATGGCGGGCTCGGCCGCGATGGGCGAGTCGCTCGCCTCGCTGCCCCGCGGGCGCACCGACGAGAGCCACAAGTACCCGATCATCCCGTGCCTCGACGGGCACGTGCGCATCTGCGTGCTCGCGAAGCGCCAGTGGCAGGGCATGTTCGAGTGGATGGGACGCCCCGAGCGGTTCGCCGACCCGTCGTTCGACAACCTCTTCGTGCGCTTCGCGTCACCCGATCTCATCCCCGCGATCGCGGCGTTCTTCGCCGACAGGACGCGCGCCGAGCTGGAGGCGAGCGGGCAGCGCTACGGCGTGCCGACGGCGGCCGTGCTCAGCGTCGAGGAGGCCGTCGGCACGGAGCAGGTCGCGGCGCGCGGCTTCTTCCGCGACCTCGAGCTCGCGCCCGGCCTCACCGCGCCGGTGCCCGTCGGCATCGCCGAGGTCGACGGCGTGCGCGCGAGCGTGCTGAACGTCCCGCCGCCGCCCCGGCCGGCCCGGCCCGCGACGGCCGCACGGCTCGCCGCGCGACCGCGTGCGGAGCGGGGCCTCCCGCTCGAGGGGATCAGGGTCGTCGACTTCGGCGTCATCATCGTCGGCGGCGACAGCACGCGGATGCTCGCCGACCTGGGCGCCGAGGTCGTCAAGGTCGAGAACTCCGCATTCCCCGACGGGGCGCGTGCGTCGCTGCCGCCGGGCGTCATGATGCCGGGGTTCGCGTCGGGGCACCGCAACAAGAGGTCGATCGGCATCGACCTGCAGCATCCCGAGGGCCTCGAGCTCGCACGCCGGCTCATCGCCGAGGCCGACCTCGTCTTCACCAACTGGAAGCCCGGCACGATGGAGAAGCTCGGCCTCGACCACGCCTCCCTGGCATCCGTCAACCCGGGCGTCGTCGTGATCGACAGCTCGGCCTTCGGGCCCACGGGACCGTGGGCCCAGCGCCTCGGCTACGGGCCGCTCGTGCGCGCCGCCACGGGGTTCACGAAGAAGTGGGTATACCCCGATGCGCCCGACGGCTTCCAGGACGACATCACGGTCTACCCCGACCACGTGAGCAGCCGCATCGGCGCGCTCCTCGCCCTGGCGCTGCTCGTCCGCCGCGAGCGCACGGGCCGCGGCGGATCGGGCAGCTCCGCGCAGGCCGAGATCATGATGAGCCACATGGTCCCCGACCTCGTCGTGTCGGCCCTCGCCGCGCGCGGCCACGCGGTCGAGACGCCCGCGCACGACGCGCCGTGGGGCGTGTTCCCCGCCGCCGGCGACGACGACTGGCTCGTCGTCACGGTGCGCGGCGACGACGAGTGGCGGGCGCTCACGACGGCGATCGGCCGACCCGACCTGCGCGACGACGACGCCCTCCGCACCCGCGCGGGCCGCGACGCCGCGCGGCAGCGGATCGACGAGGCGGTCGGCGCCTGGGCCGCCGCGCACACGGCGGACGAGGGCATGGAGCTGCTCCAGGCCGCCCGCGTGCCGGCCGGCGCGATGCTGCGCGGCGCCGACCTGCCGCGGTGGGAGCTCTCCCTCGCGCGTCGCACGTTCCGCGAGGAGACGCACCCGTTCGGCACGCAGCCGTTCACCCTCGAGAACGTGCAGATCCACGCCGAGCACGTCGCCGACCCGCCGTCCGGGCCCGCGCCCCTGCTCGGCGAGCACACGGCGCAGATCGCCGCCGAGGCGCTCGGGCTGTCGGCCGACGAGACGTCGGCGCTCGTCGAGCGCGGCATCCTCGAGGCGCCCCTGCTGCCCTCGCAGGTCTGACCGAGGCGCCCCGGCCGGCACCCGCCGGGAATCCCCCGCGCGGGGGAGGACGCGCGCTCCCCCTCCGGGAGAGGATGGGAGGAGACGACGAGAGGGCGCGCATGACAACGGGACAGGTCATCGAATTCCACGGGCTCACCAAGCGCTTCGGACCCGTGACCGCGGTCGACGGCATCACGGCACGCGTCGAGCCGGGCGTCGTGACGGGCTTCCTCGGCCCCAACGGGGCCGGCAAGACCACGACGCTGCGCATGCTGCTCGGCCTCGTCGGCGCGACCTCGGGCACCGCGACGATCGGCGGCAAGCGCTACGCCGCCCTGCCGCATCCGCTGCAGACGGTCGGCGCCGCGCTCGAGGCGTCGAGCTTCCACCCGGGCCGCACCGCGGCCGGGCACCTCGCCGTGTACGCGCGCGCCGCCGGCATCCCGCGCACGCGCGTCGACGAGGCGCTCGGGCTCGTCGGCCTCTCCGACGTCGCGGGCCGCAAGGTCGGCGGATACTCCCTCGGCATGCGGCAGCGGCTCGGCCTCGCCTTCGCGCTGCTCGGCGACCCCGGCGTGTTCGTGCTCGACGAGCCCGCGAACGGCCTCGACCCCGAGGGCATCAAGTGGATGCGCGGATTCCTCGCCGCGCTCGCCGCGCAGGGCCGCACCGTGCTCGTCTCGTCGCACCTGCTCACCGAGGTGCAGCAGACGGCGCAGGCGCTGCTCGTCGTCAGCCGCGGCCGGCTCGTCTTCCAGGGCCGCGCCGCCGAGCTCACCGCGGGCGAGCAGCGCGCGACGCTCGTCGACGCGCCCGACCGCGACGCGCTCGCGGCCGCGCTGGCCGATGCCGGCCTGCCCGTCGAGCCGGCCGAGACGGGCCTCGCGGTGCCCGGCGTGGAGCCCGTGCGCGTCGGCGCCGTCGCCGCGGCGGCCGGTGTCGCGCTGTCGGCGCTCACGGAGCGCACGACCACGCTCGAGGACATCTTCCTCGAGCTCGTCGACGGTACGCGAACACACCCCTCCGCGACGGAAGGAGGCGACCGATGAGCCTCGTGAACGCCACGCGCTCCGAGCTGGCCAAGCAGTTCTCGACCTCGATGTGGTGGGTGCTCGCGATCGTGCTGCTCGTCTACATCGGCGCGACCGCCATCGGCCTCGCCGCGACGTTCGGCGCCATGGCGTCGGGGGCGCTCCCCGGCGCATCGGGACCGGCGCTGCCCGAGCCGCTCATCCCCACGATCATCTACACGACCGCGACGGCCATGGGGTACGTCTTCCCGCTGCTCATCGGGGCGCTCCTGGTCACCGGCGAGTTCCGCCACAAGACCCTCACGCCGACGTTCCTCGCGACGCCGCGCCGTGGTGTCGCGCTGGCCGCGAAGGTCGCCGCGGGCGTCATCGTGGGCGTCGTGTACGCGCTCTTCGGACTGCTCGCCGCGGTCGGCGGCGGCGCGGCGATGTTCGTCGTCTTCGGCGTGGACACGCAGCTCGGCGAGAGCGACATGTGGGCGATGTTCGCCCGCATGGTGCTCGCCTACGTGCTGTGGGTGCTCATCGGCATCGGGGTCGGCGCGCTCGTGCGCAACCAGGTGGCGGCGGTCGTGGGCGTCATCGCGTTCACGCAGTTCGTCGAGCCGATCGTGCGCACGATCGGCGGCCTCGTCGAGGCGGTGCAGCCGGTCACCCGGTTCCTCCCCGGCTCGTCGTCCGACGCCCTCGTGGGCGGGAGCCTCTACACGATGATCGCCGGGCCCGGCAGCGACACGACGCCCTGGTGGGCGGGCGGCCTGGTGCTGCTCGGCTACGCCGTCGTGCTGCTCGTCGTCGGCGGCGCCACCAGCTGGCGCCGCGACGTCACCTGACCCCGCCCGCGCGATTCCTCGCCGCCGCCGTTCACAATTCAGGAAGAACCGCCGCTGGGCCCCGGGATACGCCGCGGACCCGCCCGGTTCTCCTGAGTTGTGAACGGCACAGGATGCCGGAAGAGCCGGCGGGTGGTCAGCGCGCGGCGTCTTCGCGCGGGAGCGCGATCGCGCCCGTGACGATGTCGACGACGTCGGTGGGCGTCGCGTCGGTCTGCAGCCGCAGCGCCCGCACGAGCTCGTTGCCGTGCCGCGTCGTGAGCACGACGCGCTCGAACTCGGGGTCGCCGGCCAGGTCGATGACGACGGCGGCGCGATGCCGGCGCACGATCACGAAGTCGGCGCCGCCCGCGGTCTTCCAGGTGCCCATCGCGAGCACGCCGCGCACGAGCGTCCCCGCGGAGCGGCTGCCGCGGATCCAGGTCCACGCGTCATCGGTGAGCTGCACCTTGCGGATGCGGTCGCGCGCGATGCGCACGGGCTCGCGCCGGAACGACAGCGCCCGCTCGGCTCCCGACAACGAGACCTCGAGCTGCGTCGAATCCAGCAGCAGCGTCACCATGACATCAGTCTGCCAGCGCGACCTGCCGAATTGCTGCGCGAGCGCAACGATCCGCTCACAATGCGCGTCGCGACCACGATGCGCGTCACGCTCACGAAGCGCGCCGCGCTCGCGACGCGCGTCACAACGCGAACTCGTCGGTCGCGTGCGGCAGCGAGAGCGACGCCACGGCCTCGATGAGCCCCTCGAGCGACTGCTCGTCGGCGACGACGCTGATCTCCAGGCCCGCCTTGCGGGCGTTCTTCGCGATGCCCGGCCCGATCGCCGCGATCACGGTGCTCTCGGGGATCTCGGGGAACTGGGCGCTGACCTGCCGGGCGACCGACCCGCTCGTGACCAGGATCGCGTTGATGCGGCCGGAGCGCACGTCGGCCACGATGCGCTCGGCGACGGGAACGCCGACCGTGCGGTAGGCGACGACGCTGCGCACCTCGTGGCCGGCCTCGGCGAGGCGCCCGCTGATGAGCGGGCGGGCGAGCTCGTTGCGCAGGATGAGGAACCGGCGCGGCTCGGGCTCGAGGGCGACGAGCTGCTCGGCCATGCCCGCGGCGGAGTTGTCCACGTCGGGCACGAGGTCGACGCGGTATCCCGCGGCCGTGAGCGCGTCGGCGGTCGTCTCGCCGACCGCCGCGACGCGCGTGGATGCCGGGATCTGCGCACGGTACGCGGTGAGGACGTCGACGGTGGCGACGCTCGCGAGGGTGATCCAGTCGAACGCTCCCGCGGCGAGGTCGGCGAGCGCCTTCTCGAGGGTCTGCAGGTCGTCGGCGGGCGCGAAGTTGATGAGCGGCGCGATGACCGGGATCGCTCCCTGCGCCCGCAGGTTGGCCGCGACGGAGTCGCCCCAGAGTCCCCCGCGCGGCACGAGCACGCGCCAGCCCTTGAGGGGCTTGGCGGCGGGGCGGGGCAGGAAATGGATCATAGGACTCTCGTGCGGCGGAGACAGCGTGGCGCGAAAGGCGCCCCCTGAACCGCGACCGCGACGACGAAACGGACGTTCGGGTACGCGGGTGCGGTGACGTCGTCGTTACTTGGCGTACAACCGAGCATACCCGCGCCGCCGCGCGTCGTGACCGCCGCGGGTCAGCGCGTGTAGAGCCGCACGAGTCCCCACACGGCCGCGCCGACGGCGACGGCCGCCCCCGCGACCGCGAGCGCGGCGCCCGTGGGGTTGCGCCGGGCGAACCGGCGGGCGTCGGCGACGCCGCGGTCGGTGGCCTTCGCGACGCGCTTCGGGACGTTCGACTTCTCCTCGATCGCGGCGAGCGCGGCCTTGAGCTCGGCGCGCGCCTTCTCGACGGGGTCGGTGATGCCCAGCGGCACGGCGGTGCGGGGCAGCGTGGGGTCAGAACTCATCGACGATGTCCTTCACGATGCGCGCGTCGGCGGCGGCCGCCTTGGCGGGGTTGTCGGATCGGGTGAGACGCTTGATGCGCGCGACGCCCAGGAGCGCGAAGACGACGGCGGCGAGCAGCGTGAACACCACGACGATGAGGCTCGCGAGCCACACCGGCATCCACGACGACAGGCCGATGATCGTGAACGCGGCGAGCGCGGGGATCATCCAGAAGACGAAGAACAGGGCGACGAGGAACCAGACGCCGCCCATGCCCGCGTCCTTGCCGGCGCTCTTGACCCAGCGCTTGGCGGAGTCGACCTCGGCGGTGACGAGGTTGCGCACGAGCTCGGGCACCTCGCCGACGAGCGTCAGCAGGCTGTCGTCGGCGCGGTCGCGAAAACCGTGGGTGCTCGGCATGTCAGTCGGTCGCCGTCGTGTCGGCCGGCGGCACGGGCGTGCCGTCCGTCGTCGCGGGGATGCCGGATGCCGGTGCGCCCTTCGCCGGGGCGTCGGCGGTCTTCGACGCGGTCGCGGCGCGCGTCGCCTTCACCGCGGAGTCCCACACGAGCGAGGGGATCGCCACGGCCGCGTCGCGCGCGACGCCCTTGGCCCGGTCGACCTGCTTCTGCACGGGCGCGGCGTTCCACAGCTTGAGCCAGGCCGTCCTGATCTGCACGTAGCGTTCTCGGCCCGCCCGCGTGCCGAGGACGTACCCCGCCGCCAGCCCGACCACGATCCCGGTCTTGGTGCCCATGGGCTCTCCTCACGCCGATTGTGTGCGTCCAGCGTAACGCCATATGCCGATTCCGGCATCCGGGGTGATCAGTCGTCGTCGCCGTCGGGCTCGTCGCCCCACAGCAGCGCGTGCCGCAGCCGCCCGGCCTCGGCGACCGCGCCGCCCGCGGCGGCCGCGAGGCCGCTGCCCGTCACCCACGCGCCCGCGATCGCGAGGCCCGGCAGAGCGCCGACGGCGGAGCGCAGCGCGGGCGCCGGCGAGTCGACGACCGAGCCGGGGAGCGCCCGCTCGCGGGGCTCGACGTGCGCGGCGCGCACGGGTCCGAGCGGCACGCCCAGCAGCGTCTCGGCCTCGCGCGCGGCGAGGCGCACGGGGTCGGCCTCGCTCGCGGGCAGGTCCACGCGCACGACGTGACGGCGGGGGCCGGCGGCGCGGGCGAGCCATGCCCACGTCGCGGTCAGGTGCGTCACGGCGAGGGCCGTCGCGGCGCCGGGCACCGGATAGACGGCGTGTCCGCGCGGCGCGGCGTCGAGCGCCGGCGCGTCGACGACGAGCGTCACGCTGTCGACGGGCGCGGGCGAGATCCCGGGCCCGTCGAGGGCGGGCACGTGCCCGGCGAGCAGGCGCCGGGCGGCGGGCTCGCCGGTGGCGACGATCACGGCATCCGCGGCGATCGTCTCGCCGGCGACGGTGACGGCCCACCCGGCGGGCGTGCGCGCGATCCCGTCGGCCGGCGCCTCGGTGCGCACGTCGGCCGCGAGGTCGTCGAGCCGCTCCCGCAGCGCCGCGACGAGCGCGCCCATGCCCCCCGTGAGCGTGCGGCGGGGCGCGGGGCGCTCGGGCAGCTCGTGCGCGACGGCGCCCGCGAGCGAGCCGACGCGCGTGAGCGCCTGGTTGAGCCCGGGCGCGGCGATGTCGACGTCGACGCGATCGGGATGGATGCCGAACACGCCGACGCTCACGGGCGCCACGAGGCGCTCGACCACGCGCTCGCCCATGCGCGTGCGCACGAGGGTGGCGAGGCGGCGCTCGTGGCCGATCGTCAGCGGCGGCCGCAGCCGGTCGACGAAGGCGCGCCACGCGCCGCGCCAGCCGATGAGGCGTCGCACCTCGGGCGCCCACGGATTGGCGGGGATGCCGAGGAGCTCCTGCTCGGGAAGGGGTCCGGCGCCCGCGGGCCCGGCGACCCACCGCGCGCCGGGGAGCGCGTCCTCGACCTGCGCCGACAGCCCGAGCTCGTCGATGAGCGGCGCGAGCCCGGGCGAGAGCTCCATCGCGCCGACGTCGACCGTGAGCCCGTCGAGCTCGGCCGCGGCGATGCCTCCGCCGAGCTCTGCGCGCTGCTCGACGAGCGTGACCCCGAAGCCGAATCGCGCGCACTCGTGCGCGGCGACGAGGCCCGCGATCCCGCCGCCGATCACGACGATGCGGGTGCGGCGGGCGCGCTCGACGAGGTCCTCGGTCTGTGACACGCCCTCCATCCTCCCACTGCCGCCTCGTCCCGCCGCCGTCCGCGAGCGACGGAACTGCTCGGCAGGGGCAGCGCCTCCGGCCGGACGCCCCTATCATCTGACGTATGAGCAAGGACACCACGTTCAAGCCCGGCGACGACGTCTTCACCCCGCACGCGCGCGGCACCGTCATCGATGTGCGGGCGACGCCGTCCGGCCTGTGGGTCTTCGGGGTCGAGAACCCCGAAGGAGAGGTGACCTACTTCACGAGCAGGGCGCTCCGCCTCACGCACGGCTGAGGCGTCCCGGCGGCCGGCACGGCCCGCCTCGCACACCGCACGACGCTCACGACCCAGGGAGACCACCATGCCCACGATCGCGATCATCGGCGCCGGCCCCGGGCTCGGCCTCGCCGCCGCCCGCCGCTTCGGCCGCGAGGGGTTCTCCGTCGCCCTCGTCTCGCGCACGCAGGCGCACGTCGACGCGCTCGCCGAACGGCTCGGCGGCGAGGGCGTCACGGCCCGCGGCTACCAGGCCGACGTGCACGACGCCGCGACGCTGCGGAACGCGCTGGCCGCCGCCGCGGACGACCTCGACACCGTCGAGGTGCTGCAGTTCAGCCCCGTGCCGCGCAAGGACTTCCTCCGCCCCGTGCTCGAGACCTCGGTCGACGACCTCCGCGCCGCCGCCGAGTTCTCGATCCTCGGCGCGGCGACCGCGGTGCACGCCGTGCTGCCCCGCATGCGCGAGGCCGGCCGCGGCAGCATCCTCTTCGCCAACGGCGCCAGCGCCGCGACCCCCAACGGCAAGGTGGCCGGCACCTCGGTCGCCTTCGCGGGCGAGTCGGCCTACGGGGCGATGCTGCACGACGCGCTGGAGCCCGAGGGCATCCGCGTCGCGCAGCTCATCATTCCGCTCGCGATCGACGGCGGCGACCCGCTGTTCGCGTCCGACGCGCTCGCCGATCGGCTCTGGGGGCTGCACGCCCAGCCCGGCCCGTTCCGCACGACCGTCGGCCAGGATCCCGTCTGACACGGGGATGCGGCGGGGAACAGGCAGACCGTCTGCGCGATCAGCAGGATCCCGCCTGACACGGGGGATGCCGTGACGCCGCGCCTCGCGGGCCCGCCGCCGCCCGGGGTCGCGGTGCCCGCCGCCGTGCGCGCGGCGCTCGACGCCCGCGGGTTCCGCGATGCGGTGCTGCGGCCGGCGTGGCGGAACGAGGCCGGCGGCCTCACCTTCTCGGTGGCGAGCGGCGGTGCCGGGCACGCGGTCGACCTCTACGCGAAATGGAACCCGGTCGCCTCGGGCGAGTCGCTCGGCGACGAGGCGGAACGGCTGCGGTGGATCGCGGGCCGGCATCCCGCCCCGGCCGTCGTCGACCTGATGACGGATGCCGGCGAGGAGGTGCTGCTCACGCGCGCGCTTCCCGGCGAGTCCGCGGTCTCGGAGCGGTGGGCGCGCGATCCGGATGCCGCGCTGCGGGCGCTCGGCACGGGACTGCGCCGCCTGCACGACGTGCCGCTCGACGGCTGCCCCTTCGACGGGGGCGTGGCACACCGCCTGCGCGCCGCGCACGTGCCGGCGGGCACGGTCGAGCCCGCTCCCCCGATCGACCGGCTCGTGCTCTGCCAGGGCGACCCGTGCGCGCCGAACACCCTGCTCGCGGGCGACGGGTCGTTCCTCGCGCACGTCGACCTGGCGCGGCTCGGCGCGGCGGACCGGTGGGCCGACCTCGCCGTGATGACGATGTCGCTGGAGTGGAACTACCGGGGCTACGACGAGGCCGTGTTCTGGGAGGCCTACGGCGCGGAGCCCGATCCGATCCGCATCGCCTACTACCGGCGGCTCTGGGACGCGACGTGAGCGCGGCGGCGACCGATGTCGTCGGCTGCTCCCTCGCCGGCCCGGAGCCGATGGGGTCGACGAGGACATGATGTACCTATGAGGTATATAGTGGCCGCATGCAGTTCCTGATCCTCGGCCTCCTGCTTCACGGGCCCCTCTCCGCGTACGAGCTGCGCAAACGGTTCACCGCCGGCATCTCGCTCTTCTACGCGGCCAGCCTCGGCGGCATCCAGCGGGCGCTCGGGGTGCTCGAGGCGCAGGGGCGGGTGACGAAAGAGGCGTCCGCCGGCCCCGGCCGGCCGAAGCATCTGTACGCCGTCACCGAGTCCGGCCGCGCGGCGTGGCACGACTGGATGCTCTCGCCGATCACGGAGTCGGACGCCGAGCAGATCGGGCTCGCGAAGGTGTACCTGCTGGGCAGCATGCCGCCCGAGGATCGTGCGGAGGTCGTCTCCCTGCTGCGCCGGCGCACCGCCGCGGATCTCGAACGGCTCACCGCGCTGCGAGCAGAGATCGACGCGACGCCGATACCGGAACGGTCTCGCGATGTCGCACGGTTCCGCCGAGCGACACTGGACTACGGCATCCGCGCGCACGAGCTCATGGTGCGCTGGCTCGATGAGCTGGAGTCCGCATGATCGCGCTCGCTCTCACGAGCGCCCTGGTGCTGCTCGCCGCGCTCGCGGCGCTGCAGGTGCTCGTGGCGCTCGGGCTGCCGCTCGGCCGCTTCGTCTGGGGCGGTCGGCACAGGGTGCTGCCCACGGGGCTCCGCATCGGCAGTGCGGTCTCCGTGGTGCTCTACGCCGCGATGGCAGCGTTGCTGCTCAGCCGCGCGGGCGTGATCCCGGGCGGCGACAGCCCGTTCGTGCGGGTCGCGACCTGGGTCCTGTTCGGCTACTTCGCCCTCGGCATCCTCATGAACGCGATCTCGCGCAGCAGACCCGAGCGACTCACGATGACGCCCGTCACGATCGTGCTCGCCGCGGCGACCCTCGTCGTCGCGCTGACAGGGTCGCGCTGACAGACGGGGGGCATGCCCGAACTGCACCTCACCGACGACGCCGACCGCCTGCTCTCGCAGAACCCGCTCGCCCTGCTGATCGGGATGCTGCTCGACCAGCGGGTCGCTTGACCATGAGGCCTGTCGTCGATTCGATCCCGACGGGACCCTCCATGGACTTCTCTGCCGTCGCTACCGCTGCTCGGCGATCGGGAAGGAGATCGACGTGGGGCCGTCTTCGAACTGCAGGCCGAGCGGCACAGCAGGGTGCTGTGACCGCACGAGCGAGCCATCCTCCTGAATCTCGAAACTCACCAGTTTCACCGGCCACTTCGTGGCCTTCACGGGCGACCCCGTGACGAACAGCCACTTGCCGTTCGACGACTGCGCGAAGTCCATGGCCACGCCCGGGCTCGGATAGGGCGAACCCGGCAGTGCGATGAGCTCGCCGTTCTCGCGCAGGGAATATCCGCTGATCGTCTCGTCGATCGGGTTGCCGGCCCAGACGTATCTGCCGTCCCGGCTGAACGTCGGATTGTGCACCGCTCCGCCGGCGGGGAAGGGAGAGGTGGGAATCTCGGTGAGCAGCCCGTTGGGCCCGATCTCGAGCACACCGATCGAGCTGCTGTTCTCGTTCGCGGTGAACAGGAAACGCTTGTCGGGCGAGTACACGGGGTTCACGGGCGTCTTGCCCTTGACCTGCAACTCGTGGATCAGACCGCCGATGCTGCCGTCGGGTTCGAGACCGTAGGTGAAGATCGTGTTCGTGATCGCACTGATGACATAGAGCTTCGTGCCGTCGGGCGAGATCTTCGACTGCACGAGGCCGTGCGAGAACTTGCCGAGCCTGCGGCGGGGGCTGACGGGCGAGAGCACGCCCTCCTCGCTGAGGTGGAAGTGCTGGATCGAGCCGCCGACCATGCCGGCCAGACCGTGACCCATTCCGACGTACACATCGCGACCGTTGGCTGCGGTCTCGGTGCCGAGCGGCGTGACGAACTTGTTGAAGCGGTACTTGCCGGCGCTGGTCACACTGCCGTCGTCCTCGACACGGTACACGCCGATCTCGGGCTTGAACGCCTGCCGCATGCCGCCGCCCATCGGCAGCCCCCAGCCCGCGGGAGCCAGAAGGTACTTCCCGTCCGGAGTGACCCGAAGGTCGACACCACCCGATCCCGATTCGAACGGCGAGCCGGGAAAGAGCTCTGCACTGCCGTCGTCGTAGAGATCGACCACGGCCATACCGGGGCTCTGCGCGATGACGTACAGGCGATCGGTTGCTTTGCGGTTCGGCTGGGAGGTCATATGCGCATCGTTCCTTGCGAGAATCGGGTGCGTCTATGCATCGGCCATCGTGGCACCCTCGTCATATTGCCGACATCCAAGACCATATATCGATCGACCTTCCGTCAGGAGGGAAAGAACTCGACCAGCCGGGTCTTGCATCGCAAGGCCTTCTTGCGGTCGCGCACGGAAACGCGGATGCTCCACTGCGATACTGGCTGACATGCCCGAACTCCACATCACTGACGACCCCGCCGCCGACCAGCTGCTGAGCGACAACCCGCTCGCCCTGCTGCTCGGCATGCTGCTCGACCAGCAGGTCGCGATGGAGACCGCGTTCGCGGGACCGCTGAAGATCCGCGACCGCGTCGGCACCCTCGACGCCACGACCCTCGCGGGCTACGACGCCGACGCGTTCGTCGAGGCGTTCAAGATCTCGCCCGCGGTGCACCGCTTTCCCGGCTCCATGGCCGCGCGCGTGCAGGCGCTGTGCCAGGCGCTCGTCGACGACTGGGACGGCGACGCGGCGGCGCTGTGGACCCGCGACGCCCCCGACGGGCCGACCGTGCTGAAGCGCCTCAAGGCGCTGCCGGGCTTCGGCGACCAGAAGGCGCGCATCTTCCTCGCCCTGCTCGGCAAGCAGTACGGGTTCGCCGGCGCCGGCTGGCGCGAGGCGTCCGCTCCGTACGGCGACGAGGGCTCGTTCCGCTCGGTCGCCGACATCGTCTCGCCCGAGAGCCTCACCCGCGTGCGCGAGAGCAAGCGCGCCGCGAAGGCGGCCGCGAAGAAGTAGCCGCGGCCCCGCACTCCTGCCCCGCCCTCGGGATGGCCCGGGACCTCGGGATGGCCCGGGAGTCCGACCGCGGGTGGATGTGCGCGATCGGCGACGCGCCTAGCGTGGAGGACGACGCGGACGCACCGCACGAGGGGAGTTCCATGGCCGAGCTGATCGGCGCCGCCCTCGTGGCCGCGCTCGCGCTCCTCGTGCTCTGGTGGGCGCGGGCGTGCCGGCGCGGCACGTTCCGGCGCAGCCGGATCGCCGGCTATCGCACGGCGCTCACGCTGCGCGACGACCACGCGTGGGTCGCCGTGCACCGGGCCGCGTCCCCGTTCCTCGCCGTCGCGGGCGTCGGCGCCCTCGTCGGGACGATCGCGGGAGCCGTGCTCGCCCTCGCCGGCGTCGCCGGCGCGGCCGCGGCCCTCGGCGCCTCCGTCGCCTGGGTGCTCCCCTGGGTGCTCCTGTGGGCGCTGCTCGGCCTCATCCCCGCCGTGCGCGCCGAGCGCGCCTATCGCCGTCGATGAGCGCGCGGTCCCCCACCGCCCACCGCGAGGGTGCCCGTTGTCTCGCCGAGGGTGCCCGTTGTCACCGCGAGGGTGCCAGATATCGCCGCGAGGGTGCCAGGTATCTCGCCGAGGGTGCTACCCGAAGCACCCTCGCGTGAGCAACTGGCACCCTCGTGGCGACAACCAGCACCCTCGCGCGAACACCTGGCACCGTCGCGAGAACAACCAGCACCCTCGCGGCGCAGCCGCGGACGCGCGACAATGTGCTCGAGGCGAGGAGGACGACATGGAACGCACGGGTGACGACGTCGCAGCGGCGATCGCGGGGGTGACGCCGGCGGCGCGGAGACGCGATGCGGAGGCGCTCGTCGCGCTCATGCGCGACGTCACGGGCCTGGAGCCCGAGCTGTGGACGGGCAAGATCGTCGGCTTCGGCGAGTACCACTACCGCTACGAGTCGGGCCGCGAGGGCGACTCCCCCGCCGTGGGCTTCGCGCCGCGCAAGGCCGCGACGACGATCTACCTCCCCGACGGCGTCGGCGCGCACGAGCAGGCGCTGTCGCGGCTCGGCCCGCACACCACGGGCGTCGGATGCCTGTACCTCAAGGCTCTCGACGACGTCGATCTCGCCGTGCTGCGCGGCATCGTGGAGACCTCGTTCCGCACGCTCACCTCCGGGACCTACGGCCACCGGGCCCGCGACGGCGGCGCGTAGGCGGCGTGGCATCCGGCATCCGGCATCCGGCATCCGGCATCCGGCATCCGGCGCAGCGTGCGTCACGGACACAGGAGAAATCACCGGTGCAGGAGGATTCTCGCCGGATCGTCCTGCACCGGTGATTTCTCCTGCTGCCAGGTGGTGGCAGGAGAGGCCGGGCGGCGACACGGGGCCAGATGCCGGCGCGCGGACCACACGGCCGGAGCCGGACAGCGGCGCGAGAGCCTAGGCGACGGCATGGGATGCCAAGCCCTGCGAGGGATGACGACCGGCAGGGATAACGACGGCACGAGAACCCAGGCGACGACGAGGGATGCCGGGCCGGCAGGGATGCCAACGGCGCGAGAGCCCAGGCGACGACGAGGACGCCGGGCCGGCAGGGATGACGACGGCACGAGAGCCCAGGCGACGGCGAGGGATGCCGGGCCGGCGGCGACGGCGGCACCGGCATCCGCCGTGGTCACGCTCCGCGCAGGCGCTCCGCGAGGTAGTCGCGCAGGCCCTCGAGCGGCACGCGCTCCTGGGCCATGGTGTCGCGGTCGCGCACCGTGACGGCGTCGTCGTCGAGCGAGTCGAAGTCGACGGTGACGCAGAACGGCGTGCCGATCTCGTCCTGGCGGCGGTAGCGGCGGCCGATCGCGCCGGCGTCGTCGAAGTCGACGGCCCAGCCCTGCGCGCGGAGGTCGTCGGCCACCTGTCGCGCCAGCGGCGACAGCCGCTCGTTGCGCGACAGCGGCAGCACGGCGGCCTTGACGGGGGCGAGGCGCGGGTCGAGGCCGAGCACCGTGCGGGTGTCGACGCCGCCCTTCGCGTTCGGCACCTCTTCCTCACGATAGGCGTCGACGAGGAACGCCATCATCGAGCGGGTGAGGCCGAACGACGGCTCGATGACGTACGGCACGTACGTCTCGCCCGACGCCTGGTCGAAGTAGGTGAGCTTCTGGCCGGATGCCTCGATGTGGCTCGACAGGTCGAAGTCGGTGCGGTTGGCGATGCCCATGAGCTCGCCCCACTCCTTGCCCGGGAAGCCGAAGCGGTACTCGACGTCGATCGTGCCGGCCGAGTAGTGCGCGCGCTCGTGCTCGGGCACGTCGAAGCGGCGCATGTTGCCGGGGTCGACGCCCAGGTCGATGAACCAGTTCCAGCACGCCTCGACCCAGTGCTCGAACCACTGCTGCGCCTCGGCGGGCGGCGTGAAGAACTCGATCTCCATCTGCTCGAACTCGCGCGTGCGGAAGATGAAGTTGCCGGGCGTGATCTCGTTGCGGAACGCCTTGCCGACCTGGCCGATGCCGAACGGCGGCTTCTTGCGCGACGCCGTGAGCACGTTGGAGAAGTTCACGAAGATGCCCTGCGCCGTCTCGGGCCGCAGGAAGTGCAGGCCGCTCTCGTCGTCGACGACGCCGAGGTAGGTCTTGACGAGGCCCGAGAACGCCTTGGGCTCCGTGTAGTTGCCCTTGGTGCCGCAGTTGGGGCACGGCACGTCGGCGAGGCCGTTCTCGGCCTTGCGTCCCTTGCGCGCCTCGAAGTCCTCGAGGAGGTTGTCCTCGCGGAAGCGCTTGTGACACTGCAGGCACTCGACGAGCGGGTCGGTGAACGTCGCGACGTGGCCGGACGCCTCCCACACGCGCTTGGGCAGGATGATCGACGAGTCGAGCCCGACCATGTCGCCGCGACCGCGCACGAACGTCTGCCACCACTGCCGGCGGATGTTCTCCTTCAGCTCGGTGCCGAGCGGACCGTAGTCCCACGCCGACCGCGATCCGCCGTAGATCTCCCCGGCCTGAAAGACGAATCCGCGGTGACGGGCGAGGGCGATGACTTTGTCGAGGCGTGACTGCTCGGCCACAGGTGGCTCCAATGGTCGTTTTCGCGAGTGCGAGAGGGGTGGATGCCGCAGGGTGACGGCATCCGTCAAGCTTAGCCGCGCTCGGTCACGCCGCCATCTGCCGGGACGCGGTCGGCGAGTATGCCGGGGCGATCAGCGGATGGGCCGGGGCGGTCAGCGGGCGGGCCCGGGCGGTCAGCGGATGAAGGGGATCGCGAGCGGATACGTGTAGGGGACGCCCTGGTTCGCGCGGACGGCCGCGATGATCGAGAACACGAGGTCGAGCAGGTAGGCGGCGAGGATGACCAGCACGCCGATGCCGACGAAGCTGAGCACGAAGCCGGCCGCGACGGCGATCACGATCGTGATCTGGAAGTTCAGGGCGGTCACGGCGTGGCCGCGCACGAACGCGTCGCGGTCCCTCATCACGAGGTATCCGACGAGGCCCGGCAGGAAGCCCAGGAAGATGCCGCCCACGTGGATGAGCGTCGCCCAGAGGCGCTGGTCGGAGGGGCTCAGCGGCGGCGGGCCGTAGGCGGGCCGGCCGTACGGCTGCTGGCCGTATCCGGGCTGTGCGTGTCCGGGCTGGACGTAGGGCTGCTGTCCGTACGGTTGCTGCCCGTAGGGCGGCTGACCGTGCCCGGGTTGGCCGTCTCCCGGTTGGCCGCTGGGCGGCGGGCCGTACGGGGGCTGTCCGGGCGGGGGCGGAGTCGTCATAGCGTGAGGGTACCGCGCGGCGGTGCCCGTGCCGCCTCATGCCGGCGCCGAACGTGCTGTCTCGGGCCGGCGGGCGCCCGCTGCTGTCTCACGGCCGGCGGCGCCCCGGCTGTGTCGTGCCCGGTGGCACCCGTTCTCCTCACGGCGAGGCTTTCGCAGAAGCACCCTCGCGAAGAGAACTGGCACCCTCGCGAGGAGAACTGGCACCCTCGCGAATCGTGTTGTCAGGGAACCGGCGGCGCCCAGTGCTGCAGCGAGTCCATCTGGCGGGCCATCGCGCTCGCGGGCGTCGCCCGCAGCACGGCGTCGCGCAGCGCGGCGCGCCACGGGGTGCGTGCCTGGCCCACGGCGCCGACCAGGCGGGCGCGCCGGGCGATCGGCTGGGTGCGGCGACGGCGCAGGCGATCATATGCGGCGAGCCCGGCGTCGATGGCATCCGATCCCCGGGCATCCACGGTCCCGGCATCCACGCCCCGGGCATCCGCGGTTCCGGCGTCCACGGTCCCGGCATCCGCGGTCCTGGCATCCGATCCCCCGGCATCCGCGGCCCTGTCGCGCCCCGCGATCGGCGCGAGCAGTGCTGCCAGGGTCGCGGCGTCTTCGAGCGCCTGGCCGCCGCCCTGGCCGAGGTCGGGGGTCATCGCGTGCGCGGCATCGCCGAGCAGCACGACGCGTCCGCGGCGGAAGGTCGGCGCGGGGCCCGCGAGGTCCTCGATCGGCAGGCGGAAGACCTCCGCCGGGTCGGTCGCGGCGAGCAGCGCGGGGATCGGCTCGTGCCATCCGCCGAACAGCTCCTCGACGCGGGCGAACTCGTCGGCGACCGCCTCGTCGCGCGGCATCGTCGCGACCGCGAACCAGTAGACGCAGTCGTCGGGCAGCGGCGCGATGCCGAACCGCAGCCCGCGTCCCCAGGTCTCGCCCGCGCCGCCGAGCAGGTCGACGGGCTCGCGCGTGACGCCGCGCCACGCGCTGTACCCGCTGTACCGGATGCCGGGGTCGCCCGGCCACGACGCACGCACGGCGCTGCGCAGTCCGTCGGCCGCGACGACGACGTCGAAGCGCTCCGTGACACCGTTCGCCGCGCCGGTGCCGCCGACCTCGACCGTGCCGCCGTCGCCGACGACGCGCGCGGGAGCGTCCCAGCGCACGGTGCCGGGCTCGAGCGCGCCGAGCAGCAGGTCGTGCAGCACGCGCCGGTGGACGATGCGCAGCTCCCCCGCATCCTCGACCGGGACGAGGGTGAGCCACCGCCCGTCGGGACGGCGCTGCCCGCCGCGCAGGCCCGCGGCGGGACCGCGGGTCACGTCACGGAACCGATCGCCGAGCCCGATCGCGTCGAGCGCCGCGATGCCGTTGCCGAACACCGAGAGGCCCGAGCCCGAGACGCGCGGTGCGTCCGAACGCTCGAACACGGCGACGTCGATGCCGGCTCGCTGCAGTCCGACGGCCGTCGAGAGGCCCCCGATCCCTCCGCCGATGATCCCTACGCGCATGCTGCCGTTTCCTTTCCGCGCCGTCCGGCGTCCCGGCCGGGGCGCCCCTTCCGGCCATCCGGTCCTTCCGGGTCGCCCGGCCGGGTCACCCGTCGCCCGGCCGGGGTTTGCCGCCCGCCGTTCACAATTCAGGCCGTTCGGGCCCGTACCCGGCCTCTGACCGGCCGGGCCGCCGGTTCTTCCTGAGTTCTGAACACCAGGCTTCCTGAGTTGTGAACACCGTGCGCCGCCTCGCGGCGAGGCCCGGGAGCCTGCCGCATTCAACAAGATACGTTTCCGTTTCTATCCACTCTAGAGCCATCCGCCACGAACGGCAACGGTGCCTAGACTGAGCCGGATGAGCCCGACACGATCGCGACGGTCGTCGGCGCAGATCGAGTCCGACGCCCACGACGCGACGATCCGCCTGCTCATCGCCGGCGGACCCCCCGCGGTCACGATGGAGGCGGTCGCCGCCGCGATCCGCACGTCGAAGCCCGTGCTCTACCGCCGCTGGCCCGACAGTGCGGCGCTCGTGCGCGACACCCTGCTGACCCGGGCGCGCATGCTCATCGCGCCGCCCGACACCGGCACCCTGCGGGGCGACGTGCGGGCCGTGCTCACGCAGTGGGCGGCATCCTTCACGAGCCCCGCCGCGGCGCTCTACCCGGTGATCGTCGGCGTCATGGCGCACGACCGGGAGTTCGCCCGCGGATTCCGCACGACCGTCATCGCGTGGCGACGCGAGGCGATGCGCGCGATCTACGCGCGCGCCGCCGAGCGCGGCGAGATCGCCGCCGACCTCCCCGTCGACATCGTCTCGGAGCTCGGCCAGGCCGTGCTCTGGCACCGGCTGCTCATCACCGGCGACCCGGTCGACGAGGCCTTCGTCGACCGCATCCTCGACGAGGTCGTCGTGCCGCTCTCGCTCGGACGCATCGACCGCGGCCGGTAGCGGCGCACATGTTCCTCGACATCAAGGAATGTCGTTGTAATGTTCGAATGTTATGGTAAGATAGGTCGCAGAGATTCGAAACACACGGTGGGCGGGGCTTCGGCTCCGCTGGGGATGAACAGCCAGACGGCACGCGAGAACAGAACGGGTCTCCCTGACGATCGCTGTTCTCATCCTGGAGTCATCGTGCATCTCCCCGAATCACCTCCCGAGTCGCCCGCCGGTCCGCCGTCCGCTGCGCACGTCCCTGAGAGCCGGCATGCGATCGCGCTGCGTCGCACCGACGACGTCGTGGATGCGTTCGCCGCCGTGACGCGCGAGCGCGGCGCGGTGGATGCCCGAGAGCTGCGCGTCCTCGCCCGTGCCGGGGAGCTCATCGGCGTCCCCGGCGGTGATGCGGCGGATGCCGCGGATGCGGGCGACCCGATCCCCGACGTCGGTCGCGACATCGCGCGCCGGTCGCTGATCGCGGAGCTGGCGACCACGACGCGGATGAGCGAGTGGACGATCACCCGGCTGCTCAACCAGGCGATCGACGTCTGCGGCCGGTTCGGCGTCGCGGTCGACGCGGTCGAGCGGGGCGAGCTCTCCCGCGTGCACCTGCTGACGATCTACGAGGCCGCCGCCGGCATCGATGACGAAGAGAACCTGGCGCAGTACCTGTCACGGGCGATGGAGAGGGCACGCGTGCTCACGCCGGGTCGGCTGCGCCCCGTCGTGAACACGATCGCCGAACGCTACCGCGACCGCTCCCTCGCCGAACGCGCCACCATGGCCGCACAGGCGCGTCGTGTGGGCGTGCGGGACCTGGCGGACGGGCTCGCGGAGCTGTTCGCCGTGCTTCCCGCCACCCTCGCCCACGCGATCCATGACCGGCTCACCCAGCAGGCCCGCACCATCGTGTCCGACCGCGACGCCGGTGGGGATGCGAGCGAGGATGCCGCGGGCGAGAGGGCGGCCGACGCGGCCGAGGGATCGGATGCCGTCGAGGGATGTGGCGCGGCTGAAACGTGCGAGACCGTGAAAGGTTCCGACACTGTCGAGGAGTCTGACGCCATCGAGAGAGTCGACCCTCTCGGGGCGCCTGACACCGTCAAGGGCACCAACCCCATCGAGGAGACCGACCCCGCCGAATCGCCGGACGCGTTCGAGGGCGTCTCCGCGATCGCGGTCGACGCGGTCGCCGGTGCCGCGCGGGATTCCCGGACGCTGGACCAGATCCGTGCCGACGTGCTCACCGACCTTCTGCTGACCGGAACGCCCGACACCTGCCTCGGCGACGGGCTCGGGGAGATCCGCGGACACGTGTCGGTCACCGTCCCGGTCCTCACCGTCACGGGCAACTCGACCGAGCCCTGCACGCTCGCCGGATACGGACCCATCGACCCGGCCACGGCCGCCCGCCTCGCCGGCGCCGCCTCCGGATGGGACAGGGTCATGACCTCCCCGATCGACGGGGCGGTGCTCGCCACCGACCGGTACCGGCCTCCGGAAGCGCTCCGAAGGTTCCTCCGTGCGCGGGACGAACACTGCCGCTTTCCCGGATGCCGGAGGAACGCCGTCCGGTGCGATGTCGACCACACGGTCGACGCCGCCCTCGGCGGCCCCACCAGCCCCGGCAACACCGCTCATCTCTGCCGCCGGCACCACACGCTCAAGCACCACTCGGCATGGACCGTGCGGCAGAAGTCCCCGGGCGAGCTGGTGTGGACCAGCCCTTCCGGCCATGCGCACACCGACAGGCCCGAGCCGGTCGTGAGGTTCGTGCCCGAGCACGAGGCACCACCCGCGCCGGGCCGGCAGAGATGGGCGTGGCGCCCGGATGCGCCGCCCGTCACCGATGCGCCGTTCTGATGCGGACGGTCGATGCGGGCGACGGACGCGAACGGTCGACGCGGGCGAGAGTCGAGCGGAGGCGCGCCTTCAGGCCCAGCGCACATCCGGGCCCGGGCCTGTGTTCGGGCACGAGTGCACGTTCCTGCGCGAGCCCGCGTTCGAGCGCGAACAGACGAACCCCGACACCGTCGCACGCGCCCTGCGTCGCGGGCGGTCGACGGCTCTGCCGCCAGCGCGCCCCCACCCCGCGACGGTGGGGGCCCGCTCACGCCAGAGCCCTCGCTCCGGATGCTCATCCCGGGTGCGCTCGCCCGCCATGTGCGAGTGCTCACGGCGGCACTCGCCCCGCCCCTACACGCCCCCTCCACGGTGCCCGCGAGCACCGTCGTCCCCGCGATCCCCGCACAGCAGCGAGGCGTTCTCGGGCGATGCGGCGAGCACGCCCGCCTCCACGCGCCGGGCGACGGCGAGCACGCGCTCGTTCACGGGCGTCGGGATGCCGAGCCGCGCACCCTCCCTCACGACGTGGCCGTTCAGCTCCTCGATCTCGGCGCGCCGCCCCTTGCGCCAGTCCTGCAGCACCGTCGTGAGGGTGTCGGGAAGCGTGTACGACCCGAGCACGCCGTCGAGCAGATCGGCCGCGTACCCCTCCGGCGTCCGTCCCTGCGGCACGTCCACGTCGAACACGGGCACGAGCCGGCGCCCGCCGGCGATCGCGACGCGCGCGGCCTCCGCACCGGCCTCTCGCATGACGTCGTGCATCCCGTCGACCCTCACCGCGTCGGCGAGCGGCAGGTCCAGCACCGCCGACGTCACCAGCTCGGCCGCGTTCGCGACGAGCTTCATCCACTTCGACGACACGATGTCGTCCGAGACCGTCACCGTGCCCGCCGACGCGAGCACCGGCACGACGCGCTCGAGCCGCCGGGCCGCCGCCGCACCGACAGCGCGCGCCGCGTCGACAACGCCAACCGCACCGGCAACGCTCGCCGCACCGACAACGCTCGCAGCGCCAACCGCACCGACCGCGAACCACATCGGCGTCTGCTGGCGCACGCGTCCGGGCACGAACATCTCCGCCGCGACCTCGATGACGCACCCCAGCGTCCGATCCGGGCCGACGACGGCCTCGATCTGCGGCACGGTCATCCCGTTCTGCACGCCGACGACGACGCCGTCCGCGGCCACGAGCGGCCGCACCAGCTCGACCGCCCACCGCGTGTCGTAGGCCTTCACGCCCACGAGCACGATGTCATACGGCGCTCGGAGCGTCGCGACGTCGGATACGTGATGCGCCGTCACGGTGGTCGACACGACGCCGCCCGCGCGCTCGACCTCCACGCCGCGGCGACGGATCGCGTCGACGTTCGCCGCCCACGGGTCGATGATCTCGACGTCGTGCCCGCCGCGCACGAGATCGGCCGCGATCGCCGCACCGTTCGCACCGGCGCCGACGACCGCGATCCGCGGCACACGCCCCGACGACGCGCCGACCGGCCGCGCACTCGCCGACGGCACATCGTCCGACGACGCACCCGCCAACCGCGCACGCTCCGATGACACGCCCTCCGACCACGCACCGTCCGACGGCACATCGTCCGACGACGCACCCGCCAACCGCGCACGCTCCGATGACACGCCCTCCGACCACGCACCGTCTGACGGCACGCCCACCGACATCACCCCCTCGTCATCGCGCCCTCCCGTCACGCCACCCAGACGGTCTTGAGGTTGCAGAACTCGCGGATGCCCTCCTTCGAGAGCTCTCGCCCATACCCCGACCGCTTGATGCCGCCGAACGGCAGCTGCGCGTACGAGATCGTCATCCCGTTGACGAACACGGCGCCCGCCTCGATCTCCCGTTCGGCGCGCGCGATCTCCTCGGGATCGTTGCTCCAGAACGCGGAGCCGAGCCCGAACTCGCTCTCGTTGGCGATCGCGACGGCCTCGTCGAACGACGCCGCCCGATACAGGCTCGCGACCGGCCCGAAGGCCTCCTCGGAGTAGAGCCGCATGTCGCGTGTGAGGTCCGCGATGACCGTCGGCTCGTAGAACCAGCCGACCGGGATGTCGGAACGACGGCCGCCGACGAGGATCGCGGCGCCCTTCGCGCGCGCGTCCTCCACGAGCTCCTCGATGTCGCTCCGGCCCGACTCGGTGGCCAGCGGGCCGACGTCCACGGTCGGATCGGCGGGGTCGCCCACGACGAGCGCGTCCATCGCCTGCGCGAACCGGCGCGCGAACTCGTCGTAGACGTCGTCGTGGACGATGAACCGCTTCGCGTTGATGCACGCCTGTCCGTTGTTGGTCGTGCGCGCCTTGACCGCCGTCTCCACGGCCGCCTCCAGGTCCGCCGACGGCATCACGATGAACGGGTCGGAGCCGCCCAGCTCGAGCACCGCCTTCTTCAGCACGTCGCCGGCCGTCGCGCCGATCGAGCGGCCCGCGCCCTCCGAGCCCGTCAGGGTCACGGCGGCGACGCGCGGATCGCGGATGACGGCCTCGACGCGGCGGGACCCGATGAGCAGCGTCGCGAAGGCCCCCTCGGGGAACCCGGCGCGCGTGAACAGCTCGCCGATGTACACGGCCGACTGCGGCACGTTCGACGCGTGCTTGAGGATGCCGGCGTTGCCGGCCATGAGGGCGGGCGCCGCGAAGCGGACGACCTGCCAGATCGGGTAGTTCCAGGGCATCACGGCGAGCACGACGCCCAGCGGGTCGAAGCGCGTCCGCGCCGCCGAGGCGCCCACGACCGACGGGTCGTCGAGCTCGCGCCCCGTGAGGAACTCCCGCGCGTTGTCGGCGTAGTAGCGCATCGACGAGGCCGACTTGGCGACCTCGGCGCGCGACTGCGCGATCGGCTTGCCCATCTCCGCCGTGATCAGGTCGGCGACGTCGTCGATCTCCGACTCCAGCAGGTCGGCGGCGGCCCGCATGAGCTCTGCGCGCCGGTCCCAGCCGAGTGCGGCGAGCGCGGGCACGGCGGCCGCGGCGGCGGCCAGCCGCTGCTCGACGACGGCGTCGGAGTCCTCCTCGTAGACGGCGCGCTCCAGGCCGGTGGACGGATTGATGCTTCGGATGGCGGCCATGACGGCTCCTTCGGACAGGGACGGGTGGGACGGGTGGGGTCAGATCAGGATGGACAGCGGGTTCTCGATGCGCCGCTGGAACGCCGCGAGCCATTCGGCCGCGACGGCGCCGTCGAGCACGCGATGGTCGGCGGAGAGCGTCACGGTCATCACCTGGCCCGCCTCGAGCGCGCCGTCGACGCCGACGACGGGCACGGCCCGCGCCGCGCCAACCGCCAGGATGCCAGACTGCGGCGGGTTCAGGATCGCCGTGAACTGCGCGGTGCCGTACATGCCGAGGTTCGACACCGAGAAGCTGCCGCCCTCGAGCTCGTGCTGCCTCAGCCGGCCCGCACGCGCGCGCTCGGCCAGGTCGGCGACCGTCGCGCTCACCTCGCCGAGCGGCATCCGCTCGACGCCGCGCAGGACGGGCGTCGTCAGCCCGCCCTCGGTCGCCACGGCGACCGAGACGTCCACCGACGAGAACCGGCGGATGCTGTCGACGTTCCAGATCGCGTTGGCGGCGGGCACCTCGACGAGCGCGGCCGCGACGGCCTTCAGGACGAAGTCGTTGACGGAGATCTTGCGCGCCGCCGTCTCGTTGACCGTGCGCCGCAGCTCGAGAAGCCTCTCGACCCGGCAGTCCGCGACCAGGTAGAAGTGCGGAACCGTCGCCTTGCTCTCCGTGAGGCGGCGGGCGATCGCCTTGCGCATGCGGTCGAGCGGCACGTCTTCGAACCCGGCGCCCGCCGCACTCGCGGATGCCGGCACCGCCGCCGGCGTCGGCATGGATGCCGCAGCGGATGCCGGCTCCCCTGCCTCCGCCGACGATGCCTCCGCCGACGCACGCGACGCGGCCCCGGATCGCTCCAGCGCGGCGAGGTGCCGCTCCAGGTCGCGGCGCACGATGCGCGCGCGGGGCCCCGTGCCCGCCACGTCGGCGAGCGGCACGCCCGCCTGCGCCGCGAGCCGGCGCACGATGGGGGTCGCGAAGATCCGGCCGGAGTCCGGCGCCGCCTCGGCGGGCTCCTCGCCGCCGGACACGGCCCCGGCAGGCTCCTCGTCGACGGACGGGGCGGGGGCGGGCACGCCGACGACGGGCTCCGCGGCGACGCTCACGTCACCGGTCCCACCGCCACGCGTATCCGCCACACCCGCATCCGCCACGCCCGCGGCGGCCAGCGCGGGGCCGATCGCGTCGTCGCCCTCACCGTCGCCGAGCAGGACGACGATCGGGTCGCCCACGGCGACCGTGTCGCCCTCGGCGATGAGCAGCCGGCCGATCGTGCCCGCCTTCTCGGCGGTGAACTCGACGATCGCCTTGTCGGTCTCGATCTCCGCGAGGGGCTGGTCGACGGCGACGACGGATCCGACGGAGACGAGCCACGTCTGCACCGCCGCCTCCGCGGCTCCCGCGAGCACCTCCGGCATCCGGATGATCTCGGCCACGATCAGGCTCCGAATCCCGCGCGCACGGCCTCGAGGCCGGCGACGACCTCTTCGGTGCGGGCGATCGCCGCGCGCTCCAGCACGCGGGAGATGCTCGGCGACGCCTCTTCGCCCGTCACCCGCAGGACCGGCTGATCGAGCCAGTCGAAGTAGCGGCGCTGGATCTCGTCGGCGAGCCAGCCGCCGTACGAGGTGCCCTGCGCGCCTTGCTCTACGATGAGCACCGCGTTCGTCTTGCGGATGCTCGCGCCGATCGTGTCCCAGTCGAGCGAGGCGCGATCGAGCCAGCGCAGGTCGATGAGCTCGGCGTCGATGCCGGTCTGCTCGATCGCCTCCCGCGCGTGCCCCACCATCGACAGGTAGCTGAGGACGGTCACGTCGCCGCCCTCGCGGACGACGGCGGCGCTGCCGGGCGGGATGACGTAGTCGAGGTCGCCCTCGGGCACCTCGTCGGCGATGCCGTAGAGGTCGACGTGCTCGATCACGAGGACGGGGTCCTCCAGCGCGAGCGCCGCGTTCATGAGGCCGACGTAGTCGGTCGCGTTCGAGGGGGCGACGATGCGCCATCCCGGGCTCGTCGCGAAGATGCCGGCGGGGTCCATGAGGTGCTGCGACCCGTAGCCGGAGCCCATCGCGACCTTGGTGCGCAGCACCAGGGGCACGGGATTGTCGCCGCCGAACATGTGGCGCGCCTTGCCGATCTGGTTGAAGACCTGGTCGGCGGCGACCCACATGAAGTCGGGGTACATGAACTCGACGACGGGGCGGAAGCGCCCGTCGAGCGCGAGCCCGCCGGCGAGGCCGGTGAAGGCGTTCTCGCTGATCGGCGTTCCGAGGATGCGCTCCTCGCCGTGCTTCTTGACGAGCCCCTTCGTGGCGCCGTTCGTGCCGCCGTTGAGCCGATGCACGTCCTCGCCCATCACGACGATGCGCGGGTCCTCGCCCATGCGGCGGTCCATCACCTGCGCCACGGCGTCGACGAACTTGACGCGACGGGTCTGCGTCACCTCGCCGAGCCCGGGGAGACCGTCGAGCTCGCTGCCGTCTCCGCGCACGCCGACGTTCACGAAGCTCGTCTCGGGCCAGAGCTCGGGCCGGATCCGGCGCTTGCCCGGGTTGTCCGGGTCCGCCTCGAGCAGCCGGCCGACGGCCTCGCCCATCGCCGCCTGCGCGCGGGCGCGGAGCGCGTCCACCGTCGCCCGCTCCAGGAGGCCGCGCTCGATCATCCGCGTCGCGACGAGGTCGAGGGGGTCGCGGGCGCGCCACGCGGCCTCCTCCTCCTTCGAGCGGTAGCCGAAGGCGCTGCCGGGGTAGGCGCCGTTCTGGTGGAAGAAGCGGTAGACCTCCGCCTCGATGACCGTGGGGCCCTCGCCGGCGCGCATCCGCTCGGCCGCCTCCTCCATCGCGAGGTGGACCGCGAGCGGGTCCATGCCGTCCACCCGCCACGAGGGGATGCCGAAGCCCTGCCCGCGCACCGAGAACCGCGGGTCGGCGGTGATCTCGTCGGCGCGCGTCGACACGGCGTAGAGGTTGTTCTCGACGAAGAAGCACACGGGGAGCCGCCACGCGGCGGCGAGGTTCATCGACTCGAGCACGGAGCCGATCTGGGCCGCGCCGTCGCCGAAGTAGTTGATCGTCAGGTCGGTCGTGCCGCTGTGCTTCTGCGCCCAGGCGTTGCCCGCGGCCATCGGGGCGCCGCCGCCGACGATCGCGTTGGTCCCCAGCGCGCCCGCCTCGAACCACTGCAGGTGCATCGATCCGCCGCGGCCCCGGCAGTATCCCTGCGCGAGCCCGAGGATCTCGGCGAGCGTGCGCTGCAGCACCGTCTGGATCCCGGGGGTCACCGGGTCGGCGGGGTCGATGACGCCGCCGCTGACGTGCGTGAGGGCCTTCGCGAGGAACTGGTGGTGTCCGCGGTGCGAGCCGTTGACGCCGTCGGTCGAGCGCAGGCCGACGATCGAGCCGACCGCGCCGCCCTCCTGTCCGACGCTCGAGTGCGCGGGGCCGTGGACGAGTCCCTCCCCCGCCACCTCGAGCACCGACTCCTCGAACGCGCGGATGAGGTGCAGCTGGGCCAGCATCGTGCCCAGGAGCGCCGGGTCGGCGGCATCCCAGTCGGCCTTCGTGGTCGACAGCTCGTACCAGTCGACCCCGGTGTGCAGTCGCTTCTTCTTCGGCATCCTCGCCTCGATCTCATCCGTCGGCGGCCCGCTCAACCCCAGGCCTCGTCCTGTCATGGTAAGACATGATTTGATCCAATGCAAACGTTCGCATGAAGAAGTCTCGAAGAACTGATCGTCATTTCTTCATCATTGGATACAATTCTGACGGCGGCACGGCGCCGCCTGACAGGGAGGTCACATGAACGCTCGGAGAGGGATCCCGGGGATCCGCGGAACCGACCACATCGGGTTCACCGTCCCCGACCTCGAGGAGGCGCACGCGTTCCTCGTCGACGTCCTCGGCTGCGACGAGATCTACCGGCTCGGCGCGAAGCGGTCCGACGACGACTGGATGCGCACCCACCTCGGCGTGCACCCGCGCACGGTCATCTCGGAGATCCGGTTCTACCGGCTCGGCAACGGGGCCAACTTCGAGGTGTTCCTCTACGAGTCGGCCGACGGCCAGAGCCCCCAGCCGCGCAACAGCGACATCGGGGGCTATCACATCGCGTTCTACGTCGACGATCTCGACGCCGCCGTCGACCACCTGCGCGGCCAGGGCGTCGAGGTCATGGGCGACGCCCCGACGGCGAGCAGGCAGTCCGCCGAGGGCCAGCGATGGATCTACTTCCGCGCCCCGTGGGGCCTGCAGTTCGAGCTCGTCAGCTTCCCCGGCGGGAAGGCCTACGAGAAGACCGCGGACCGTCACCTCTGGCACCCGGCGCACCCCGAGCGATGAGCGCGACGACCGGCATCGAGCGGGGCGCCCACGGCGCCACCGGAGCGACCATCGCGGCGAGCCTGCGCGACGACATCCTCGCGGGCGCGTACGTGCCGGGCGAGCGGATCCGCCAGGACGAGCTCGCCGAGCGTCACGGCGCCAGCCGCCTGCCCGTGCGCGAGGCGCTGCGCATGCTCGAAGCGGAGGGGCTCGTCAGCATCGTCGCGAACACGGGCGCGTGGGTGTCGCGCATCAGCATGGCCGAGTGCCAGGAGATGTACCAGATGCGCGAGCGGCTGGAACCGCTCCTGCTGCGCATGAACGTGCCGCTGCTCACCGACAGCGACATCGACGGCCTGGAGCTGCTCGCCGACACGATGGAGGGCTCGAACGAGATCGAGCGGTTCCTCCGGCTCGACCGGGAGTTCCACCTGTCCTGCCTCGAGGCCGCGGCCACGACGGTGCTCCGCGACACGGTCCTCAACCTCTGGAACCGCACGCAGCACTATCGCCGGCGTGCGACGCGGCTGTTCTACCTCGAGGACGACCGCAGCGTGCACCACGACCACCACCTGATCGTGAACGCCCTCCGCCTGCGCGACGCGGAGGAGGCGGAGCAGGTGCTCGCGCGGCACATCCGGCGCAGCCGGATCGAGCTCGCCCGGCATCCCGAGGTGTTCGAGGAGGAGTGACGAGGGGGTTCCGCCGCGGGGACGGCGGAACCCCCTCATCTCACGCATGCAGCGCCCTCACGCATACAGCGCCGGCCGCGCCGGCCGCGGCACGTCCACGGGCACGCGTTCGCGGAGGCTCACGAGGGCGGCGTCCGCCGTCAGCGACGCCATCAGCCCGTCCCACGCGTCGGGCCCCGCGAGCGCACGCCGGCCGTTCACGGCGTCGACGAACGCCCGGAACTCCGCGGTGTACGCGTCGGCGAAGCGATCGGCCCAGTCCGACGAGATCGGGTGCGCGATCCGCCCCGCGAACCGCACCTCCGGCGTCGCGACGTCGGGGAGCGACACGAGGCCCCGCTCGCACACGACCCGGGCCTGGATGTCGTACCCGTACTGGCAGTTCACGTTGCCCTCCACCGGGACGATCACTCCGCCGACGGTCTCCATGAGGAGCAGCTGCGGCTCATCGAGGGCCGGGGCGGGGTTCAGGCTGTTCCGACGGCCGATGCGCACCTCGACGCGGGCGATGTCGTCGTCGAGCAGAAAGCGGAACGCGTCGATGTCGTGCACGAAGCTGTCGTTGACGACGTTCTCGGTGCCGTAGTACGCCGTGGCCGGGGCGACGTTGTAGTGCCGCCCCGCGCCCAGCAGCGGCGCCCCGAGGTCCCCCGCGTCGAGGATCCGCTTCATCTGCAGATACCCGGCGTCGAACCGGCGGTTGAAGCCCACCTGCACGAGCCGCGCGCCGTGCGCGACCTCCGCCTCGACCACCTGACGGGACTGCTCCGCGTCGATCGCCATCGGCTTCTCGACGAAGGCGGGCTTGCCCGCGGCGATCGCCGCGAGCAGCGGCTCCAGGTGCGCGTCGTTGCGGGAGGCGATCACGATCGCGTCCACCTCGTCGGCGGAGACGAGCTCCGCGACGCCGCCGAAGCGCCGCGCGCCGAGCCCGAGGTCGTCGACCGCGGCCTGCGCCGCCTCCGCGACGACGTCGAACACCCCGGTGACCTCGGCGCCCGCGACGAGCGTCGAGAGGCGCCGGATGTGGTCCCGGCCGATCGCGCCGCATCCGACGACGCCCAGCCGCGCCGTCCTCCTCGCCTCGCCGCTAGCCACGTCGAGCACCCCGCCGGCGGTAGATCGCGTCGATCGCCACGGCGACGAGCAGGATCGCGCCCTCGATCATGAGCTTGTCGGCGGTGGTCGCGTTCATCAGGTCGAGACCGTTGCCGAGGCTGCCGATCACGAGCGCACCGAGCACGGCTCCGGCGATGCGGCCCCGTCCGCCGAACAGCGAGATGCCGCCCAGCACCGCCGCGGCGACCGCCTCCAGCAGCAGGGTGCCGCCGGCGAACGCGGCGTACGAGGCCGCCGAGTACCGGGCCGCGCCCAGCACGCCGGCGATGCCGAAGAGCAGGCCGCCCATCGCGAAGGCCGCGATGCGGACGCCGACGACCGGGATGCCGAACCGTCGCGCACCCTCGGCGTTCGACCCGACGGCGTACAGCGCCCGCCCGAGCCGCGTGCTGCGCGTGATGTACACCGCGATCGCGGCGAGCACGAGCAGGATCAGGCCCGGCAGCGGCAGCCCCAGATAGGCGTTCAGGAGCGCTGCGACGACGACGATGACGACGACGATCAGGACGAACTGCGACAGCGTCCACCACATCGGCGTCACGGAGAGCCCCGCCCTCGTGCGCGCCGCGCGCCCCGCCATCAGCGCCGCCCCCGCCGCGACCGCGACGACGGCGGCGAGCGCCCAGGTGAGGGCCGGCGGGAGGTAGGTGGTCGCGAGCGCCCGGATGGCCGCGTTGCCCATGTTGACCGTGCCTGCGCCGCCGAGCACCCAGAGCATGACGCCGTTGAACCCGAGCAGGGCCGCGAGCGTCGCGATGAACGAGGGGACGCCGACGATCGCGACGAAGACGCCGAGGAACAGGCCGATGACGACGGCCGCGCACAGCGCGACCAGGACGGCGACCCACGGGTCGAATCCCGCGTTCTGCAGGAGCACCGCCAGCACGGCCGCGGAGATCCCCGCCGTCGTGGCGCACGACAGGTCGATCTCGCCGATCAGCAGCACGAAGCCGACGCCGATCGCGATGATGCCGAGCACCGCCGTCTGCACGAGCAGGAACGAGATGTTCCGCGGGCTGAGGAACACGGGGTTCAGCGCCGCGAAGATGATCCAGATGGCGACGAGCGCCAGGAGCACGGGCGCCATCTCGCGCAGGAGCCCGGCGCGCGAGCGCAGGAGGCCCGTGAGGGTCGTGGGGCCGCTCCGGTCGGCCGCCGTGCCGATCGCCGCCGTGATGCGTCCCGTGGGCGTCTCGGTCATGCCCTGCGGCACGGGGCCGTTGTTCGCACCGCTCATCTCGCCTGCCCCCGCTCGGTTCCGAACTCCGCGCCGGTGATCGCCCCGATCACCGACTCCGCGTTCGTGTCATGGATGTCGAACGTCGCCGCGTTCTGCCCGAGCCGCAGCACCGCGACGCGGTCGGCGACCTCGAAGACGTCGTTCATGTTGTGGGTGATGAGGATGACGCCCAGCCCCTGCTCCCGGAGGCGCAGGATGAGGTCGAGCACCTGCCGCGTCTGGGAGACGCCGAGCGCGGCGGTCGGCTCGTCGAGCAGGACGACCTTCGAGTTCCACAGCACGGCGCGCGCCACCGCGATCGACTGCCGCTGGCCGCCCGAGAGGTTCTCGACGGCGATGCGCGAGTCGTGGATCGTGACGGCGCCCAGGGAGTCGAGCAGGTCGTTCGCACGCGACTCCATGCCGTTCGAGTCGAGCGGGGAGAGCCATCCCAGCCAGGGGATGATCTTCTTCTCCTTGCCCAGGAAGAGGTTCTGCGACACGTCGAGCGGGTCGCAGAGCGAGAGGTCCTGGTACACCGTCTCGATGCCGTATCCGGAGGCGTCCGCGGGGGACGCGATGTGCGCGGGCTCGCCCTCGAAGAGGATCTCGCCCGAGTCGGGCGTGATGACTCCCGAGATGACCTTGACCAGCGTGGACTTCCCCGCGCCGTTGTCGCCGACGAGCGCGACGACCTCGCCCGCGTCGACGTGCAGGTTCACGCCCACGAGGGCGCGGACCGCGCCGAAGGTCTTGGTGATGTTCCGCAGCTCGATGAGCGGCGGACCGGCCGCTTCCTGTCTCGACACCGTTGTTCCTTTCCGAGGCCTCAGACCTGTCCGTGCGACGTCAGTCGCAGAATCCGATCGCGTCGTTCGAGACGCCGGCGCAGATCTCTTCCTTCGTGGCTGCGCCGTCCTCGACGACCAGGTCGATGTTGGTCGCGTCGATGATCATGGGGGTCACCGTGACCCACGGGATCTCGACGCCGCCGTCCTCGCGCGTCGACGTGACGATGTCGCCCGGGTCCTCGTCGTTGATGATCGAGACGATGAGCTCGGCGGTCAGGCGCGACTGCTCCTTGAGCGAACGCCACACCGACATCCCCTGCGTCCCCTCGACGATGCGCTGCAGCGCCGGGATCGTCGCGTCGAGCCCGGTCACGGGCACCGTGCCCGCGAGGCCCTGCGACGCGAGGGCGGCGATCGCCCCGCCGGCCGTGCCGTCGTTGGCCGCCATCACGCCCTGCACGCCGTTGTCGAGCTGAGTGAGCGCCTGCTCCATCTGCCGCTGCGCGTTCGCGGGATCCCAGTCGGGCGTCCACGACTCGTAGCCGAGGACGCGGGCGCCGGAGTCGAACAGCGGCTGCAGCACCGACATGTAGCCGTCCCGGAAGGCGTGCGCGTTGTCGTCGGACTCCGAGCCGTTGATCACGGCGAGCACGTCACCGTCGGCCGTGTTGTCGGCGATCCACTGGCCCTGCAGCTCACCCACCTCGACGCCGTCGACCTGCACGTAGAAGTCGACCGCGGCGCCCGGGATGGCGCGGTCGTAGCCGATGACGGTGGCGCCGGCCTGCTTGGCCTGCTCGACGATCGACTTCGCCGCCTCGAGGTCGACCGGGTTGAGCACGAGGATGTCCGCGCCCTCGGTGATCGCCTGCTCCGCCTGCCGCAGCTGCGCGGCGGGGTCGTCCTGCGCGTTGTAGAACGAGACCTGCGCATCGGGGGCGAGCTCCGCCATCGCCTCCTCGAAGAAGGGCCGGTCGAGCGCCTCGTACCGCTCGACGACGTTCGTCGGGATGAAGTACGCGACCCGCACGACGTCGCCGCCGCCCTGGTCTCCGCCGCCCTGGCCCCCGTCGCCGCCGCCGGCGCTGGTGCAGCCGAGCAGCGCGACGGCCGCGAGGCCGCTCACGCCGACGGCCGCGATGAGGCGGGACGCCGCTCTGGTCTTGCTGGAAATCATCGTCGATCACCTTTCACGACCCGGGGTGCGCACACCCGCTCGGGTCTTCCGAGACTCTTCCGTCCGCCGATCCGACCCCATGTTCGGCCGAGAATGCGAACGATTGCATTCACAGAGTAGGGGCCTTGCCAAGGATCGGTCAACAGATCGTGACGAGCCTGTTATGCAAATTTGCAAACGATTGCTTTCGCATGAGACTCACGCAAAGCAAGGAGGGGCGCAGCGGATGCCCGCTGCGCCCCTCCTCCTGCCGGCCGGTCAGGGACGGCGTCGATGCGCCTCGTCGAGCACGGCGCTGCCCGAGGCGAACGCCACGCGCAGCGCCTCCTCGAGCGGCAGCGCGCGGTGCGCCTCCGAGATGATCTCCACTCCCCACGGGCCGTCGTAGCCGATCTCGCGCAGCGCGTTGACGAACCCGGGGATGTCCCAGTCGCCCTCTCCCGGAGGGAGGCGCGCGTTGATCGTGTCGGCGAACAGCCGATCCGCGGGCGGCGCCGGCTCGAGCGCGTCGTTCAGCTCCGCGCCGAAGAGATGCTCGCGCGCGACCGCGCCGAGCAGGTCGGCGGGCGTCTGCCCGGCGCGGAAGACGTGCCAGACGTCGATGATGACGCCGCCGGCGGGATGGCCGGCATCCTGGACGAACCGCGCCCCCTCCGGCACCGTGCGGAAGTTCGTGAACGGAAGCGGCTCCAGGGCGATGCGCGTGCCCGCCCGCTCCGCGTCGTCGCACAGCCCCCGGAACGCGTCGATCAGAAGGTCGCGCGCGGGCTCCTCGGTCATCGACCCCGAGACCTTGACGAAGCGCGCCTCGAGCAGCTCGGCCGCCGCGAGCAGATCGCCGCGCTTCACGTCGGACGCCGCCCGGCGCTCGCCCGTCGCCCACCAGTCGTCGAGGAACTCGACCTCGGTGTGGCGGAAGCCCGCCGCGCGGATCTCCCGCGCCAGCCGCTCCCAGCCGATCGTCTCGCGCGCCACGAGCAGGTCGGCGTAGACGATGCCGAAGCCCGCGAAGCCGGTGTCGGCGGCGACGCGCACGCGATCGAGGATGTCGAGCGGGCTGCGTTCGCCGTCGCGCATCGGCGCGGCGTCTCCCGCGTGGGTCCAGCAGGTGGCGATGAGCTCATGCATGTGTGCGTGCTCCTTTCCGGGTCCGGGCGTTCAGCCGAGGTT